>CAKZJW010000052.1 GCA_937120495.1 uncultured Oligoflexia bacterium
ACCCTTGTTAAAGATACCCTTGCAATGGGTAAACTGTCGGAGATTATCGAGAGTAACAAGCGCGTAGAAGACCATTTCGTCAATAATCAGCGTGATCAGCTATCAAATATTTATAGCATGCTCATCTCTGTCACCAACGACGTGCGCGTGGTACTTATAAAACTGGCTGAACGTACGTTCGCCATGCGTGAATTGACGTTTTCTAGGCCAGAGCGTCAAACGCGTGTCGCACGTGAAGTCATGACTATTTATGCGCCATTAGCCCATCGTTTAGGTATTGCACAGCTAAAATGGGAGCTCGAAGATTTAGCTTTCCGTTATCTTGCCCCTGACCGCTATAAAGAAATTGCTAAGCTGCTGTCAGAAAAACGTAGCGAACGCGAGTCCTATATTCAGCGCGTACAAGACAAATTAAATGAATCATTAGCAGATGCCAGTATCGAAGGCGAAGTATCTGGGCGCGTCAAACATATCTACTCTATTTATCGAAAAATGAAGCTCAAAGGCTTATCGTTCGATCAGCTTTATGACATTCGCGCCTTACGTGTGTTGGTCAATAGCCCTTCTGACTGTTATCACGTTTTAGGCCTAGTACATGGCTTATGGCGTTATATTCCTGAGCAGTTTGATGACTATATTACTAACCCTAAGTCCAATGGTTATCGCTCGCTACATACTGCTGTAATTGCGGAAAATAAGTCACTAGAAGTCCAGATTCGTACTCATGAGATGCATGAAGTAGCAGAGACTGGAGTTGCTGCCCACTGGAAATATAAAGAGGGTGGAGGAGCAAAAGAGCTTAATAAACTGAAGTGGGTTGAAGAGCTTATGGAGTACAACAGAGATATTTCAGCAAGTGCTGAATTTATGGATGTTGTAAAAAATGATTTAGATGGAGAGGGAATATTTATTTTTACTCCAACTGGAGATGTAAAAGAGTTGAGATACGGAGCAAGTCCTCTTGATTTTGCTTATGCTGTTCATACAGATGTTGGAAATAAATGTGTTGGAGCAAAAGTAAACGGTAGGATGGTTCCTCTTAAATATAAATTAAAGTCAGGAGATACAGTCGAAGTCTTAACGAGTAAGACTCAAACTCCTAATAAAGATTGGCTTAAAGTTGTAAAGACGTCTCGAGCAAGAACAAAAATTAAACAATATCTTTTAAAGGTTGAACGAGATAAAAACAGAGAGATAGGCGAAGAGATGCTTGAAAAAGCACTTAAGGTTTATAGCTCGAGTGTAAAAGCACTTACAAAGAAAAATGACTTTACTAAAATTTTTGATGGATTAAAAGTTAAGTCAATGGATGAGCTTTTTCAAAATATTGGTGCCGGCAGAATACCTTTAAGAAGAGTATTTGAATACGCGCCATCGATTGACTATGTGAACGAAGAAGACGGACAAAAACAAGCGAAGACAAAAGAGTTTGATACTCTTTATAAAAAGCTATCAAATACAGCGAAGAAAACTTCTAATAAAGACAATGCAGTTATCGTAGATGGTTTAGATGATATTGTTGTAAGGATGGGAAAATGCTGTAATCCAATTCCAGGGGATCCAATTGTTGGATTTATCACAAGAGGAAGAGGAATCACGATTCATACTTCATCATGTGCTCGAGTTTTAGAAATCGATGAGATGAGAAAAGTATTTGTTGAGTGGAACTCAGCATATTCGTTTAGACATCCAGTAAGTCTTAGAGTTATCGTTCACGATAGACCTGGAATCCTTTCGAGAATTTCAAACAATATTAATAGCCTTAGTGTAAATCTAAAAAGTGCAATCGCAAAAAGTATGCCTGACTTAAAGGGAAGTTTTCTTTTTGAAATTGAAGTAAAAGATTACGCCGAATTTTTAAAAGTTGTTAGTATAATTGAAGCGATGGAAGAAGTTATTACGGTAACAAGAGCTTAATTTATCTCTCTCTAGCAATTCTAATTAGTAGAACACCTTTTGGGTTTTGAACGAAAGTCTCAGCCAAAATTAAAAGATTAGTAAGATCTTCAATATTATTTGTAGAGTTTGAAATATAATCCATTGTATTGAAAAGATTCTCAACAAGTACTTTTTGAAAAAGACTATTAAATTCAACCTTACATTTTATAAGCTTTGGTTCTTGTTGTAAGCAGTGAGCTGAACCAAAATATGAATTCAAAGTATTATTCCCAACATTATTTCTTTCAAATTTAACTTCTAGGGCCTTGTCTGAAGCAAGCTCAGGGGGCATTTTAAAGCTTAGGTGCTCTGGAGTAATATTAATAGTATCAAGCGGAAAATGTGAATAATAGTCAAGATCATCATTGTCAGTAGAGACAATAAACTGTCCTTCAAGTGCATGAGCACTGATAGATATAAAAATTAGACTAACTAAAAACTTGATCATGAGTCTATTTCTCTTTTGGGAGTGATTTTGTCAAGAATTCAAAATGCCCTGGAGCGTTAAGTTGTTAAAATTAATAACTACTTAATGCATTAAAAACTTAAAATACTGTGTTTTACATGGAATAATTATTGAGAGTTTTAATTTAGTTTGGAGAAGTGATGTTTAAAGGATTACTGACTATTTTTGTAGCAATTTTCATGTCAGGGGCTGTTGCTGACGATTTTATGGAATTTGGCTCAAAAGAGTTTAAGGCCGAACAGTTTCAAAAAAGTAGTTGGGTCTTTAATATGGGCTATACCTATATTGAATGGGACACAACTATGCCAGAGTATGATGGTAGCTTCGATGATATTGAAGATGAAAGCATATCTTATATGTCTGGAATTTTGTTTGATTTTGGAAGACAGTTTTATATAAGTTCAAATTTCTCAGCAACTTTAAAATTAATAATTGGTTATTATGTTTCTCTTGAAGAAATAACTTCGCAGGCAGCTGAGGAGTTAGACCTTGAACTTGCTGAGCTTGATCTGACACATGAAATTTTTACTGGAGAGGTCGCTCTTTCATTAGACTACTTGTATGAAACAAGTCTTGTTGGAATTCAACCTTTTGTTGAGTTCTCTTTAGGAACGGGTAAATCTCGAGTTGATAGAAATTATAAGTATGATGGTTTGACTGGAAGTCCAGATGCTCCTAACCCTGAAAGATATAAAGTAGTATCGGAAGAGACATTTTTGTTTTCTAAAGCATCTGTTGGAGTAACGTTTATTGGTTGGAAGGGAATAACTTCTTATATTAAGTTTTCTGCAATGACGATTAATAAAACAGAAAGAGAGTTCTCTGGATATTCTTTAACTCAGGCTGGTACTGAACAATCTGAGGATAATAAAAACAAAGACCCAGATTATACGGAAACATTACTTACAGGATCTGTTGGTTTTGGTTACTTATTTTAAAGGAACAAAAAGATGATTAAGTTATCTATTGGTTTATTTATTCTTGTATTGATCTTTTCATGTCGAAAGACTGAAACAGAGTATATGTTTAAAAAAGGTAGCACTAATTATGCAGCAGCAGTTGCTGAGATTGCTCGAAGATGTAAAAATGAAAATAAGAAACTAGTTACAAACTTAGAGAAAACAGATAATTTTGATATTTTTTTTCCAGGTGGAACAACTGAAAGAATATATCAAATCGTAAGAAAGAAAAAAGATAATGGAGCGACAAGCAACGTTAGTCAATATATTAGGCTTGAGAAAGGAACAAGTACAAGTATGACTGTAACATTTGTTTCCTCTGGAACAGATGACCAAGACCAGAATTATTCTTTTGCTTATACAAGTGCTGAGAACAAGAGTATTAGAGATCAGATTATAGAAGGTGTATGTGACCCTGGTGCAAAATCTTATTCTGGAAAAATAACAAGTTCAAAGACAAGTCTTAGTTTTTCAGATGATCGTAAACAAACAGACGCAGGTGATAGTAAGAAATATGAGCAAACATCAGAGAAAGGCTCGGTTTTAAATTCTAATTATCCCTCTATTTTTTATAAATGGAGTGGTGATTTTAAGAGGGTAACAAATCTTGATGCTGATGTTGATAATATTGAAATCACATTAGAGTACGAGAAAGGTGAATATAAAGCTTTAACATCTTTTGAGTGTAATGATGGAAGTCATGATGGGTGTCCCGCTGTAGAAGATCCTCAGGGGGCTTGTGGTTTAAGCATCACTGCTAATCATTATGACTCAACAGATCCTAGAAGTTTCCTGGTTGAATTCGCAGGTGGCGGAAACTGTCCAACTCTTTAATCATTCCAAAAAAGTAAGAAAGCAGAAGTTCTAATAAGTTTATAAACTTCTTTAAATAGCTTTGTTAGATTTCTTGTTTGCGTGTAATCAGACTCAATACTTTCAAAAACGAAATTATAATTTTCACCCTCATCTTTCAATGTATTAAGTATTAGTGAAATTCTTAAAATATGATAGTCACTTGAGATGATAAGAACATTTTTATGACTGTTTAACTCTCTCAGATAGTTAAATGTCGCAATGGCGTTTTCAACTGTATTTCTGGCAAGGTAATCAATCTCTATGTGATGACTTTCTTGTTCTAGAAATTCATCAACAGATAAAGAAGTCCCTTGTCTGTTTAATAAAGTTTTTAAATTGTTTTTTGCATAAACACCAGAGAT
>CAKZJW010000053.1 GCA_937120495.1 uncultured Oligoflexia bacterium
ATCTCTTTCGCTCCAAGCATCGACTTATAAATATCGACAAGATTAAAAGGTGAGCTAGAAGATTCTAGAATATTTGAATAAACATATTGAGACCATTTATCATCGATACCAATTTGAGCAATATTGTTTCTATAAATACCCATCTTTAATTTTTGTGAAATCAAAGTCGTTAGAAATGATGAAGCCTTGGTGAATGAAAGATTTACAACAAGATTAAAATCAAGTTTTTTAATGTCGTGAACAAAATTGTGTAGTTTTATTCGTACATCTTTTAAATTGGGATTTTCACCTTGGAAAAAATCTTTAGTTTCAAACTCAATGATATTATCAAATGTTTCTTTAAGTAAAAAATCTAATTGAGAAGAGAACCTTCTTCTCGTTATTAAAGTTAATTTAATATCAGGGTTCTCGCATTTAAGTTGCTTTGCAGCTTGGTATGTTTGGAGAATATCTCCAATTCGAGTAAGTTGAATGATGCAAATATTCATTTACGCTTCCTCTTCTAATAGAGCAGAGAGTAGAAGAAGTTCCAGATCATTTGAAGATAATTCACCTTGATTATCTATCTTGGTTTGAACTTCTTTTAAAGAATCATGAATATCATTTTTTAATGTGCTCATTCATATCCTCCTGATATCGAATAAATCTTAAACAGAAGCTTCGCTAGACCTAACTGCGCGATCCTTAGTTGCAAGTTCTGTGAATAGATTCGCAAGGACCTGTAGGTCAGCTTTAAGAGCGTAGAGATACTTCTCAATTGCTTTCATGTTTTCTTCGGTATTTGCAGAATTAATACTTTCAATTCTACCTTCAAATAGACCAAGAGCACCTTTCGTAATAGAGGTTGATCTCGATTTTTGAATTAATTGATCTAAATAAAGAACAAAATTGTTTAGATTTTTCTCTGACTGCTTCGCCCCTTTTAAAGATCTAAGGGTTGCAAGAAGAGTTTTTACTGTATCAGTAAGATCTTCTTTTGAATTTGTTAAAAATTCACTTAGAACTTTAGGCTCAACACCTGTCTGTATATTCTTTACAAACTCTGGGCTGATAGGAAAACCTAATAATTGAAAATGAAATGAACGTTCAATATGATAAGTAAGTTCACTTTCGATATCGATTGGGCCTTGTATTTGTGTAAGAAGAAGTCCGTAATCATCTTCAGCTGTCATATAAACTTTATGAGGAGACTTCATTGAAGTCACTGGAAGTTGTGTTTCACACTCTTGATTTAAAATTAGAAGTACTTCGTTTGAAAAGTTCTTCTCACAATTATAAATAATATAATTTTCAGAATTATTTATATAAGATCGCTTCATATTTTCTTCAGAACGAACTTCAATAACTTTGGTTTCTAGTATATCAGCGAACATGAGATGCTCGTTGGATAAACTAATAAGAAAGTCTAGGTTTAAAGCGACAGATGGAAATGCACTTCTGTCAGCATTGATAGAGATGAGTGAGTTATCAAAGTGAAGATTTAAATTATTAACGAGATTTTTTTCTTCTTCAGCTCCAGAAAGTATTAAAACAGCTTTGAATTCATCAGATGACTCAATTGTTTCTATGATTTCAATGTATGAATCTTGATCAACTTTTTCTCCATTAAATGATTGAGCTAAACTTAAGCCAACCATAAAAGACTTACCTGTAGTATTTAAGCTTTGTCTAATTCTAGAGAAGTTTGTTGTCGCAACTTGCGTGAATTCATTATTAAATTTAATTTTTTCACCGTCTCTTCTATATGGAATATTATTCATATAATGACGAATAGTATTTGGAGAGATGATATCTTTTTTTAGATTTGGAGAAACAAAGTTTAAATAATTTGCCCAGTTGTTTGATGTTACAGGTGAGCCATAAGAAGAGATATAAGTACCAATCTTATTTTCAGCTTCAAGCATCGAACAAACATAAGCAGAAACTTCGTCATTTGAAAAATTGATTATCGTATCCCATTTTGTGTCATAGCAAGGGGAGATTGTTTGAAAGAAACTATTTAAAGCAAACGAATCGCTATAAAGTTCACTTTCATTAACACCTTTAATAAACTCTCTATCAATAGAATAAAAATCACTTATATTCTTATGAGTAGAAAAGTATTTTAATTGATCAGAATAAGTTAATACAAAAATTTCTTTTTCTGGTGCATCCTTCTTTAGAGAATTTATTAAATGAATTGAACCAAAAATATCAATTTGATTTGATAATAAAGTTATAAGTGTCTTACTCATGAGATACCTCTTTTATATTTTTTGAAAGAGCTTCAAAAGCTAGGAGACCGTAGTCAAAACGGTTTCTAATTCCTCTGTCTGTTTTGATTTGATCAATAACATTTGAAATAGGA
Organism: uncultured Oligoflexia bacterium; assembly: GCA_937120495.1. Classification (GTDB taxonomy): domain Bacteria; phylum Bdellovibrionota; class Bacteriovoracia; order Bacteriovoracales; family Bacteriovoracaceae; genus CAKZJW01. The sequence goes on from CAKZJW010000053.1 coordinate 2,348, forward strand.
ACTTCTGTGTTTTCAAAGTCAGTTAAATACATTTGTAAAATATCATTTAGCGACTCAAAGTAACTTTGAACATTTGTAGGTGCTTTATATTTCAAAAAACTTGTATAGAACTTCTTGTCTAAATTAAAAGAAGGGTCGTGTTTAATAATTGAAGGCTTTTGCCTTAAAAAATTAATGAACTGTTCACTTTTAAAAAGCTCGTTTACATCTTTAGTATTAATAATTGTAATACTCGAGTTTTTAAAAGCACGATATCTTCTAAAACCTTCATGTATCTTGTAGTTTGGTTCAAGAACAAGAATATTAAAATGTTCATGATGTTCAGATAAAGACTTTTCAATTTGATCAATATGATAACCAAACCCAAGGCCTAGTATTAAAACATGATTATTCTCTTTAAGAGTCTTCTCATAGTTTTGTACAAATGCCTCAGCTTCTTTAGCTGGGTTGTAGATAGAGTGAAGGTGAATACCTTTAACCACGGGAACGGGTAATCCGTTTCGTGAAGTTTTAATTTCAAGCGTTGTCGTCGTGCGATCATCCATAAGCGCAAACCTCAATTTCAAGCATTGCCTATTTTAGACAATTAAGATTGTAACCTTTTAAATTTTCTTTGTTTTTAAACACTTTAGCAATTTCTAATTGTGTTTTATCTTTTTCTTCTGATAATTTTACCATTAATTCGTCATCAAGTTCAGAAATTTTTACTATTAACAGATTTACTTGGTTATTAAACTCAAGTGCAAACTCTCTTTCTTTAGAGTTTTTAAGATTATTTTGTTCCAGATCAAGTCTCTCATGTATGGTCAAGATTACATTGATAATCTTTTCTCTGGTAGCAATCATATCTGCTAAATTTTCAATTTCATTCGTATCAACACTGTGAATACATTGCTTTGATAAACGAATTGCTTTTTCTAAAAGATCTGTAAGAAGGGTATAGTTATTAACCATTGCTTACTTCTTTTTGCTGTTGTCTAAGTGACTTAACGGCTGAAGCCCATCCGTCATAGAGAGTATTTAAAACTCCAAGAACAGCTTCTAGAGGCTCTTTATCAATTTTAATATTAGCCTGAGTACTTGAGTACAACATATAGTCATAAAGTGATTCAAGCTCTTTTGAAACTTCTCCACCAACTTCATGATCTAAACTATTATTTAGCTCAATAACAATATCTTGGAACTTTCCGATGAATTCACCTTTTTTTCCAACTTCTTTTGCTTCGATTGCTTCAATAGCTTTTTTGCAGTTTTTAATTGCAGCTTGATAGAGCATCAAAAGAATTTGCTCTTTACTCGCTGTTTGAACTGAAGTTTTTTTGTAAGCTCCTAATCCGTAGCTCATCTAGTCCTCCTTGACCATTATCCTAATTGAGTAACTGGGTTTCCGCCGCCGCCAAGCCCAGCTAATCCACTACCTTGTGATTTAATTCTACTCATTGTTTCTTCAAGCCTAGCAAATTTTTGTTTGAGCATTTGCTCTTTTTTATCAATATGTCTTTGCTTGCTTTCAATTTTTCTATCAATTTGTCTTATTTGACTATTAAGACCTTCTTTTCTCGATGTTAATACACCACCTGGTCTTTTAAGTGATTGTGAGACAAGGTCGTCTAGGTTATCAATAAAACCTTTAACTTTTCCGTTCTCTCTTGTGTATTTACCAGTAATCACTTGTGCAACTTCGTCGTAGTTTGCATCAAGTTTAGATTTTAACTTTTCAGTGTCTAGCTTCAGCATACCATCTCTTTGAAATGCTAAGCCAAGGTCACCAATTCTTTTATTTCCATAATCAGTAGAAATATTTTTAAATATTGTACCTCTAATTCGTGATTCAAGTGTTTGAAGTGTTAAGTCACCACCGAGTGTTTGAGATGTATCAACACTTTCGTCTAGGGCATTTTGCTCTTTGATAAACGTTAGAACATCATTTATTTTTCCAACAAGACCTTCAATTTTATCTGCAATCTTAGCTGTATCTTCAGTAATCTCAACAGTTACTTCATCGCCTGGTTTGGCTTTCTTTAAATCAATCGTAGCCCCAGGAATAATCTCTGTAGCTCTATTCGATGGAACTTCAATTTCAAATCCATCAAGTTTAATTTTTGCATCTTGAGCATCTCTTTTATTTTCAAAAAAGATATCCTCTTCACCATCAACAAGATAAAGACTAGGGAATGTAGCTTTTGCTTCATCTCCAGTATCCTCAAGAGTAATTATTATTTTCCACGGAGTATCAGTACCATCTCCAGAGTTGATAACATTTGCATGCATTCCGTTTTCATTATCTTTATTTATCATTTTTGCAATTCCGCTCAGTGAGGAATTGTCGCTATCTATATAAACTTCTTTGCTATCACCATTTGGAAGTTCGTATTGAAGATAACCAACGCCTAGATAGGTTTCATCTTTGTCTTCAACACCATTTGAAATAGCAGATGATTTTTGAGCAAGTTGTAAAACTTCAATTTGGTAACTTCCAGGCTCAGCAAGGTTTTTGTCAACACTCACTCCTAGCCAGTCTTCTGATACGTTAACCTGAAATTCTCTAAAACTTCGCGCAGATTTAGAAGCGTAGATATCTCCACGTAGGTTTTCTACTCTTTGAGTAAGATCTCCAAGAAGTGCTTTCTTGTTTTCAATCTTTCCCTTTCGAGTATTCATTTGCTGCAGAGGAATTTTTTCAGCGGCAACAATTTGCTGAACAATATCCTTAGGCAGTCCTGAATTAATAGAACCAAAAGATATACCCAATCTGTCCTCCTGACTTCTATGAGCGCTTCATGCACTCTCTGGGTCGCTACTATTAGGGTAGCATAGTAAGTATTTGATGCAATAGGGAACAAATTGAGCTAAAATTAAATAAAAAAATGGCCTGCGGGAACAGGCCAATGGGATTTAGGATAAATTGGGTATGAGTCATTATGCAATGTAACTCATACTATTCTTGTCGGGTATTATGGATAAAACTTTAGTAAAAAAGTCGGACATTCTTAAAGTAAAGTATAAATTCTTTATAAATCGATTAGTTACATACTTCTCTTTTCTTTTAATCCCTCTTTGGATTCAAACAACTCTGGAGATGAACTTAGCACTCCAGTCAGTGATTTTAGTACTTTATATCCTTTTTATTGGAGGACAGTGGTACCTCCTAGGTAAAGAAATTGATCACAGGTTTGGTATCTATTACAGAGCAAACTCTTCTATGGATCGAATTCTTTATAGAGTTGTTCTAGGAAATATATTTGTCATGCTATTTTTTAATCTTGTGGCATTAGTACCTGACCCTTTTATTAAGTATATCTTTTGGGGATTCTATGGCTCCCTTGGAATGTTCTATTCTTGGCCAACAAGAGGAAAGATTATAGAAGAGTCTATGACGGGACAGTTTAGTGAGTTTAAATTCTTAGATTCATTTGAGAAAACAGTTCTATTTTTAACTGTTTTAATTTCAATTTGTTCAATTCCAGAAATTCCTCTTTTTGAAAATATTGAAGCACTAAAACTCTACTTTGATCCTAGTGAAAAAATACACACAATCATTTGGAAATTTTTAGAAATAAACTATCTTCCATTTAATAGTTACCCACAGCTTTATAATCTTGCTTGGAGTTATCATTTTTTCTTTAATGGATTATCAATTTTCTTACTGTCTTTTTATGCATTATCTAGGTTTTTTCTTTCAAGAAGATTATCTATCTTAGCAATTTTTTCTGTTGTATCCACTTGGTCTCTACCTAAAATTGTAGGAAGTAATATTATAATGGCTTACACAACTACATTCTTAGTTTTATGGGTTTGGTCATTTTTGTGGTCTGTTAAGAGTTCAACTTATAGATCAGGCTTGTTTACGGGGTTAGTTCTGGCCTTTGGAACAATGCTTGATATTCATTATATCTTTTTATTACCAACAAGCTTATTGAGTATCTATTATATATTCTTAAAAAAAGAAACTCTCTGGTATCGAAAACAGTGGCTTAAATATAATGCTCTTGGAGTTTTTGTAACACTTCTTGTTTCTCTAACTCATTTTGAAATGGGAAAAATGTTTTCGGGAGAATCCTTCGAGTATATAAGAACTATTGTTGGTGAGCTGATTTATAGGAAAGCATTCTATATTTTATCCTTCTTTGGGGTGGTACTTGTTAGTTGTTACAAGCTTCGAATTATGAAGAAATACTTGGCTTTTGTTACCTTTGATAGAGAAAGACTTGATCAACTTCTATTTTGTTTTTTAGTTATAATTTTATTTGGATTAATCTTCAGTAGTATCTATATAAATGGATTCTCACTTTTGTGGATGATTGCCTTTTTAAGTTTGATACCGCTGGAGTGGATCTTCCAATCAATAAGTCGTCTTCGTTCTAAGAGGAATATTATTTATACTTTATACATTCTTGTTTGCTTGCTTGATTCGCATCTTGAGGGAAGAATTAGGATTATGGGGAAGCTTTTTCTTAATGAAGAGGTTTATAAGTATATAAATCAAATGTAAGAATTGTAAATACACAAAGCATAAACTTCTAAAATTATTGAGATTATTCCTTTTTTCCTTGCTGCAAGTTTACTTGTTAAGGTAAAATATAAGAGTAAGTATTAGAGCGTATGGCAAGGAGGTCATGTTTGCTTAAATCAGCAATATCTGCAACTCTTTTTGATGAATTTTCATCTTCTTATCAATCTTACAATCCTTCTCAAGAATCAGCATCAACCCCATTCGTCTACGTAGATCCTAATGGAAACATTAAGCTTCTTACGGATATGGTACTAGATAATGGCTCTGAGGATGGTATATTTGCTATTTCTATGGCAGAAGATGGTTGGATGGAGTATTTAGCACTGCAAGAATAGAATATTTGGGGATAACTCATCTTCTATTACTAACAAGATCTGTCATGCTTGATGTGGTGCAAAAATTGTTTTTTTGTTTATAGACTTAACTCACTGTAATTATTAAAAAACACTGTTCGTATAGATATTGGAGTAATCTGCTTAGGTATATATGTACCTGTGGATAACTTAAAAATTACTGTGGATTAAAAACGGAAAAACAGAAATGCAAATAAATATTGAGCAAGTTTTATCAACTTTAGAAGAAATTAAGTCTGAAGTTTGTCAGTTTATTGACTC
>CAKZJW010000054.1 GCA_937120495.1 uncultured Oligoflexia bacterium
TACGTACTTTATGACGATATTAAATTAGTTGAAAAACTTGATCTTAGAAATGGTCGAAAACAACAACGACGTGCCTACTCTGAAAAGCTTGAAGGTTATATGTCGGAGGCAAAAGTTGTTTTAAGTGGAGCCCCAAGAGTTCAGCAGGGCAATGATTTGATTAAAGGTTATCAAATCACACTTAGAGAGAACGTTGAAATTGTTGAAGTCGATGATTCGCAATCGAGTTTTGAACTAAAAAGGAAATAAAAATGGAAGCAAGTTTTCACGCAAGAGAACTGAAGAAGATCTACTCAGGAAGAACGGTAGTAAAGAGTGTGAGTATCGATGTGGAAAGAGGACAAGTTGTAGGACTCCTTGGACCAAACGGTGCTGGAAAAACCACTTCGTTTTACATGATGGTTGGATTAGTAAAAGCGGATAATGGTTTTATAAAATTAAATGGTGAAGATATAACCGGGCTTCCTCTGCACGAAAGAGCAAAAAAGGGAATTGGTTATCTTCCACAAGAGGCTTCGGTTTTTAGAGAGCTAACAGTGGAAGAAAATATTTTTTCAGTATTAGAGATTAGAAAACTTTTTAAAACTGAAAAAAAGAATGCGCTTGAAAGATTGATTAAGGATTTTGGATTGAATCATATTAGAAAATCCAAAGGACGCGAACTTTCAGGGGGAGAGAGAAGAAGAGTAGAAATTGCAAGATGCTTAGCTTTAGAGCCTGCATTTGTACTTTTGGATGAACCTTTTGCGGGTGTAGACCCATTAGCAGTAAGTGACATTCAAAAGATAATAAAAGAGTTAAAACAGCGTAATATTGGGGTCTTAATAACGGATCATAGTGTTAGGGAAACTCTTGGAATTGTCGATAAGGCATATATTATGAGTGCAGGTGAATTATTAGTTCACGGCACACCAGAAGAAATAGTTAACTCTGAGATTGCACGAAAGTTCTATCTTGGAGAAGAATTTAAAATGTAAGTAGTACCAAACAGCACACACACAAACGCGAGAGGTATTACAATAAATAGGAGAAGTTCATGGCAAAAATGTCATTAAACCTCAAGCAGTCACAAAGTTTGATGATGACGCCTCAGTTACAACAGGCGATCAAACTCTTAACTCTAACTCACCTTGAGATGACCAATGTTATTGCTAAAGAGATGGTTGAAAACCCGATGCTTGAAGAGACCGGTGGTGAATCTTCAATGAAAGAGGTTGAAGCTCGTCAAAAGGAAGTTCAAGAAAAAAGAGCTGACGATTTCTCTGGACCAGAACTTATTGAGGGTGGAAAAGATAACTTCGATTGGGATAAATACATCGATGGTTATAATTCAACTTCATCAACTCCTTATACAAAAGAAAGTTTTTCTAAAGAAGACGGACCCAACTATGAAAATATGGTTTCTAAGGGGGATAACCTTCAAGAGCATCTTGAGTGGCAACTTCGTATGGAGAACCTAACTGAAGAAGAATGGGCTCTAGCAAGAACAATTATACATAATTTAAATGATGAAGGTTATCTTGATGAAGACCTTGAAAAAATATTATCACTTTCAAAATTAGAGGAAGAAGATTCTCGTGAAATCTTAAAGATGATTCAACATCTTGATCCTGTTGGATGTGCAGCTAGTAATCTGCAAGATTGTTTACTTATTCAAGCTCACGCACTTGAGGAACATGTACCATTAGTACATTTAATGCTTGAAAATCACCTTGATAATTTAATGAAAAAAGATCATGCAGCGATTGCAAAAGATCTAGGTGTAGAAATAGACCAAATTAAAGAAGCAGAAATGATTATCCATACTTTTCATCCAAAGCCTGGACGTTTAGTAAATCCTGAGCAAACACAATATGTTGTTCCTGATATTTATGTAAAAAATATTGCAGGGGAGCCAACAGTTCAACTGAATGATGAAGGTGTACCAACATTAAAAGTTTCTAAGCTATACCAAAACTTATTAAAGCAAGGTGCAGCAGCAAAAGATGATGAAACAAGTGAATATGTTCAAGAGAAGCTAAGATCTGCTCTATGGTTAATAAAATCTATTGAGAACAGACAAAAAACAATTGAAAAAGTTTCTATTGCAATTGTTAAGTACCAGCCTGAGTTCTTTAAAAAGGGAGCAGCGTACTTAAAGCCTATGATATTAAAGGACATTGCCAATGAAATCGGAATGCATGAGTCAACTGTTTCTCGTGTAACTACTAATAAATTCATGCACACACCACTTGGAGTGTTTGAGTTAAAGTACTTCTTCAACGCAGGTATCGGAGGAAAGAACGGTGGTATTGATATCGCTAGTGAGTCTCTGAAGTTAAAAATTAAGGAACTTATTTCTAAAGAAGATAGAAAAAAACCTTTATCTGACCAGAAGATTGCCGATATACTATCTAAGAGTGATATTAAAGTTGCTAGAAGAACAGTAGCTAAATATAGAGAAGGTATGGATATCTTACCTTCTTCGAAAAGAAAAAATGCGAGCTAGTACAGGAGTATAAATAACAGCTTACCGGTTAATAGAATAAACAGAAACTTAAAACTACTAAAAAAAATGAGGCACGTATGAAAATTATTAGTTCGTTTAAACATCTTGAACACACTCCTTCGCTAGATGAGAAGATTGAAGCAAAGTCACAGAAGTTAAAAAAGTTTTTTGAAGGAAACTTTGAAGTGCATTGGACTTGTTATGTAAGAGAAGACAGCCAGCACTGTGCAGATATTAAAATTTTAGGACCGTCATTTGAATACCATGCAGGAGCTCACTCTGAGTCTTTGTATAAGTCACTTGATCTTGTTCTTACTAAAGTTGAAAAACAAATTCACAAGAAAAAAACAAAGTGGAAAAACCATATTTCACATAAGCATAAAGATTCTGTTAAGGATCAACAACTTGCTCAAGCCCAGTGGGATGAAGAATTCTGGGATGGAAAAAGTTCTGAAGAAATTGCCTCATAAATAAATATTAAATGATTAAATAACGAGGTCATCCTTTTTAGGGTGACCTTTTTTTTAGGAGAATTATGAATATTATATTAATTGTACTGGGAGTGGTTGTTCTGATCGCTATCATAGTGGCTCTAGCTTTGATTGGTATGTACAATAAATTAGTTCGACAAAAAAATATTTTTAAAAATGCCTTTGCTCAAATTGATGTTCAACTCAAACGGCGCTATGACTTAATTCCAAATCTTTTGGAATCAGTAAAAGGTTATATGGCCCATGAAAAAGAGACTCTAGATGCAGTTATTCAGGCCCGTAACCAAGCTTCGCAGATAAATATAGATCTAGGTAAAGATCCTGCTGATCCAGCTGTTATGGAGAAGCTAAATAAGGCCGAGGGAGCACTTTCTCAAAGTCTTGGAAAGATGTTTGCTTTATCTGAGTCTTATCCCGATTTAAAAGCAGATGGAAATATTACGGCGCTAATGGAGGAGTTAACTTCCACAGAAAATAAAATTGGCTTTGCAAGACAAGCTTATAATGATTCTGTAATGGCTTATAATATTACTTGTGAAGAATTTCCAACAGGAATGATTGCTAGTGCTTTTAATTTTCAAAAAGCGACATTGTTTGAAATTGAAAATGAGCAAGAGAAAAAATCTGTTAAGGTCAGTTTTGACTAATGAACTTCTTTGAAGATCAGGAGATCGCAAGAAAGAAAACAAAGAAGCTTGTAATTCTTTTTCTAAGTTGTGTCTTCGCTACAGCGACTATTTTAACTTTTGTTTTGAGTTTTCTTCTCTATCTCAATATGGATGGGCATTATACCCAGCAAAACTTCCCAGGCTTTTTACAAATGCTTCAAATCCAGTACAAATTGGTATTGGGAGCTTTCTCTATCATCTCTGTTACGATTCTAGGAGTAACGTTCTCAAAGATCTATTCTCTTGGGCAAGGAGGAGAGTCTATAGCGGAAAGTCTTGGTGCGAAGAGAGTCAAAAGACGCGGGAGTGATCCAGAGTTAAAAAAGTATATTAATATCGTCGAAGAGATGAGTATTGCCTCAGGTGTACCAATTCCCAAAATTTATATAATGGAAAATGAGCCAGCGATTAATGCCTTTGCAGCGGGCTTTGATATAAATGATTGTGTTATTTGTGTCACTCGTGGGGCTATTAAATACCTTACTCGTGATGAGCTTCAAGGTGTGGTGGCACATGAGTATAGTCATATCTTTAATGGTGATATGAAGCTTAATATTAAGCTTATTGGTTATCTACATGGGCTACTTGCTTTAACTCAAATTGGAAGCTTTATTCTTAGATCTAGTCGATATTCACGGTACTCATCAAGGCGAGATAAAAACAGTGGTGGTATTTATATTTTGGCCATTGCTCTTTATGTTGTTGGAGGAGTGGGATATTTTCTGGGATCGCTTATAAGAAGTTCGATTTCAAAGCAAAGAGAATATCTTGCAGATGCTTCGGCGGTTCAGTATACGAGAAACCCTTTTGGAATTGGGGGCGCTCTTTTAAAAATTCATAAATTGAGTGAGGGAAGTACTGTGTTGGCCGGTCGGGCTGAGGAAGTCTCTCATATGTTTTTTTCGAGTGTCATGCAGATGAATTTTGCGACTCATCCAAAACTTAGAGAGAGGCTAGAGAAAATTTATCCTTCAATGCACTGGGAGAGTATAGAGAGAATTGAGCTTAAGTACCCAGAAGCTTCAAAAAAATTGAGTAAAGAAGAACAAGATAAAGTTAACAAAGAAAAAGTTGATCAAATCTTTAGTGATGATGCGGCTAAAATAGCGAGTGCAGGAGTTATTCTTTCTTCCTTTAGTGAAGGGAAAAAACGAATTGGAGAAATATCAAAAGAGAGTGTGGAGAAGGCACAGGATCTTCTTGCAGCGATACCTTTCAGCCTTAGAGAAAAAATTCAAGACCCTCTTATGGCAAAAGAAGTTATTATGGGATTTATAAATGAAACTTCTCAGATTAAAGATATGTTTCGTTATCCCGTTTTCGAAGTCGCGCTAGGTGTTTTAGATGAACTGAATAAGGATGAAAAACGAGACTTTGTATCCGAGGTAAAAAAAGCAGTTCTTCAAGATCAAATAATCTCGCCAAGTGAATTTATTCACTACTATATAATCAAAAATAAACTTCTTCCTTCAAATTCTTTTTTTGAAAAACAAATCTCAAAATCAGATATGAAAAAGGCCTATCTTGTAATAATTGAATTTGCAAAATTGGCGCTCGATAATCAAGA
>CAKZJW010000055.1 GCA_937120495.1 uncultured Oligoflexia bacterium
TTTAGGATTTTAAAAGCCTAGTCTAGGTAACCACGTTTTTGTTGATCTCTTTCAATAGATCTAAATAATGCACCAAAATTACCTTCTCCAAATGAAAGATGATTCTTTCTTTGAATAATTTCAATAAAAATTGGCCCAATTACATTCTTAGTAAAGATCTGTAAAAGATATCCTTCTTCGTCTCCATCAACAAGAATTTGTAGATCCTGAAGAGCTTTTCTATCTTCAGTAACGTTCGGCAATCTTTCAAATACTTCCTGGTAATATTCATCATCAATATCTAAACAAGTGATTCCGGCTTTTTGGATTCCAGATACAGATTTTACAATATCATCAGTTAAAAATGCTATATGTTGAACGCCTGGCCCTTTATACTCTTCAAGGTATTCTGCAATCTGTGACTTTGGGTCAGTCGCTTCATTAATAGGGATACAAAAGCTTCCATCAGGTGATCTAAGCGCGTAAGATTGAAGACCTGTCTTAACACCTTTAATATCAAAGTAGCGAACTTCTTCAAATCCAAAAATATCTTTATAAAAATTAGACCATTTCTCCATAGCACCTTTTTCAACATTATTTGTAAGGTGATCAATAATTGAAAATCCAAGAGCATCAACAAGGTCAGGTGTTTCTAGTTTTTCAAATCCCATTTTTTCATAACGGTCTCCATCAGAGAAATTATCCATTAAATAGATATTGCTATCTCCAATTCCCATAATCGTAGGGATTGCATTTTCTTCTATTGAATAATCTATTTTCGAGCTAGCAACAGCACCTCTTTCAAGAGCTACTTCGTAAGCTTTCTTAGAGTCTTTCACTCTCCAACCCATAGAGCTTACACAAGGACCATGTGCTTTATAAAAATCATGACCAAATGTTGCAGCTTCATAATTAAGTAGAAAAACAATATCGTTTTGTTGGTACAGATCGATTTTTCTATCTTTGTGTCTCATAATTCTTGAGAATCCAAATGCTAGAAAAAGTTTATGAAGAGCTTCTGGTTCTTGAGAACTAAACTCTGTAAATTCGATTCCACATAAATCTAAATAATTATTCGCCATTATATTTTCCTTTATTTATTTTTTTATTAAAAAGTATTGTTTGCCTAAATTTTTAAGATGATTCGCAGTGAATTCAGCTTTTTTACCAAATCCAAAGTATAAATCACTTCTCGCGTTCCCTCTAATTGCTCCCCCAGTATCCTGGTTAATCATAAAACGAGAAAATGGCTTTAAAATCACTTCGTCCGTAGATTCTACTCTATGTGGAAGATTTCCCATAATGAAATTTAAAATTCCATACTCTTTATATCTTCTATAATCTGTAGCTAAAGATCGGTTTTCAGTAAGAGGGATATTATTAACGCCTAGAGGTTCGTCAGTTGTCACTTTAAAGAAAATATAGCTTGGACAAGAAGACATTACATCTTTTTGATCCTCAGGGTTATTCTCTAAATATTCCCTTTGATGAGCAATGCTTGTCTTACCTTCTTCAAGCATTCCATGAGCATTCATATAGTGATATAACATTTTAAACTTTTGACCATTTGCACCTGCATAACTTAAGTAGAAATATTCAATCGTTCCATCTTCATTTTTAACTTGTATTCTACCACCACCTTCAACGTGAAGAAGCCAAATATCATATAAGCTTTCTTTTACATAAAAGATTTCAAGATTCTTTCCAGAAAGTTTGTTTTCAAAATCAATTTGTTCTCTTGTTAAAGACCTAAGTTCGGCACTTTTAGGCATTTTATAAATGGCATGTTTAAAGATCTCTGTTTTTGTCTTTGACCCATGAAGATCTGGTGAGTAATACGCCGTAAAAAGAGTTTCTCCTGTCGCATAACCAGGCTCATTCTTCTTAGGCATTGGTCTGTATACTCTAAACTGATCATTCATTTTTTGACTTAGAGCTGAGTAACAGTTTTTTTCAGTATCTGTAAGTAGACATGTTTTTGTCTCATTAACTAATGCTTTAAAAAGAATTAAAGAGTCTTTAAGACGCTTTCTTTTATAAGTAAGAGTTCCTAGTTTAAATTGTTTATTTAGGTTTGATTGTGAATTGAAAGAAACTAATTGGCGGTCAATTGCTTTAACCATATTGCTTAGATTCAAGTCATCTGAGAAGTCGATTGATTGATAAACTCTTTGTGTTGTTGGCAGTCTATTCTTAGCAAATGCTGTAAAGGACAATAAAGTTAAAATCAACATCAAATGACGCATAGTACCTCTCTTTCATTGTTTTTAAAGAAGCACGATAGAAAAAGTAATACTTGATGTCAATTATCAGCCTTTAACGCCTTTACCCATAAAGAGTAGCTCACTTCCACAAAAAGATCGTACCTCATTGAAATCATAGCCATTTTTATTATAAAAATCCCTGTTTCTGGCAGTTGGTGAAGTTATTAGGTGAACACTTACACTACAAATTGATTCGAACCTCTGAATAAGCTCTGAACCTATCCCTCTGCCTCTAGACGCCTCTGTTAGATTAATGTGTAAGTGAGCTGGAAAATCATCATAAAGGTCTTTAAATACGCTAAAATGGGGTAATAATTCTAAAAGCTCACTATCATTAAGAGAACTTGGACTTCCACATATATAGCCCAGAACCTGATTTTCAAAAGTGGCCACCAAAAAGAACTCTGGATAATTTACTTTATAGTATCCCAGATACTTATAGAGAAACTCGGCTTTAGAGTTTTCGTCTGTAAATTCTTTTATGCTAGAGCTCTCGAAGAAAATATTAACAACTTCATCCCAAAGATCCGGAGTGGCACTTAAGTTTGTTATATTCATACATGCCCTAATCTGTTTTGGAGTATAATAAATTGATAATGAGCTGAAGGACTTTGCTTATCTTTTGCAGTAAGTTTATATTCTGAAGATTTAAACTTTCTAAAGTCATCTACATCAAAGTCATGAAAGGAATTCTTAAGCACGATTTCTAAGTATTCATCTGTTAGATTTAAATTTTCAATTATCTTTAAAGTATTAAGTGTTGTTTTGTGATTCTCAAAACTTATTTTTTTAAGATCAGTTTTTTCGAATATAAACAGACAGTTCTTTGTTGAGATTGAAAGTCTTTTACACAAATCAACTTTCACGTCTTTTGCTAAAAAAGGACAAGCCCTAAGATGTGCTTCAAAGTTATCTTTAAATAACCCATCATAAATAGTAATATCTTCGCCTAAGTGTAGATCTAGGACCGAGAACAAGAATGTAATCGGCTTTTCAGATTTTATCGCCTCTTGCTTTAAATAAAAAGAAGTATAAATCGTTTTATATTCATTTTTTCTTTTTGAAATTAGGGCCATTAATTCTTTTGATAAAGTTAAATCGTATTTAATTTTAAAACGGAATGCTCTTAAAAAACGAACCGGATCTTTATCAAAACTCTTCTCACAGCAAGGATAGAGTATTTTATTTTTTAAATCTAAAACTCCACCAAAAGGATCGACAAGAGAAAACTTAGATTTTTCATATGCAAAGTATATTGCATTTATTGTAAAGTCCCTTCTCGCTGCTCCCTCTTTATAATCGTCTGCTTTGATAAACTCAACTTGAAAATTTGAATGGCCAATAGATCCATCAAATTTTTCTTTTCTTGGTAGAGAAAGCTCAATCTCAAACGTACCGAGAGATATTCTTAAAATATTAAAAGAGAGATTTTCCGTTTTGTATTCGTTCTCTATTTTTTTGTAGAGCTCTTTCGTGCATAGATCGCTTGTTGGCTTTAATTCAATATCAATATCTTTTGAGATTTCACCTGACATCAAATAATTACGAGAGAATCCTCCGACAATTGCAGGTAAAAAGCCAAATGATTCAATGAGATTAAAAAGAGATATTATTTCTTTGGGTAAAGACTTATTTAATTGATTCAGATTTAATTGATCGAGACTCATTACTCAACGTCTAATCTGCTAACTTCATCTTTTAGAAAGTCATAAGCAGTTTTAATTTTCAAACTATCTTTATCATCTGTCTGACAAACAAAAATTATTTCAGACGAATCAATATCATTTTCTTTACCAAATGTTTTAATCAAAGACCTATAGTGAGATCTTCTAAAAACATGAGTTGGTATAACAGCAATACCAAGCCCCTCGTTAACGGCTTGTAGCATTTGTCCAAAAGCATTAACAATAATTTTTGGGCGAATATTTCTAGGAACTGATCCAAATCGACTTCTACACCAGTGATAAAAAAGAGGATCTTTTTCCTCAAAGAAAATTAAAGGAAATTCGCATATCGTTTTTAAATCTGTATCTACTGTAATATCAAATTTTTCCGAGTCAGGAAAAATAAGAGTACAACTCTCCTTGTGTAAATGAAGCTGCTCACAGTGAGCTGGCAGAATTTTTTCGGGAAGAATTACGATATCAAGGTTGTGGCCATCAAAAGCATTTAATAAATTATCAGGAAAATCGAGCTTAATCTCTACTTCAACATCTGGATATTTTTTACTAAACTCAACAAGCCTATTTGCAATCCATGACTTTCCAATGCCAAAAAGAGTTCCAATTTTTAGGCTTCCTGTAATTCTATTTTGCTCTTCAAGAATATCTGTAACAGCATCATTTAGTTTTTTGAAGTGGCTTTTTCCAATTTTGGCCAGCCTTGCACCAGAAGGAGTTAAAACAACTTTCTTCCCCTTTCGAGTAACGACAGCAAAACCAACTTTTGCTTCAATTGCTTTAATGTTTTGAGAAACTGCTGACTGGGTAATATGTAAATTTTCCGCGGCCTCAGAAAGGCTGGAAGAAACACTTAGTGCCATTAAAACTTGAAGTTGTCCCGATTCAATCATAATTACCTACTTTATACTTATGATATCACAACTGAGTTTTATCAACTTAGTTTTATTTATTTTGTAGACGAGGTTAATTCTCTTTGGCTTCTTGTAGACTCTTCGACCTTTTTTATTGGTAAAAGAAATTTCTAGAGGCATCTGGTCTCTTTGCTCAATTTTTATAATCGACTGAGTCTTTCCAACAATTTTTTTATTCGTATTACTAATTCCAGGAAGCTTGAGTCTCGCTAAACTTAGAAAGTAGTCTGCACCAATAATCTCATCTGTTGCATCTTTATACTCTTCTCCAGAACTTAGACTTAAGATATATAGAGCCTCTGAGTCCGATGCCATTGAAGGCGTTATTGCAACCGACTGTCCATTCATATCTGAAAGTGTTGTAAGTTCAAGGACAGATCTTTTAGTTGTACTAGACTTTGTTTTCTCTAAAAGAGAACAAGATATATTAACCTCAGGCGACTGAGCAAATGCTGAGCCACAGACTAATAAAAAGAGAATTGCACTAAATATTGATTTCACTAATATAACTCCAGTGCATCTATAGTACCAAAGCATGGCATCCAGATAAATATTACAGGTCGTTATTTCACGGGGTGTATAAGGATTTTACAATTTTAGATACTTTATTAAAAGCGAAGTAAATACGACAACTTAGCTTAGTCTAGACTCGTATTATTATTATATAAATAAGAAATTTCATCAAATGATAGATTCCTTCTCCACATACCTAATGAATCAATAGATCCCTTAAACTCTCCAAGTGCCGGTGGAGAAAATGTTGAGCAAGCAACAAACGTAGTATTAGAAAGACTTCCAGCTCCAATACCTGCAGCCCCAATGAATTGTCCATCAACATATAAGTCAAAGTTTTGGGACCCTAGATCTATATTCAAGACGTAATGACTCCACTTACTTGACACTCCAGCTGGCAGACTAATTGGATGAGGCGCTGCTTGGTATTCAAAATCAAGAGTATCTGGGAGTCCAGCAGCTGTTGCATAAAAGCTAACACCACTAAAAGTTCCATCAGAAAAAGCCAAAAGTCTTGAGCTCTCTGCCACGGCAAAGGTAGAGTTTGGCTTAGCCCAAAATGAAATTGCAATTTGCTCTGTCGAAGCAACCATTAGAGCATTACTACTTTCTAAGATATTGTTTCCAGCAGATGTAGCTGAATCACAGTCCAACCCACTCCCCCTTGGGGATGAAGTTTTACTAGGGATTTCACTACTGTTTGCTTGAATATTTAATATGAGGTTAGAATGAGGTGAAGATTTATTCTCACCTGCGGCTTCATTAAAATTCCAATAGCCAATAAGGTCATTATATAAAGCTTTATCCTCCTCGCTTCTGCCTCGATCAACACCAGATTTTTCACCTGTAAGAACCTCGATAGCATTACATGAGATAATAATAGAACTTAAAATAATAAAGAGAACTTTCATGGCTTTAGTGTACCAATTTTATAAAATTTGGCAAAAAAAAGCCTCAAAATCAATTGAGGCTTTCCTTATATTTTACTTAATCAAACTTAATTTTAGTCGTCGTTAGAAAGTTTTTCCTGACGTGCTTTAATTACTTCTGCTTGAACATTTGCTGGACACTCTTTGTATTCAGCAAATTCCATTGAGTAAGAAGCCTTACCAGCAGAACCTGAACGAAGATCTGTAGAGTAACCAAACATCTCAGAAAGTGGAACTTGAGCATTAATAATTGCTTCTCCACCATGAGCTGCTTCAGTACCTTGGATAAGTCCACGTCTTGAAGATAGATCTCCAATTACAAAACCTTGGAACTCATCTGGTGTTTCAACTTGAACTTGCATATATGGCTCAAGAATAACAGCATCTGCTTTTGCAATCCCTTGTCTCATTGCTTGACGAGAAGCAATTCTGAAGGCCATATCTGATGAATCGACATCATGGTATTTACCATCATTTAGATCTACTTCAACATTAATAAGTGGGAATGCTGCAAGAGGACCTTTGTCCATAACATCCTCAAAACCTTTTTCACATGCACCAATAAATTCAGTTGGAATAGACCCACCTTTGATATTGTTTTTGAATGAAAAGTTTTGATCTTCTTTCTCACGTCTCTCATCAGTAAGTGGGCGTAGAACACCAACAACTTGACCGAATTGACCTGAACCACCTGATTGCTTCTTATGAGTATAATCAAAGTGAGCTTCCGTTCTAATAGTTTCTCTATAGTTAACCTGAGGTGCACCTACTTCAACTTCACACTTGTACTCTCTTTTAAGTCTTTCAACATAAATCTCAAGGTGAAGCTCACCCATACCAGCGATTCTTGTTTCACCTGATTCTTCATCTGTGAAAAGGTGGAATGTAGGATCTTCTTTCTTAAATCTTGCAAGACCTTTAGACATTCTCGCTTGAGTATCTTTATCTTTTGCTTTAATTGAAAGTTCAATAACTGGAATAGGAACATGCATTCCCTCACAAGAGATGTTTAACATGTCATCATTCGCTACAAATGTATCCCCTGAAGCACAGTCAATACCAACCATTGCGATGATATCTCCAGCACCAGCAACATCAATATTCTCTCTATCGTTAGAGTTCATTCTAACCATTCTACCAATTCTGATTTTCTTATTTGTTCTTGTATTCCAAATAGAGTCACCCTTTGTAAGAGTTCCTTGATAGATTCTTGTATAAGTAAGCTGTCCAAACTGCTCATCAGTAATTTTGAAGGCCATACAAACAAGTGGAAGAGCAAAGTCTGGCTCAAGAGTAATTTTTTCTTCACCCTCTTTAGTTTCTTTAATACCTTGAGGTTTCTCACATGAAAGTGGAGATGGAAGGTATCTAGCAACTGCATTAAGTAGAGGTTGAACACCTTTATTTTTAAATGCAGATCCCATATATACAGGAGTTAATTCTAAAGAGTTAACACCAGCTCTAACACATTTGTGTAGCTCTTCTTCAGAAGGCTCTTCACCTTCTAAATATTTTTCCATTACATCGTCATCAAAAGCTGCAACTTCATCAATCATTGTTGCTCTTTTTTCTTCCATAAGCTCAGTAAGCTCAGCTGGACATTCTTCGATTCTAACGTTCTCTCCGTTATCACCGTCAAAGTAATAAGCTTTTTTAGTAATTAGATCAACGATACCTGCGAAATCTTCTTCTGCACCAATTGGTATTTGCATAAGAACTGCATTGTGGTGAAGTTTTTCACGAAGCTCTTTAGCTCCTTTTTCAGCACCAGCCCCCATTCTGTCCATCTTGTTTAAGAAAGCCAGTCTTGGAACATTGTATCTTTTCATCTGACGGTCAACTGTAATTGACTGAGCCTGTACACCTGATACAGAACAAAGAACTAATACAGCTCCATCTAGAACTCTTAGTGAACGCTCAACTTCAACAGTGAAGTCAACGTGACCTGGAGTATCGATAATATTAATTTTGATAGATTTTCCATCACCTTCAGCGTAAGTGATTCCACCTTTATCAATTCCTTCCCATGTAACAGTCGTAGCTGCAGAAGTAATTGTAATACCTTTTTCTTTTTCTAATTCCATGTGGTCCATTGTTGCACCAGCACCACCACCACGAACATCTTCGATCTTATGGATCATGTCACAGTAAAAAAGGATACGTTCAGTTAGTGTTGTTTTTCCTGAGTCAATATGGGCTGAAATCCCGATATTCCTCGTCTTAGGTAAGTTCTTCATTAATACTCCAAAACTCGTATGAGGTTATTTATAAATCTAAAAAAATCCCTCCGAGTTTATGGAAAAAAACGAGTAGAGTCAATTTTATTGTTGCAAAATTCCGCATATTTATCGTATAAACACTGCATGTCAAAACGAGATTTACCAAAAGAAACACTTTATGAAGGTGTAAAAACCCTAATTGAGTCACAAGACCCACATATTCACCTTTCACAGCAAAAGCTTTATACCCTTTTTAGCCTTGGTTTTAACTACCTGCTATTTAGGTCTACCAAAGAGCCTGGTCACTATATTATACGCGTAGAAGATAGTTACCTACTTGAGAAACTTCAAAGAAAATCTAAAGATGAAACGACAAGAAAGTTTCTTCAAAAATTAGCTCTTCCAAGGAAATTTAAATACGGTGGCTCTACTTTTCACTTAGACTTTTTTAATTTCTCTACTTGGGCCCAAACAAATGAGCTGCCAAAAGATAAAATAAAAGCAGCCCTTATTGTAAAGAATGCTTCTAAAAAGCCACTCGATTTTGCTGTTGATGAAGATGATGAAGAAGCTAAGACTTTAATTGCTAATCTTCCTCACGATTTTTATATGAGATCTCTTGCTGAATTTGTTCCTAAAACAATTACAATTGCTTTTGATGAAGTACTAGAAGTAACTAAAGAAATTCGTTTTGGTTTTATTAAAGAAGAGCCAAAAGAAAAAGTAACTAGTGGAGTAAAAATTGCTGCCGATGTTTCTTTTGAAGATCTAGAAGACTAGTTTAATTCGTTTTACATTTCAGAGCAAATTTCCACAGTAAAGCCATTACAATCTTGAACATAACAAATTGTTTGTCCCCAAGGTTTATCAACTGGTTCTAATAAAGACTTAGCTCCATTTTTGATTGCATGGGCAAATGATTTTTTTACATCTGAAGAAATAAGTGCAATTTCTGATGCTCCTGGCTTTATTGAAACCCTACGTTTTTCAAAACTAAAGTGTTCACTGGCCAAAGACTCTGATATGAATCCTAGTTTAGTTTCTCCAGTTTTCATTTGTGCGTAGTCACCTGCTTCATGTAAAAAATCTATTTCCATAAAAAAAGCACTCTTATAAAACTCAACTGTTTTTGTGACATTTTCGACATAAAATAAAACATAACCCATCTTCAATTTAATGCTCCTCTAATTTTTTTTATCATATCAAGCTCGGTTAAGGCCAAACCACAACTAGGCGTAAGGAAATCATTTTCGCTTTTTAAATATAGAACTTTGCCATTTTTAGAGTTAATCCCACCACAGTAAAGAGTCTTTCCATTCTCTCTTAAGAATTTAATTTCTTTTTCTGTTATCAGTTTAGAATCAAAACTTATATGCTTAAATGCTTTGAGGTTTAAAAGAGTCCAATCCCCTTTTGCACAGCTATGAATTCCAAGCTCAGCTTCAAACTCGCTATAAGTACTCCACAGCTTAGTGTTTAAGTTTCTAAGGTCTGGTTCATCAAAAAAAAGGACAAAGTCATTTGGAATTATTGATACAAAAGAATTCACAACTTTAAAATACCAATTAATAAAATCATCGATATCAATTGAGGTTGACGTCTTTGGAAGATTATTAAAAAGTGTCTGAATACCACAAACCTGCACCTTCACTCTCCCCTTAAATTCAGAAAAGAATGCTTCAAAACAGCTAAAAGAAAGCTTGTGATCCATCTTCATCAGTCCACTAGTAAACTGTGCAATCATCCACTCATTTTGATCCATTAGTGGCAGTGTCGGTAGACATGGAAGGGATAAGCCTCGATTAAAGTCGATCGCATCTTCTATAGTTAAAAAAGGAAGCGAACCAATATGAGTTGTTTTCATATTTTAGATATTTTTTTAAAGATTAAATCTAGTTGCTCTAGAATGTATTCTTTGTTTTTATAATCATAAGGCCCAAAAGAGATTCGAATAAAATGATTTTTTAAATCTTTAAATCCCAGAAGCTCTAATGACTGCGAGTGAGAAATATTCCCCGAACTACAAGCGGAACCAAAGCTTACATCAATTCCGGCAAGATCAAATTGAATCAAACAAACATCAGACTTTATGTTTTTAAAAAACACTCCAATTGTATTTGATGCCATTTTTGAAGCGCTAATGAATTGAGCTTTTTCTTGTAGATTTTTATTAATTAAAGCTTGAATCCCCTCTCGAAGTTCAACGCTTTTTTGATAGTTTGAATTTGAAGTTATATCTTCTAGTGCAAGCTTTAAAGAGTACACTCCTAGATGATTTTCAGTCCCAGAACGAATTCCAGATTGCTGCCCACCACCGAGGACAAAGGGCTTAAGAGAAAAAATTGGATTTATAAAACTAAAACCAATACCTTTCATAGCACCAAATTTATGGCCAGAAAAAGTAATCATATCTATCTCACTTGGAAACTTCTTCCAACTCTCCACCTTTCCTACAGCTTGAACAGCATCTACGTGAAGATAAAAATCATACTTCTTTTTTAATTTAATAATTTCAGAAAAATCATTAACAATACCCGTTTCATTATTAACCCAAGTAAAGTTTAGATAAATTTTATCGCTTTCTTGCAAACTTGATTTAGTCTCAACAAGGATTTCTTCAAGCTTTTGATAGTCGTAGCTTCCATCATTTTTAATATCGAAAACAAAAGATTTTAAATCTTTTGAAATATCAGCTACAGCGGGATGA
The DNA here is from genome assembly GCA_937120495.1 of uncultured Oligoflexia bacterium. Classification (GTDB taxonomy): domain Bacteria; phylum Bdellovibrionota; class Bacteriovoracia; order Bacteriovoracales; family Bacteriovoracaceae; genus CAKZJW01. Next base: position 11,205 of record CAKZJW010000055.1, read on the forward strand.
TCCACAGAAGAAAAAACTCTAACAGCTGCTTTATTAAAAAATGTATTTAGAGCTTCAGTCGCTCCCGAGTGATAAATCACCTCGAAGTCTGTGCTGAAAGTTTCTTTTAAAAATTTAGTTGTTTTAGTTATGAGTTTCTTTGAAGCTTTTCCACTAGTATGCGAAGAAGCCGGGTTTGCAAACGGAAAATCCCCACTGCGTAGGAAGTCTAGGACTTTGCTACTCAGTGGGGATGTAGAGTTATAATCTAAATATAATCTAGAACTCAACCTTAGTGACTTTTAATCTTATTGATTAACTTCACCAATAGTTGGTCTGATCGAAGAAGCTAACTCACTATTCATTGCTGCTTCTACTGGATTAGCTGCAATCGTGTTAGTTTCTTGAGCATTAGTATTGATCTCTCTAGATTTTCTTTGAAGATCACCTAATGTTGTAGTTGATAAGTATTCTTGCATTAAGATACCTAAGTTTTCAAAGAAGTTTCTAGTAAGTGAAAACTCTGCAGTAGTAACTTTAGGAGCTGCTGCACCTTCTTCTACTTTCATGTCAACACCACTTGATGGGTTACCAGAGATGTCTTTAGCTGGGTTGATGTTTTCACCAACACTTTCTAAAACGTCTTTAACTGTGATTTCGTCCATAGATCTAGCTAGTACATATCCACCACCTGGTCCTCTTACAGACTTAACTACTCTTCCAGTTCTTAGTTTTCTGAATAGTTGCTCTAGATAGTGAAGTGAAATCGCTTGTCTGTTAGAAATTTCTTGTAATCTAACAGGGTTTCCATTCGAGTTGAAAGTTAGGTCAAGCATTGCTCTAACTGCGTAACGGCCTTTTGATGTAAGTCTCATTTGTCATCCTCCATAATAATATTAAACAAGTTTGTCGTATTTTTTTCGAAGATATAAATCCAATCCTTGATCTTCGAAGAATTTATCCGAGTGAATAGTTCATCTAATAAATCCTCAGTTAAAGTATCACCTTTTTAATCGGCCGGAGTCAATAGTATTTTTCTTAAGAAAGCTAAAAAGAAACTTACATTAAATTACATGTGTAAACCACTGGAATTAAAGAACAAATGCATGGTGCCATTTGATACTAGACTGAGACTATCGGCATTTATTACCGAGCGAAGCGCTCAACTTAATCGATATTACTTAACTCTTCTAGTACAAAGTTGCGAGAAGAGGCCTCTGATTGCTCTTCGTTATCATTAATAGAGAGAGTTAATGAGTAAAAATTGTAATCCTCAGGCACTTCTTTATTGAGAGTCCTAATATACTTTTCACCCCATTCTACTAAAAAAAATTGTTTCTCTTCAAGATAGAGAGAAAGCTCCAAATGAAGGATTTCTTCGACTTGTTCGATTCTATAGAAGTCACCATGAAGGATGTTTGGTGTTTCACTTAGAACGCTATAACTTGGACTCATAGTATTTGCTCTAGGATCATTTTCCGAAACAAATCGCTTTGTAAAAGTTGTCTTCCCCGCACCCATCGGCCCATTAAGAACAACAACAGCAGGTGCATCCACCATATCTTTTAATTCATAAGCGATATATCCAAGATCCGCTTCAAATACTTTTTTCCATTCTCGAATTACTTTTTTATCCATAAGTCTTATTTACCTTGATAAAAATCAATTGCACTAATCTGTTCATCTAACTCTTTAAAAGCTTCTGGGAAAGAATCAATGATGCTCATCGCACTCATAGGTCTTACACCAAGCTTCTTAGCCGCAAGGTGACCTGATAGCGAGTGAATAAATACTGCAAGACCAACTGTCTTATTAAAGTTTTCATATCTGTTTATTAATGGAGCATCTTCTTTAAGAACTAAATCTTGACCTAATAACCCACCTAAGATTCCTGCTAATACATCTCCAACTCCACCTGAAGCCATTCCATCATTTGGTGAATAGTTAAAATATACTGACCCATCAGTGAACCCCATGTAAGTACATGGACCTTTTAGCAGAACTGTACAATTTATTTGTTCAACTAAATTTCTTAAATGATCAACTGGAGATCTTTGAAGATCCTCTATAGGAACACCCGCAAATTTTGAAAACTCTCCAAAGTGAGGAGTTAAAACAGTTGGTGCGTCTCGAAGTCTAAAGACTTCTTTATCTTCTTTTAAATTCATTACATTAATAGCATCTGCGTCTAAAACAACTGGACCATCAAAGTTATTTAAAACCTCTAATACTAGCTTTCTTGCCCTTGTAGAGCGAGCAAGACCCGGACCTATGACAATTGCAGAATATTTATTAAGATCTTTTATAAGTCTTGTCCACTTAGTTGTATCTATAGGGAGATAACCCGTCATAACCTCAGGAATTAAACGCGCAATAAATTCTTGATACTGAGGCTCCCAAGTAGCTGCCGTTATAAGTCCTGCACCTACTTTTAGTGCAGCAGCCGACGCCATTACAAGTGCTCCCGTAAGACCGTGAGAACCACCTAAAACAAGAGTGTGCCCAAAAACTTTTTTATCAGCAAAACGATCACGTCTTGAAACAGGATCAACAATATCATCTAGACTTAATAAAAATTTATTCCCCTCTGAGATTAAAGGACCAGGGTATCCTACATCTATAACTTGAATTTCTCCTACTAGCTTTGAACCATCAGCAACATAGTAACCAAGTTTTGGAAGCGCAATTGATAAAGTAAGGTCTGCTTCAATAGCATTACCTTGAATAAAGCCAGTATCACCTTCAACTCCAGAAGGAATATCTACAGCAACAGTAAAAGATGAAAATTCATTAATGTATTTAATCACATCATAAATAAAATTTGAAAGAGGCAGTTGAACAGTTGTCCCAAAGATAGCATCTACCACAGCAACTTGTCCGTGCAGTTGTTCAAAATAAGAACTTAATTGGTCAAAATTTTCAATAAAGTTAAGTTTAACTCCAAAAGATTCTGCGATTCTCGCTTGCTCGATAAGCTCTTCATTACATTCAGAATGGGGATAAAGCATAAACGCACGCATATTAAAACCCACGGCTCTAAGATGTCGTGCAATCGCTAAGCCTTTGGCTCCGTTACTTCCTTTTCCAATTAGAAAAACAAGCTCTATTTGTGGATATTCACTTAAGAGTCTTTGTTGGATGAGGTCAGCCCCCTTGGCTCCAACATTTTCAATAACCAATTGTTCGTTATAAAAAAATTCTTTGGAAGCAATTTCCTTAATTTTTTTCATCTCTTTTGTATCAACAACTCTCATCGAATTAACCTTTTATATTTATTATTATTATACGAGTGCTTTTTTCACAACTTCTGATAATTCACTTACACACTCTTCAACAAGATCTTGCTTAGAGCCCTCAACCATTACTCTGGCCAAGTTCTCTGTACCTGAGTACCTCAAGAGAACTCTTCCTTTGCCTTTTAATTTTTCTTCACATTTCTTAACACAAGCTTGTACCTCCTCAAGAGATTCAAACGGTTTTTTCTGAGAAACTTTAATATTGTTTAAAATTTGTGGAACCAATTTAACTTCTTTTGCTAAAGAGCTTAGTGGTTTTTTATAAAACTTTATACACTCCACAACTTTAAGAGCTGCAAGAATTCCGTCTCCAGTTGTAGCATAGTCTTTAAAGATTAGATGACCAGATGGCTCACCTCCGAAATTTGCTCCAGACTTTCTCATTTGCTCAACGATATAACGGTCACCAACGTTAGTTCTCGAGAATTTAACTCCGATTTCATTTAAATATAACTCTAAGCCAAAGTTACTCATTAAAGTACCAACTACTTCATTGGCTTCACCAAGGGCATTAGTATCTTTTAGGAACTTTGCAAATATACCCATTAGTACATCGCCTGGAACAATAGCACCTTTTTCATCAACGATTACAAGTCTATCGCCATCACCATCTAAGCAAACACCTAGGTCAGCACGATATCTTACAACTTCATGAGCACAAAGCTCAGGGTGAAGAGCACCTATTTTATCATTGATATTAATTCCATTTGGCGCATTACCAACTCTTATTACTTCAGCACCTAACTCTTCAAAGCACATCGGTGCAACTTTATAACCTGCTCCGTTTGCACCATCAACTACCAGTCTCATACCATCAAGACTATAGTCTGAGTTTAGAGCTGATTTTACTTTTACAATATAACGCCCAACAACTTCATCAATCCTTTTTGCCTTACCAAGATTCTCATCAACTTTAACCTCGATAAGCTCAGGGTTTAAAACCATACTTTCAAGTTGAAGCTCAACTTCATCTGGAAGTTTGTGCCCCGATTTATCAAATATTTTAATTCCATTATCTGAATAAGTATTGTGAGAAGCTGAAATCATCACCCCAGCATCTGCTCGCATTGACTCAGTAACAAAGGCAACCCCAGGAGTTGGAAGAGGACCAGTTAAAATAGCAACTCCACCTTGCGCACATACACCAGAGGAGAAAGCTTGCTCAAGCATATAGCAACTTCTACGAGTATCTTTACCAATAATAATAGTGGTTTGCTTAGAACCATTTAGTTTTTGAAAGTAAGCCGTTACAGCTCGTCCCAATGAAAAGGCAACTTCCCCCGTCATAGGATAAACATTCGCTTTACCTCTTATCCCATCCGTTCCAAATAATTTTCTTTCACCCATGTATTCTCTCTTTTTCAAATATTTATTTTACTAATTCTATTTCTATTTCATCCGGAATAATTTTAAGTAAATGAACTCTTTGAGGTAAAACCGCTCTGAGCTTTATTTTTTGTTTTAAGCCTTTACTTTCATCTATTTCAGCAATTATTTTAATCTTATCTAATTCCAAATTTAACTTGTTCGCATTTTCCGCCAAAACCATCAAATTAGCAACTCTGCTCTGTGCAGATTTAACGTTTTTTCTACCTAGAAAATAAATTGGTAGTCCCTTTAGGATCATATTTGATCGAGTTGTTTTTACTTCATATGAATATCGAACAAACTTAGGTGACATTTTTATTCGGTCATTATTATTTGAGAGAGTTAACTCTTTTTCTCCAGATTTTGTCATCAAGGAAAGATCCACGACTTGTGTTTTGATACTATTAATTTTATCGATTAAACTTTTGGGACCTACAATCTCAATAGCTTTGGGACTTAGAGAAGATCCAATTAGCTTATGATCAATTGGCACTCCACCAATTGTCTGAAGCTCAACTGGGATAGACTTTTTCAAAGACTCTTCCAGTTCAACACTTAGAAGGTCAGGTGAAATACTCTTAACCTTGATTCCAAATGGCGTAGAGAATCCTAAATTTTGAGTTGAGAACTCATAATTTTTGACACTCTTTCTAAATTGACCTGCAAGATTAACTTTTAAATTCCCAGCACTCTCTTCAAAACTCCTAACCAAAGCCTTTGGTCCCTCTATTGTCACAACAATATGGTCATCAACAGAATTTACAATTGAATATCCAACAGGAACAACGTAATGAAGTTTTACTCTTACTCGACTGACTGTTTCAGCTGAACTCAACACATATATCCAGATAAAGAATGCAATACAAAGAGCTAAAAAATGAAGAGAGAATTTTTTAAGATATTTTAACATTCTTCTCCTTTGCACTTGTATGTTTTAAATTTATCTGTTGCTCTATTTCATCTGTCTTTAATGCTTTATTTAGCTTAACTCGTAGATCCTTGTCATCAATGATATCAAAAAATTCTGCACCGACACATAGCTTTATACTACCCGTCTCCTCTGAAACGATCACAACAATTGCATCTGTCAGCTCAGTGATACCTAAAGCGGCCCTGTGCCTTGTTCCATAATGGCGATCAATTTCAACATTCTTAGAAAGCGGTAAGAAACAACCTGCAGCCTGAAGTTTTCCATTATAAATAATCATTGCTCCATCATGCAGAGGAGAATTAGTTTGAAAAATTGAGTAGATAATATCAGAGTGTATATCACAATCGAGTCTCGTACCCGTTCTCGAATAGTTCATTAGCCCTTGGTTTTTTTCAAAGACAATTAAGCCCCCCGTTTTCTCCCTACTAAGAACTGTGCACACCTCTACTATCTCTTCGAGTTCTTCATCATGAAGAGTTTTTCTTTTTCTAGAAAACATACTCGTCTCACCAAATGAAACAAGCGCAACTCGAATTTGTTCTTGAAAAAGAATTATCATAATTACAAAGAAGTAATCAAAGAATTGAGTAAGAAGCCAATTTAGAGAATATAACTTGAAGCTTATACTTGCCCAATAAGTTCCCATTAGAGCAAGTAGACCAAAGAGCATTTGAACTGCTCTCGTTCCTTTAACGATTAAAAGAAATCGATATGTGATAAACGCCACGATACCAAGATCTAGTAAATCATTAATAGTAAAATTTTGAATTACTTTGAGTAAAAATTCCAAAATAAGCCTATAAGTTTAAGTTATATAGACTTATCGGTATATTACGCGGCTTTCTTAGCTTCTTCTTGTGGTTCGCCAGATAAATCAGTGAGAACTTTATCACTAATAAGAAGTTTCTTTCTCAGTGCTTCTCTAGAAATTCCCATTTCCTTTGCAGCTCTAGATTTATTCCCCTTACTTCTTCTGATCTCAGCTAAGATCATCTCTCTTTCAACTAAAATAACTCTCTCTTTCAAAGATAAGCTATAATCTCTAGCATGAGGGATATTATCAAGCCCCTGTATACTTGCTTGTGTGATATCTACAATTGGTGTCGCACCATTTGTTAACTTTGTAATCACATGAGCTTTAGGATTATAGAGAACTGCTTTTTCAACTGCTTTTTGAAGTTCATTTACATTTCCTGGCCAGTCATAATTAACAAGCTGCTCTTTTGTTTCTGCAGAAAATTCTTTAAGCAGTAAACCTTGTTTTCTACATTCCTTACGCAAGAAATGAGAAAGAAGATCACCAATATCTTGGTTTCTTTTTCTAAGAGGTTCTATCTTACATACACTTGCCGTAATATAAGAAAATAACTCAGAGTTAAAGTCACCTACAGAAGTAATTTTTTCTAAATCTTCAGAGCTTGTAAAAATAACACGAACATCTAAAGCAAGTTCACTACCTGGTATTCTCATATGCTTTAAAACTGTTGCCAGTTTATGTTGCATACTCAAAGGCATGAAGGTAATTTCATCAAAGCACACACTACCACCTTGAGTCGATTCTAAAACACTTTTAGAATCTTCATTTCCAAAAATAATTGCATGCAAGTCTTCTTCAGTCATCCCTTTACAGTGGACAACTTCATAAGGGTTTAACCCTCGCCTTCCTTCATTATGAACAATTCTAGCAATGAGTTTTTTACCAACACCTGGCTCACCTTCAATAAATAAAGGAGAATCAATATCTTTTAGTTTTACAATTGCTTTTCTAATTTCATTTGTACTTTGGCTTCTTCCAATATACGCGTGCTCTCTGTCATAAGGAGTTGAAAATCTTCTGATCAGAGATTTTTCAGATATTGGATTATAATTATGAAACACTGAAGAGAATATTAATGAAAGAACTTTCATTGTCTTTTCATCTTCTACAGTAAATCTATCTTCGTTTCGTTTATTTAAGATTTCAATAACACCAATAACTTTGTCTTCTCTATTTGTTATTGGATGACACAGAATAGACTTTGTTTCAAAACCTGTTTCAGTATCAATTTTTTCAGAAAAGCGAACTTTGTCTGCTTGTGTATCAATATTTAGAGATACTCCTGTTGTAAATACACTTCCAGCAATTCCTTTTCTATAATCAAATTTTAGTTTGTCTTTTTCAATTCCAAGAGCAGCAGCTGCTTCAAGTTCGTTTGTCTGAGGATTTATAAGAAAAATCGTCGCTCTTTGAGCATTAAGAATTCTTGTGATCTCCTCTAGCATACTATTTAGAAACTTCTCCTGACTTCCAAAGGCAGTAATATCTTTGAATAAGGAAAGCATTAAAGAGAATACTTCGAAGCCCTCAGTCGCTTGCTTATATCTTTCTGACAATGCCATATTGGCAATACAGTCTCTTGCTCTATCTGGAGAGAAACTATATACATATTGCTCAATGAAACGCTTCATGTTTTTTTGATCGTCTTCATCAAGCTCAATTCCATAAAGCATTTTCTCTTCACTTCCATCGACTCCAAATGAGCGAACAACATGTCCCTCTAAATCTATTCGCAGTCGCTTAAAGTGAATTGAAACTCTTATGTTTGTGTTAACAGAAATTTTTTGTTCTGTACTAAACCCAAGGCCTGTAACTGAAGCATCCTCAAGTCTTGCATCATCAATATAATGAAACTTATTTAAGTCATCTTCATACTCAACCATAAAGCGTACATCATCTCTTGATTCAACTGGAATCCTAAAAGATTGAAAAAACTTAAATTCTGAAAAACTTGTAAACATAATTTACTCCCAAATAAGTGGTAATCTAAA
>CAKZJW010000056.1 GCA_937120495.1 uncultured Oligoflexia bacterium
ATCCAACAAGAGAGTTTTCAAAAATTTTATTAAAAAGAATGATTACAAAAAAACCAGATTCTTTGGGTTCTTTTAATTCCCATTAAAAGTAACTAAGTTAACTACCTCTACTTTTTAACCATTAGTTTGATCTGATCATTTGCCTTTACTCCACCACCAATTTTAAATCCCCCACCATTCATCATTTTAGTATATAGTTTTTCTCCCATTGCATCGAGATCTTTTTTATCTACAATTTTTTCAGATAAAGTTTTTTGTACTTCTTTTGAGTAAAGAATTTCACCCTCAGTAATAGTTCTAAATAAAGCTTTCTCAAGAGTGGAAGAAAAAATACCTTCGTCCACCAAATTAGCGACAAGCTTACTTGTTAGCTTATCTAGTGATTCTTTTGGTAGTTCAAATTCGACTTGACGATTAAAGTTTGAAATAGTGTCCTCTAGATCATAAATAGTACTGCTATCATCTGAAAAAACACTTCTTGCAGATATACTTCTTGAAGTAGACTTAGAGTTAACAGCGATCTCTTTTGCTTGGCTTCTGACATACCTATCTAGCGAGGACTTTATCTCTAATGAACCCTCTTTATCTCTAGCACTTATAATATTATACACCGCTACTCTATCCGCATGTTTATCTTCGGCAGAGAATTCACCATTTTCATTTAAAACATTACACATTAATGATGTAACATTTTTATTTTCATCAAATCCAATAATCAAAACAAAACCATTTTCTATAGCTTCCTTTTTTATTGAATCAAAAGCCTCCAAATTTGTATAAACTTCATCTGATTTATTAGTAAATTTTAATATATCTAACTCAGTACTTTCCTCTAAATTTTTAACAAGCTCTCCCATAGAGTCCGCACCCAATTGAAGCAAGAAATTTCTTTGTTTAAAATCATGAGAGAAGTCTTCGATAGATACCGTTTTATCAATAACACAATTATCATTCTTAATTTCTTCAAGTCCAACTTTTCTTATTGAAAGCTTTCTATGAGCATCAAGGTCCTTTCCTAAAGCACAATCTCCATCATTTTTAGGATTTACAATGTCATCACCAGGGATTCCTCTTGGGATGATAGCAACACCTTTATTTTGATTTAAATCAATTTGACGAGCCATACCACCTGCATGCGCTGAAGAAATACCAATATTTGCAAGAACTAAAGAAACCTTTCCTTTTAAGGTACTTTTATCAACTTTTACTGGGCTAGCTCCATCCCCTTGTAACTGTATCGCTTCATCACATGATACAAGACCGAAACTTAAACTCAGAACAAAAATTAGCTTCAAACTTTTCATCTCTATATTCCTTTAACAAAACCATATTTAATATTTGTTAATTAATTCTAACGCGATACATAGCCCCACCTACAGCTTTCTTAAGATTTGACACAAAACACATTATTTTCAAGTACTTAGATCGGAAAAATAAAAAATATTTATCAACGTGAATTCTTCAAATTTGCACGAAATTGTTGGCGTTTTTCATAGTTTCAAGAGTTTATCTATGATAGAAGGATTTTAAATTAACTACATAATATAAAGAGGAAATTTTGGCTAAGATTAACGATAAAGATTTAAACGACCTATCTACATGGACTATGAAAGAGCTTAGAAAGCTTAAGATTAATGCAAAAAATAGAATAAGCTCACTTTCTGTAAATCCAAAGTCAGAACTTTCTAATAGTCATATTTTAAGAGGAATGGAGCCCGGCGAATTAAACGACCTTATAGTCAAAATCCACCGAGCTGAAAAAGTATTAGCTAACCAATAAATTATTTATACAAAGCTTCTAATTCATCTGCCCCACCAATTCTTTCGCCATCGACAAAGATTTGAGGAACAACAGTACCACCACTAATTGCTTTTAGAGTTTTAATAGAAAACTCATGGTTTAAAGTTAACTCTTCGAAATCAACATTTTTCTCTGTTAGAAGAGCTTTTGCTTTTGAGCAAAATGAACAACCAGGTCTAGTAAAAATTGTTACTGATTTTGGAATTTCAATATTAAGCGACTTCAGCATTGTGTCTGCATCAGAAACACCAAATGGATCACCTGGCTGCTCAGTCTCAATAAACATTTTTTCAATAACTCCATCATTTACAATCATAGAGTATCTCCAAGATCTTTTTCCAAACCCAAGATCTTCTTTATCAACTAGAAAACCAAGTTCTGAAGAAAAATCTCCATTACCATCAGGTAGCATTGTTAAGTTTGTAGCCCCTTGGTCTTCTTGCCAAGAATTCATAACAAATGAATCATTTACAGATAAACAAATAACATCATCAAATCCGTTTGCCTTAAACGTTTCATATAATTCATTATATCTTGGTAAATGTGTTGATGAGCAAGTTGGTGTATATGCGCCAGGAAGAGCGAATAAAGCGACTCTTTTTCCTTTAAAATAGTCATCCGAAGTCTTTGCAACCCAGTCGTGACCTTCTCTTGTTTGAAATTTTACTTGAGGTACTTTTTGTCCCGTTTTGTCTTTTAATGTCATAATCATCTCCTTGTTATTAGTACTTTATGCTAGCTACTTAAAAAATACTAATTGAAAATGACTATTGCCTAATAAGAAATATCAATCGAGATACTCGCTAAACATAGATGGTTTAATAAGTAGTTCTTGAGCTTGATTGTCTTCTGATTGAGCTGCTTCCTTACAGTAGTTCTCGTAAGAGTATTCATAGTTATAAGTTCCATAAATCATTAAACCCACAAGCTCTTTAGTCTTTTTATTAAAAGCTATCGTTCCAATCGTTTCTCCTCTGATATCAGAGTTTGCAATAAAGAAGTTCTCATCTTGATCAATAGCAAAAGCACCGTCAGCAATTTTTAAAGGAAGCCCTGTAGGATGTCCCATCATAATGAGTTCATCTTCTTTTGTTAGTTCTTTTTTGGAGATTTTAACAGGCTCAACATCTTTTACATCCTTCTTTAAAGTAAAAATTGTAAAGCTTGTGCCACTATTTGGGTTATAAACCCTCTTTACTATCTCTTTACATTTATAGAAATTTTTCTTGTGAAGCTCAGAGAAATTTTGCTCTTTTGATTTTTTATAATAACCAAAGGTCCAGTAATATAAATCATTTCTACACGTATGATCTGAAATACAATTTCCACCAGTAAGAACTTTATTTTTACCAATTAGTACTGCTGAGCATCCGAGACGAATAGTGTCCTGATTTGAAAATTTTTCGTTTTTACAAATACCTTTATCTTCTAATTTTTTTGTAATAATTTTCCAATACCTTTGGAAAGTCCATCCCCTGAGTTCATGCTTATCTACTCTGTAGAGCATGGCCTCAGCTAATTTTTTTGTTTGGGCATCTGATATTTCGAAGAAGTCTTTTCGGCCATCTTCTCCATAATATGCAAAAACGACTTGAGAAATTAAAATTAAAGATATAAATAAGATATTTTTCATAAGGATATTTTTAATGAATAAGAGCCTTTTAACAAACCTTTTCTCACTTTTTTTAAT
>CAKZJW010000057.1 GCA_937120495.1 uncultured Oligoflexia bacterium
ACTTAGTGATCCTTCAACGATTTTATTAAAATTATTCATTTTTAACTCCTTATTTCTTCTACTTAGAAGATGTGTTCATTTCAATAAATGTCAATGTTTTAGCTGGTAGATTTATAGATCTAAGCTTTAAGGTTAAGTATATTTACACCGAAAAGAAGGTATGAAGATAATTTGTTTATTATTTCTATTTTCAATAACAGCGAAGGGCCAAGAAAAGCTTGGTGTCTTTGATGAGTATCTAAGGGAAGTTGAACTGGGCAGAATAACAAAGAATAATTCTATCCAATATATGAAAGGCGTAGAGTCTAAAGTCTTTGTAGGTATTTCAGAATTATTTGATGATTTACAAATAAGTATGGATGGAGTTGAGTATATTTCTCCAAAGGATAAGGTCTCGGAATTCTCAAAAAAATGGACTAAGCATTTCAAAGAAAATGATATTGAATCATTATTAAAGAAGCTTTCTGTCGATCCTAAACTTGCTCTAGAAAAACCTTATATTGCAAAGACATTAAAAGCGAATAGAAAATTCTGTCAGGTTTTGAGAGAAAAATACTATATTTTTGATAGGAGTCATAGTGCTCCAAAATCTTTGGAAAAAGTAGTTAAACCTTTTGGAAAATTAAATGATGCTATTGTTTCAGGTAACCCCAAACTAATAGAGGAATACTCAAAGAAAGTACTGAAAGAATATCAAAATCTTGATTTAAAAAAAATAATTAAAAAATTTAATTATATTGATAAAAATGAATTCAATTTCTTTTTTAAACAAATTAAAAAAGACGTAAAAATAATGTTGTCAAAATCGACTCATTCAATCCACGATTTCCATTGGATCAGAAAACAGCATAAAAAATTTCTAGTGATATATTTCAATTTAGATGGTGTCTCTATTGATGGTAAATTCAATCAGCTTGACGATTATATTACAAAGCTTGGAGATCTAAATGATGTCTATGTTGATATGAAAATGAGGCTTGGAGCTGATCTAGATGCTCATCAAATTCTTATTGATGACACTATTAAGACCAATATGAATAAAACTATTAAGTATTTGGAAGCTGATATGAAAACTGTTCAGTTTGGGCCTAGTTGTTCATCTTATTTCAGATTAAAATGACTGAATAAACCTTTTACAATTTCTCATATAAAGACATCTTTTTAATAAGAAAACAGATAGTTAGGCTGTTCTTATTGGCACTGTAATTGCTTTTCTATTAGTATGAAAAAACAAACTTTTATTGCAACTCTTATGATTCTATTTAGCTTTAGTGCTCTATCAATTCAGATGAATGATATTTTTTCATTTGTTAATGTAGCACAGTTATTAAACCCAGAGCCAGGTGATGGTGCTGATTATGACTCAAGATTGGTTTTTGACTCTAGTCGCTCAGTAGTTATATCCCCTAAAGACTGTGAGGAATACCAAAAGAAAAGAGAAGAGATTAGTGTGTATATTGGAACAGATAGATACTCTAAAGAGTTAAAGGCTATTTCTTCTTTTTCAAAACTCTGCAGCATCTATGTAAGAGTTAATGAAGAGACTGGGGACATTGTTGGAATAGAACTTTCACAAAATTATAAAAATGGATCAACTAGAAACTATGTTATTGAGTTTAAGGGAAGATCTAAGCAAGATGTTGCTCTTGCTATAACAGATAACTCTGCACTCACTGGTAAGATGTCTCACGACTTATTAGAGACTGCAGTACAGTTTATACCAAGAAAAGAAATACCTTATATTGATATGAGAGGTGGAGCTCAAATCAGAGGTTTGGTTCTATCTACTGGGGAAACGGTAGAGGTTGATTTTAAAACACATCGATTCGTGGGAGGTGTTTTAGAAGAAATGCCAGTTGATATGACTCAAAGTCGTCATAGTAGAAAGTTTGTTCGATTAAATTATAAAGGTAATGGGATCATGATTAGGGCCGATAGACGCTCAGGTACTCCAAGACATATATATAAAGTATCATTTAACTCAAATGAAAAAATCTCAAAAGCGACAATTACCCATAAAGGAAAAACTTGTTTTGTAGCTAAAGAGCTTATTTGGGAAAATGCTTATAATCCAAGTACTACAGCCTATCTAAAATATGAAAGTGACGAAGAGCTACTTAGCAAAGTCATTAACCCTGAATGTGGCTGGAATCTAACTCTTTCAGATATAGAATAGAGAACTAATAAACACGGGTAATAAATTCCAGTTGATAAAAATCGAGTTCATCGGTTAAAATAGTCTTAATAATTTATTTATAATAAAAGAGGCTGATTTGAAAACATGGAAGTTTTTAACCCCACTATTTGTATTACTGTCCTTTAGCGCGCAAGCTGTTAACTTACAAAATTTTCACTTCTCTAATAGTCCAACCTTCGCAACGCTAGAAGATGGTTTACTTAAAGATGGATTAATTACAACAGACTATACGTATATAGTTGTTGCTAGTTATAATTACGTGAAATCTCCTTTAATAGAGCTTGATGGCTCAGACAGAACTGATTCAATCATAAATTATATGCATACAATGAATATTGGGGGAGCTTATAGATTCTCTGATATATTTCAATTAGGTATTAGTTCTTTTGTTACTTATGAAGACGTTGAAGGAATTGATGAAGATGAACATGAAAAAGTCTATGTGATGGGTGACACCACAGTTGATTTCAAGTACAAATTTTATGAAAAAAATAGACTATCAATTGCCTTTACGCCGAAGCTATATTTAGCTACTGGAGATAAAAAATATTTTACTTCTAATGGTGGAACTGGATACTTCTTAGGTTTTGCTATAGATAAAGCATTCGATCTTTTTCAAATTGCACTAAATTTTGGACATAAGTCGAATCCAGATGCGAAATATGATGTTATCGATTATAGGCAGCAGTTTCACTTTTCTGCTGGAGCAATTGTTCCTTTGATGGGGAAGCTAGACCTTACAGCTGAATTCTTTAGAGATACACCATATGATTCAAATAATGAACAAATTCCAAGTGAAGCAAACCTAGGTCTAAGATATGCTAATGCGCTTGATAGTGCTTTATTTGGTGGTGTTGGAACAGGTTCTTTAGAGGAGAGTAATTCTTCAGATTTAAGAGTTTACTTTGGATACAAATATTTCCCATCGCCTAAAAGAAGTGAAAAAATTGAAAGAGAACAAAAGAAATTTGGAACTTTTTATAGATTACACAATGTATATTTCGCAACTAGTTCTAGTAAGGCAAATAAATCAGAGATTCAAAAATTAGATAAAATGGTAGAGCACTTAAAACGAGATCCATTCATTTCAAAAATTGTTGTTGAAGGCTATGCTTCTAGGCTTGGATCAATTGAGAGAAATGAAGAGCTATCTACTCAAAGAGCAAAAAATATTATGGACTATGTTATATCAAAAGGAATTGATAAAGATTTAATTCATTATATTTCATTTGGTAACTCTAAATCAGATAAAAACGATGTTGATAAAGATCAAGACAGAAAAGTAGCTTTTAGAATCTATAAGAGCAAATAAATCAAGGATGATTATGAAATTATTACTTAGCTTATTATTACTTACCACTATTATTTCCTGCGGGAAAAACGCTTTTGTTAATAAAGAAGATGGTCGTACATCTAGAAACGATGGCCTTCAAGGTGAAGAAGGAACATGTAAACTAGTGAGTAAGTCCATAAGCCCAATTATAAGGGATTATGTTGATGGGGATAAACCATTTACTTTTACTAAAATTAGAATTGGTGATCATACTGGTGATCTTAGAAATGGAAGAATTAAAGTTCCCACAGTTCGATATGCACAAGTTGTTATAGACTTTGATTTGAATGCGATTAGAAATTTAGAAACAGCTAGTAAGATTGAAGACATATCATTGGATTTAGCTGGATCTCAGTTTACAAAAAGTTCTTTCCTTCATAAACCTCAACTATGTCACAACCAAAATTATACTTGCTCGGGCGACTATGACTCTATGAGAGGTCATATAGATGCTCCAAACGGATATATATGGTTAAATGAAAACTTTACTAATGTTATTGGAAATATTGATTTTAGTGGAGTTCAATGTGATCACGATAGACGAGATATCGATATTAATTATAATATGATGGAACTTTTTAAGTACTCTAAGAGACATACGCTTAAAACTTCAGATCTGAAAGGTAATTACTCAGTTTATGTTGCTGATGATATTTTAGTTAGTGATGCAAAATTGAATGTTTCTTATAAGATTTGTTCTAAATAAAAGAATTGGATCAACGTTTATTAATATTTATTTCATTGTTTTTGGTTTTTTCTTTGTGGGAGATTATTTCTCCTCTTAGGAAAACTAAAAACAAAAAAAGATATCGATGGTTTGATAATATCCTACTTATATTTCTTGGTAATTTATCTTTGAAAATTCTATTCCCACTAGGGTTAGTACCCTTTGCAAATGGAGAGTCGAATCAAAGTGTTTTCTGTATTGTTCTTTTTGTGATCTTGTTAGACTTTATTATTTATATACAACATATACTAAGTCATAAAGTTAATTTTCTATGGCGCTTTCACCGCATTCACCACAGTGATTCAGATATGGATTTGACTACTGCAATTAGATTTCATCCTTTAGAAATTGTTTTTTCATTCCTTTATAAGTTATTTTTTGTCTATATATTCTCTATACCAATTGAGGCAATACTGATATTTGAAATTCTCTTAAGCTCAATGGCATTATTTAATCATTCAAATATTAAATTACCTCGTCAACTAGATGAGCTTATGCAGTTAATACTCGTGACTCCTAAATTTCATACAATACATCATAGTTGTATAAACTCAGAATTGAATTCTAACTACGGTTTTAATCTATCTATTTGGGATAGAATATTCAGAACATATAAACATAATGATATAGACTCAATAAATATAGGCTTAAAATCTTTTGATCAAAAAGAGGGATTCTCCATTTTTGATCTTTTAATTTATCCACTTAAGTTGGTAAGAAAATGAAACTGATAACTAGTAATATTCGTTTTGATAATCCTGATGATGAGAATGATGCGTGGAAATTTAGAAAAGAATTTTTAGCAAAAGAGCTTTTGAAGTATATGCCTGACCTTGTTGCGACTCAAGAAGGTAGAAAAGAGCAATTGGAAGAACTTGAAACCCTTTTGCCCAATTTAACCCTTAGTGATAAAAATAGGGAATGGCTTGCTCCTAGGATGTATCCATCTAATTTTACGAGTTTAGAAGTACTGGACTCTGGAGATATTTGGCTTTCTGAAACACCAAAAGTTGCAGGCTCAAAAATTGATTCCTCAATGTTTCCTCGCCTGATGAGCTGGGTTAAATGTTCTCATAGAAATTCAATTGTATTTATTTTCAATGTTCATTTAGATCACTCAAGTTCAATTGCTCGTTTAGAACAATGCAGAATACTAACAGATCAGATAAAAAAGATAAATATTGAACTTAATCCAATGGTTTTATTGGGAGACTTTAATAGCTCTCCAATGGGCCAGGTTTACGAGCATATTTGCACAGAGCTAAATCTTATTGATCCGTGGATTACAGCTTGCAAAGAAGAGGAAACAACTTATCATAAATTTAGAGGTGAATTTAAAGACGGTAAAAGAATTGATTGGTTACTTCATTCTAATCACTTTGAATTAAACAAAATTGAGCTAATAAAGAGCAACGAAGAAGGAAGATATCCCTCGGATCACTTTCCATTGTTCTGTGATATAATTTTGAAAAATAAATAATCTTTATCTACAAAGGAAGTTTTATGAAATTTATTATTTTACTTACTCTACTTTTGAGTTTTTCAATTTCTTATGCGAACGAATCGGGTCATACGAAATCTAAGTGGCAAGAACGCTATGATAATGCAACTCCAGAACAAAAAGCAAAAATGGATAAAAGACGTGAGGCCAGAAAAGTAAAAAGAAAGGCTAGGCGAGAAGAGATGAAAGGACTCTCTAAAGAAGAGAGAAATAAGAAAAGAGAAGAGTTTAAGCAGAAATGGCAAAAAAAGTATGATGCTGCAGATGATAAGAAAAAAATGAAAATGATGAAGCGAAAAGAAGCTCGTCAAAAAAGAAGACAAGAAAGACGAAAGAATAGAAAAGCTAATTGATTTTTGAATATAAGCCTGAGTTTAACTCAGGCTTTTTTATACTATAATAGAAATTGTAAAAGCCATGATGGTAGTGTTATTAATTTCATCAAAGTTACATTGCTTGAAGCAATACCGAAGCGATTAACCTCTTCACCTGTTTTATTATCAAATGCTTTTTTATTTGTTTGGATCTTCATTCCGTGTTCAATTCTTGATTGAATATTTGATTCAACTTCATCAAACAGATCATCATTTCCTTTACAAAATATAGCCAATTCAGTGTTGTAGTAGCTTGAGCGATTGTCTACATTGTAAGTACTAATACTAAATTCATTTGCATCTGAAGACTTCATTAAGTAAGTTTTAGAGTGTGTTCCCCATCTTGCTTTTTTTATATCTTCGTTGATTGTTTCTGTCTCTGGGATATAAACACCTCTGTGAGCATTAATTGTAAATCCCATTTTATCCCATCTTTTTACATCTTTGTATAAAAGAGCAGCAACATAAATTGCATCAGTAGATGAAAGAGAGTTTGTATAAGCGGTAATCTTAACGCCGTTATCAGCAAGATGACCCATCATTTTTCTTGATGCTCTATTGTGTAAAAGGTAAGGCGAAGATATTATAAGCTCTTGATCTACATTTACCATTTTGTCATAGAACGTCTTTCTAAGGTATCTGAACTTATGACTATATTTATGCTTTAGTCGTGTCTTGAAATTTCCACCTGGTCTGTCTGTAGACCACGTTACCTCAGGACAAGATTGAGTAGGTACTTGATCTAGGACTCTTTTTCCCACAGCTCTAATTTTATCCATTTGTTCTTGATCTTCTTGAGATCTTTTCACAAAGTGCATTACTTCATTCATTTTCTTTGTGTACTTTTTCTTTATTCTTTTTAATTTCTTTTCAAGCTTTAAAGGGCTCATCGCTTTTCTAAGTGCTTTTCTTTCAGCTTTTTCAATTCTTCTATTTACTTTCTCTCTTGGAAGTTTTGGCTTTAGAGTAATTTTATCTTCAAAAAAGATATCAAAAGATTTTCTCATCGTTTCAACGATTGATCCTTTTATATGTACATCTCTGTCATAGAAATTATATTTTTTATCAAGGTCAAAGTATTCATCACCAATATTTCTTCCTCCAAGAACAACTTGCTCATCATCAACAATAATTAGCTTTCTGTGATTTCTAAATTGAATATTTGAAAGACTAATTAGAGGGGCAGAGTTATAGAATCGAAGATCAATATTGTAATCGCTAACAAGGTCCGCCACATACTTTGAAAGCTGTAAAACTGCCTTAGACATATCGATTAGCATTCTTACTTTTACGCCTCTTTTACCAGCAAGAGCAAGCTCTTGCATAACAAGTCTTCCAGAAAGGTCGTCATTAAAGATAAAGTATTCAACTTCTATTGTTTTCTTTGCTTCTTGAATCATTTGAATTCTTTTTTCAAAAGAAGCAATTCCAGAGTTTAAAATAGTAAAGTCATTGTCCTGGCCATCCGCAGCTCTTTGAACTTCATAGAAAGGATAAGGGATAGTATCCGATAACTTGGCTCCTTGGAGCGCAAAAGCCATTGATGAAAACAAAAAGATTGTTAATGTAATTAAATTTCTAAACATATTTATTCCTCGCGTTCTACTATTTTATCTTTTCTTGTGATTTTTTTCATTAACTCGAGCCTTCTTTACAGGGGGTGTAAAGAGCTTAGACAGTTTCGTAAAATTTCTTTTCATAGTTTGTAAGTATTTGAGTTTATATGAGAAGATTAGCTTTGTTTGACATGCCAAACAAAAGTATATAGTGTGCCTTATGAAAAAAATTATAATGATCTGTCTGTTTACAACTACGGCTATCGCTCAAAACTCTATTGATACAAAACTATCAAACTATATCAAAACCTTTACGATTAAGGCGCCTAAAACTATACAGGGAAAGGGATCTAAAAAGTACGAGTTTGGTAAGCTTCTATTCTCAGATAAGGACCTATCACTCGTTAGGCAGATAAGCTGTAAATCGTGTCATGATCCTAAATTTGGAACCTCTGATGCACTTCCGTTATCAATCGGAGTAGGTGGAATCCATAACGGATTAAAGAGTAAACAACTCAATGCAGGTATTACCCCACGAAGTGCACCTCATCTATATAATAAAGGACATAACTCATTTAGAACGATGTTTTGGGATGGAAGAGTTTTTTATAATCAATATGATGATACATATGAAACTCCTGAGGAAGGACTTAATGGAAAATATCCTAAGTTTTTTGAGATACGTAACAAAATAGAAAATGTTATGGCCATGCAGGCTATTTTCCCAATGGCAGATCCGACGGAAATGAGAGGAAAAAAATATGCCCATTTATCAAACTTTGAGACATGGAAACTAATTGCGAAAAGAATTGAAACAAAAAATGTATATAAAAAATTTATTACTCCAAACTTTAATATCGCTGATATCGCTAATGCATTAAGCTTTTTTCAGGCAGTAGAATTTCAAGTAAATGATACTCCATTTGATAAGTATATTAAGGGAGATCATAAAGCTTTATCTCAAACAGAAAAAGAGGGAGCAATTATCTTTATGGAAAAGGGGAGATGTTCTCGTTGTCATCATGGAGAACTACTATCTAACCAAGCCTTTCAAGGTGTCGCAATCCCTCAAATTGGTCCTGGGAAAACAAGTGATAAGAATGATGAGGGTCGATTTTTAATTTCAGGTAAGGAGTTTCATAAATATGGCTTCTTAACCCAACCTCTTCGAAATATTGCTCTAACGGCTCCTTTTATGCATGATGGATCTTTAAAGGATTTAAATGCTGTTGTGAGACACTACAATAATCCGTCTAGATCACTTGATAATTATCTCGTTAATGACCTTCAACTTCTTTATAAAAATATCTATAATGACTTTATATATGTTGATAAAAATCCCTATAGAAATTTTTATAGAAAAGACTTCTTAGCACCGCCAATTAAAAGGCCACTAGGACTAAGTGAAACTGAGCAGAATAAACTAGTATGTTTCTTAAAGAAATCTTTAACACAAGAAAAGTTTCAAAATAGAATTAGCCTTAGAGAGTGCGATCTATAAGAATTTCAACATTGATTTAGATATTTTATCGTTTCTTTCTTGTAAATATCTTTTTACTTCTCGCTTTACAACCTTACTATCAAGAGTAAGAACTTGTGGATATTTATATTTCTTTGATAGCTCTTTCGCAAAATCTTCTCCAACCTTGTAGAGATCGTGACAAGCAAAAGGAAGTGTTTCGTTTTCATAACCTTTGAGTTTGTAGTGGCAGACATTTTTACTGTTTAGCTTTGCAACTTTTATCATGACTTTATTTTTCTTTTTTTCTTCTTTTATTCTTTTAACAATCTCATCTTCACCTTTGATTGATGAAATAAAATCTTTTTTATATTTCAAAGTCGCCCTATGGGAGGCTATTCCTTCAATGTAAAGAAGCATATGTAAATCAAATAGATTTTGTGCAACAAGGTTAGACATATTGGCGCGAATTCTTCTTTCGAAGTGATCTAAGTGTGTCAGCTCATGTTCCATAACTTTTTCAATGTTTTGCGGACTAGCACCTAAGATATCTGAATTAACAAACATATATTTTTGAAGCTTATTAGATACTGGATACTGAGTAACGGCTGCTGTTGGTTGGGCAAATCCCGCTGGAACAATAAAAACGTTAATATCAAAATTTAGGTCAGGATGTCGTTTTAAATAGCTATTTATCGATCTTTGTACGCGCGGTTGTAATGACTTTGTATTTTTGATGATGGAGTCAGCATTAAATTTATAAAGTTGGAAATTTACCCAAAGATGAATCGATTTATTTTCTCTCCAGTGTGGTAAGTGTTCAGATCCCCATATACCCTTATTATAAAAATCTGTGTATCTGCCTTCAACGTACTTTTTCCAGAGTTGAACTTGTTCACTATGCTCCTTATCGTGAGCATGATCCCAGAATACATCAAATCGATCGGTAAAGTCATAATAGGCTCTATCACCATCATAACTCCTTTTTATAATTGCGGACCCGCATGACACAAGTGTAAGCATTAACACCAAAATAGTAAGTTTGTTCATTTATTCCTTGGTAAAGTATATCCACTTAACGGAATTCAATATTAAAAGTTTAGCTCTTATTGATTGTAATGCTTGGCTATATCTGTGTAACTTGATAGCTTTATTTTAGATGAAATTAGCAGCAAATATAAAAAAGCTTTATACATTAAAATTTTTCACGATGTTCTTAGTGTTAATGCCTATTATAGTTCCTTTTTTTCAATCAAAGGGAATAGGGATGAGTGGGGTTTATTTACTCCAATCAGTCTTTGCAGCAACTGTGTTTGTTATGGAAATTCCCTCAGGGTATATTTCTGACCTCCTTGGAAGAAAAAATACCTTAGTTGTCTCTAGTATTTTAAAAGGAATTGGATTTACACTTTTTCCTTTGAGTACAGATCTTAATACTCTAATTATCGCTGAGGTAATTTTAGGTGTTGCAGTTTCTTTAAACTCTGGAACTGATATTGCTTTAATTTATGACACACTTGAAGCTGTTGGATCTAAAAAAGCCAAAATTAAAATATTAGGTAGAACTCTCTCGTATCAATCTTTAGGAGAAGCCTGTGCAGCATTGATTGCTAGTCTTTTAATGCTCATCACTTTTGATATGCAGTCTTTAGCAATCATTTCGGCATGCATCAGTTGGGTACCATTTTTCATATCCCTCACACTCATCGAACCAACAAGAGTGAAAATGCAAAATACACATAGAGAGAATTTTAGTTATATTTTTGAAAACCTTTTTAAAAAATCTAAGATCTTACGTCTCATAATGTTGAACTCAATTGTAACTTCATCAGGAACTTTATTTGCTGTTTGGTTGTTTCAAAAATATTGGGATGAAATTGATATTCCAATTATCTATTTTGGTTTCTTATGGGCTCTTACAAATTTCGTTGTCTCTGTTGTAAGTAAAAGAGCACATAAAATTGAAAAAAAAATAGGTAGTATTAATATACTTATATTGATTGGAGTGTTACCTATTGTCGGCTATCTAGGAATTGCTTATACGACAAGCTATTTAGGTGTTCTATTTTGCTTATGCTTTCAAGTAACTCGTGGACTTGGTCAAATCGTTTTAAAAGATGCTCTAAATAAAAGAGTTACTGCAGATTTTAGAGCAACAGCAAACTCTATTAGCCAGATGGGTGTTCGTATTCTTTTCATGATATTTGGGCCTCTGCTTGGCTTTATCATCGATGAAAAAGGACTTAGCTTTGCCTGTCTATCAATGGGATTGATTTATATCGGCTGCTTTTTCATATCTAGCTATCGCTTAATTTTAGAGCAAGAGAATTTTGAGAGGATACGTTAACTATTTTAAAGTCGGGTAGCTACCATCCGTAATTTCCCAAATAGTATTGTCGTACCCAGCAGAATTATACATTGAAGCTGACTTCATTTGAACAGTTGTTCTAGCCTGATCTGTGGATGTTGTAACCATGTCATCAATAAAGTCACCGCTAACACCAGAAGTGTCTGTATCCCAGAAGCTAGTTGCACTAACTGCTCCAGTTGATCCACCTTGTATTCCACCAGCAGTATTCGCAGTTATAGTTGCAGTAGAAAATGAATGAGTAATTGGACTACCATCTGTATAGCCGACAATTCCACCAACGTAGTCATTTGCATTTATTGCGCCAGCATAGTAGGAATTTGAAATACCACCGTTAGGATATAGATATCCTGCGATACCACCAACCGAATCACCAGGAGTGGTAACAGAAGAGGTAGAGTATGACTTGGTTACAGTTCCGTCTAGGGTTCCGACAAGTCCACCGATCCAGCTATCATTAGAGGTCACAGCACCCGTAGAATAACAATTTTCAATTGTACCTGAAGCGATACCACCAATGAGTCCACCAACTATAAAACTTGGAGCATGTACGTCACCAGTTGCAAATGAATTCTTAACAATTGTAGAGCCATCAGCAACCCCAATTAGTCCACCTGTTCTATTAGAACCAGTAACATCACCAGAAGAGGAATTACCATCATAAGTAGCACCTCGGCTCCAGCCAACTAATCCTCCAGTCCACTGGCCGCCATTAACGGTTACTGTTGAAGTCGAATTGTAAACGCCAAGTACTGCAGAACCTACCCAAACACGACCAACTAGTCCGCCTGTATTACTGCCACCTTGAACACTTCCACTAGCTTGAACGTTATCTATTGTTCCAGCTGAATATCCAACTAAAGCAGCTGTATAATTTGCACCAACGACCGTTATATTATCCAAGATTAAATTTTTAACAACCGCGCTTGCCTCTATCCTTCTAAAAACTCCAACATAATGAACTCCAGACTCTGATATGTTCACATTGCTAAGTTTATAATTTCTTCCATCAAAATCGCCACTAAAGCCTCCGGGGTTTGCGCCAATTAAATCAATTATGGAATTTGAAAAATCTAAATTTGAAAAGAGTTCAAAACTTTTATCTAGATATGAATTAGAGGCTGATATTTCATTAAAGTGAGAAATAGTACAAATCTTATAAGGATTTGATTCAGTACCATCTCCGGATGCAAATGGAGTATTTGTGCTATTTTCAAGACAAAACTTTTTATCAAGTGCCCTCTGCACATCTTGTTGATTCGGAGTTTTTGTTAGGCTAGAGCCACTACCTCCTTGTTCACAAGATATTAATAGTAATAATGTCATAAGAAAAAAGCTAATTGTCTTCATATTGTGATCCTTATCTAGGGATATTTGTAATTATCTTGTCGGAGTAATCCAAATAATCTCTTAATTATTATAAAATAATCACCAATAATTAAGAAGAATCTCCCTAAGTACCTGAATTTACGTGCGTGTTAAGGCGGTATGCGCCAATTTTATTTAACATTTAGATAAACTGTAAGAACTTATAGGCCCTTGTAAATTGACAAAAATACACAACTTTAGATATTGTTCATGCACTTAATTATCATTTTTAGCAAAACGGAGTTTGTTGTGAAAAATATTCTTATTCTTACGGGGTTATTCCTTTTATTTTCTTTTAATGCATTTGCTGGTCAAAAGCTGGTTTATAAGTTCAAAAAAGCCTTAGTCGCTTCAGGTGAATTAATTTATGAAATCGAAAAATCGACAAATAATTCTGAAAGCTTTTATACACTTAAGACAAGTACAAAAATTAATGTTTTTGGAAGACTAGTTAAAAGTTTAAATCATGTAAGTATTAATAATGAAGACTTAACTCCAATTAAAAATACGTACTGTCAAAGCCCGAGACCAAAAAATGGTGATAACTCTTGTGCCTCTTTAAACTTTAATTCAGATGGGTCATTTTTATTCCAAGGTTATGAAGCGAAAAAACCAGTTATACGAGAACTTTCTCTAAACGACAGTAATGTTAAAGAAATGAATATGCTTGATAACTTTTCGAACTTTACTCCTTATGCGGATCAAGTTCATGATATCGCTTCATTCTTCTTATACCCAAGCCTTTTTCCTCTTACGGAAAATGACTCAGGAAAAAAATTCTATTTATCTATTCTTTATTTAAAAGGTGAGATGATCTTAGAGGTAAAAAGACTAAATTCAACAACACTGAAGCTTATCTTTAAAGCAGGAAAGGGAACAGACTCTAAAATCTCAGAATATGTACCAAAGCATGCTATCTTTGATGAAAAACAAAAAGTTATTACAACTTTAGTTTTAAGAACAAAGTATGGAGAAGTAAAAGTTAAGTTAGATAGAAAAAGATCAAGACTTTAATAACAAAAAAGGCTCCTTTCGGAGCCTTTTTCTTTTTGAAAATATGTAAAACTTAATTATCTTAAAGTTGATCTACAGTGAGCAAAATGACTTCTGTGAGATCGGTTACTTCTAACTCTCATTGTGAAGTTATGATTATTCATTTCGAAAATAGAATTTGGAAAAGAAAATGATAGTCCCCTTAGATTAGAGAAATCCGTAGAGATACACGTGCTATTCGAATTACATCTGAATGTTTCAGGATAAAGTCTATAGAAAGTTTCATAGCTTGTTCCAAAACGATCATTCATTACAAGAGTTGCTCTTTGTGGACTTTCTTTTGAAATGTCATTGAAGTCTAATTGTGCTTGATTGAAAGTTGTATTTCCAAATGTACCTTCAACTGTAATTGTTCCTGAAATATCACATGTAACGTCTGCAGTGTTTGCAAACACTGATCCTGTTAAAGCGATTGCTACTATAAGTGCTTTCATCTTTGTCTCCTTAAGTTAGTGTGTTTATATAATCATACATTTCATATAGGGAATGGAGAGTCAACTCGTGCAATCAGATGGTGATAAATTGATAGTTAAGTCCCTGTAAATAGGAGTGTTCAAAGTATATACACCTAGATAAATATTTCAAATGTGCCTTTAAAAATAAGTTATTGATCTATTATATATTTATGAAAATTATCATCGTATTACTTTTTATTAACTCTATGGCATTTGCGAGAGATTTTAAGCCAGCAATCTCTCTAGCTCAAAGAATGATTGATAGTGCTCTTATTCCAGGAAATTCTGATAATATCGATGAGATGGAAAACTTTAAAGTTTTAAAATCAGCTTTTAATAATCCTTTTAAATTCAAAATAAAAAAATGTGACTATTATGCAAAGGTTTCTTTGTTTGATTTTTATGATGCCTTTTCTAAAAACGAGAAACTAGTTAACAGAATAACAATATGTAAAGGGCAGCTTAGAGACTCAGATGAACTAATGGCGCAAACGTTGATTCATGAAGTTGCCCATTTGAGTTTGAAAACAACAGAGCAAGAGTCAACAAAGTTTGAACTGTTGGCAGCATTTTACCATGGTGTCACACCAATAATTAATGGATATGTCCGTCCAATAGAAATTAGTAAAAATAAATTAACTAAAGAAGAGTTGAAATATCTTAAT
This sequence comes from uncultured Oligoflexia bacterium, assembly GCA_937120495.1. GTDB lineage: Bacteria > Bdellovibrionota > Bacteriovoracia > Bacteriovoracales > Bacteriovoracaceae > CAKZJW01. The sequence goes on from CAKZJW010000057.1 coordinate 15,057, forward strand.
TATCTATGGATGGTTGAAATGGATATGGCGACAAAGAAGGACTGGATTGATTTAGCCCTAATTGGTTATTCGACTTTTAGAGAAAAAGATTCGTTGTTGATGTTTTTAGAGCATCCAAAGCTTATAGGGAAATATGATATAAACTTACAAGACCAATATGGAATGACTCCGTTAATGTTTGCTGCAAGAGAGGGAGTTGTTCATAATATAAAGTCTTTAATCAAGTTTGGTGCAGATAAACATCTTCAAAACATAAAAGGGCAGACAGCCCTTGATATTGCTATTGAATATAACCGACTTAAATCTATAAAAATTCTTCGAAAATAAATTAGTTTCCTAGTTGACTTTATTTTTTATTACTGTATTTTGATAATTAATACCAATCTAAAATAAGGAGATAGATATGGAAATGACATTTTCTAGAATTCTGAAAGGCACAAACTCTTTCGTTACTATCTCTGATCTATATTTTGGAGTTATTAATGATCCCGGCTTGGGCTGTTAACTCTAAGAAAAACAAAAAAATAATCAAAAAATTTACAATTAGGGCGTAAGACAAAAGGACTGTCATTGGCGCCATTGACACTTGTTTTGCGCTTGCGCCCTATTTTTAGCATGGGGGAAAAATGCAAGTTTTATATAAAAGACAACTACTACCTAATTTTAGATTGAGATTACCTAAAATTAATTTATTAAATGTATTGAGATTAATATTCTTACGGCCAAAGCTCAAGAAGCAACTAAGCCCTGGAGTTTACGAAGAATTTAATCCTATAGAGAAAATTGAACGTTACAAATTAATGATGTAATTGGAGTAAAAAATGAAAACAAAATATTTTAAGAAATATCTAGTCCAAAAAGACAAGATACCTGAAGAATATAGAGAAAAAATTAAAGAAGAAATTATTTTCTATTGTTTGAGTGACTACGATAGTGAGTTTCAAGCGATAGAAAAATGGATTGCTGTAACTTCGAGCAGTGTTTTTATCTGCGAGAATTCAAGTTTAGTTAAAATTGAATTTGATGAAATGAGTGTACGTGAAGTAAAGGGGCGAAGTTTTAGTAATATTTCTATTTTGAAAAATGAGAAAGTCGTTCATACTTTTTGGTACGGACAAAAACAGGCAACTTTATTTTCTCAACTAAAATATATCCTTGAAGAGAAAAATTTGGATATATCAAAGTCAGCTGAAGAGATCTATCAGATGGGGCTTTTAAAGCCACTTCTTAAAAAACAAGCTAGTGTAGAGGTTGATAAAAATAAAGTTGTTAAAAGATTACTTGGGTATTTAAAGCCCTATCGAAAAGAATTGTTCTTTGGTGGTCTTGGAGCTCTTGGAGCGACTTTGGTGTCCTTACTTCCAGCTTATCTATCAGGAAAGGTTGTTGATGATATTATCAAGCCTTTTCAAGATGGAAAAATGAAAGCTGAAGATGGAATGAGTCTTGGTCTATTAATCATAGGAACTTTAGCGTTTACTTATGCGATCCGTGAGTTTTTTATCTGGCTTAGATTGAAAAAGATGTCGATTCTTGGAGAGAAGGTTGCACGGGATTTACGTAGAGATTTGTTTAACCATATTCAAAAATTAGATATGGACTTCTTTGCGAATAATCAAACTGGTTCAATTATATCAAGAGTAAGCTCTGATACGGATCGAATTTGGGATTTTGTTGCATTTGGTGTGATTGAAGTTTCAATCGCTTTGATTACTCTGTTTTCTTTGTCGACAGTGTTGATCTCACTAGACTTACAACTTGGTTTAATTATGACTTTACCGACACCTCTTCTTATTTATGCGATTTATCGCCATGGTGAAAAGATGAAATTGATGTTTCTAAAGTGTTGGAGGAAATGGGCAGATTTAACAGCCGTTTTGAGTGATGCAATTCCAGGGATGCAGGTTGTAAAGTCTTTCAATCAAGAGAGTCGTGAAGTTAAGCGTTTTGGAGAAAAAAATGAAGCCGCTGTAGAGGAGTTTTATTCTGTTCATGAGTCTTGGACTAAATTTTGGCCAGTTCTATTTTTATTTGTACAGGCCATGATGATTTCAGTTTGGTTCTTTGCAATGCCAAGACTTTTAATTGATTCATCAAGTGCTACATTTATCACTGCTGGAACATTTATTTCATTTCTTTTGTATATGAATATGTTCGCTCAGCCAATTGAGATTATTGGACAGATGGCTAGAATGCTAAATAGAGCTTCAAGTAGTGCTTATAGGATTTTTGAAATTCTTGATACAAAACCTTCTTTAGAGACAAGTGAAGTTAAAGTTGAAAAAACATTACAAGGCGAAATTGAGTTTAAAGATGTTATTTTTAGTTATGATGGAGTTCGAAATGTACTTAAAGGAATTAACTTAAATATTAAGCCAGGCGAGATGATTGGTCTTGTTGGTCCAAGTGGATCGGGAAAATCGACTATAACAAAACTTATAAATCGTTTTTACGATGTAACGAGTGGAAGTATAGATCTAGATGGAGTTAGTATTAAAGAAATCGACGCTGGATTTATGAGAAGACAAATTGGTATTGTTCATCAAGATCCATATCTATTTCATGGAAGTATTTTAGATAATATTCGTTATGGAAATGAGGATGCAACGTTTTTTGAAATTATTAAAGCCTGTAAAATTGCAAACGCTCACGAATTTATAATGGGGTTTGCAAATTCCTATGACACTATTGTTGGTGAAAGAGGTCAAACTTTATCAGGGGGCGAAAGACAGAGGGTTTCAATTGCACGAGCAATTTTAAATAACCCTAAGATTTTAATTTTCGATGAAGCGACAAGCGCTGTAGATACTGAAACAGAAAGAAAGATTCAAGATGCTCTAGACAAGCTGATTGAAGGTAGAACTGTTATTGCAATTGCTCACAGATTATCAACACTTCGAAAAGCAAATCGAATTCTTGTTGTTAAGAAAGGACAGATTGTAGAACAGGGAAGTCATAGTGATTTGATGCAAATGAGTGGAGAATACAAAAAGCTCCAAGATATGCAAACTCAAATGCATGAAATTATGCATGGCTCGCAAACTAAAGAGGAGGTTTAAAGTGAAATTTAAATTAGAAAGCGATAAAAAATTATTCTATTCAAAAGATAACGAGTGGCAAGAAGTTGAACTTAAAAGCTGTTTTCCTCTGACTGATAAAAATTCTTTTTTTAGTGTTCTCGATAAAGAAGCAAAAGAGATCGAATTAATAGAGTCATTATCACATTTAAATGTATCAGATCGATTTGTTGTAGATGAATATTTAAATTTTAGAGGCTTTAACTTCGAAATTCTTGGGGTCTATAAAATAGAAGAAGATTTTGGACTGAGGCACTTTGAAGTAAAAACTCAAGTGGGAGATAAAGCATTTCAAACAGCACTTGATGCATGGCCGATGAAGACAAAAAGTGGAGAGTATATTTTTAGCGATATTCATGGAGATCAGTTCATCGTTAATACCCTGGATTTTGGTGAAAAGTATATGAAAGCACTAATTTAATTTGATTTAAACATAGGAGAGAGTAAGATTATATAATGATAAAATTACTTACTCTCTCTCTCTTTTTTCTTTTTTCAATATCATCTTTTTCTCAAGTGGCTAGAAATGTCGGTAAAAAGAAAAAACCTAAGTATGAGCTTGGAGCTGGGTTTATATCTTTGAGCACCTCAAACTATCCAGGAGCCAAAAAAAGTACAACTAGGTTTATTCCATTTCCATGGTTTATTTATAGAGGCGAATTTCTTCGAGCTGATGAAGAAGGAACTCGTGCAAAGCTTATCGATAATGAAAATCTAGAACTTGGTATGAGTGGAGGGTTTAATTTTCCAATTGATTCAAGTGAAAATGAAGCTCGTGAGGGAATGCCAAATTCTGATGCGATCTTTGGTATTGGACCAGGATTAATCTATCGTTTTAAAAATAACAGTAAAACATATAACTTCACTCTTGGTTTGGGGCTTAGAGTTAATTACGCTGTTGGATACCTTGATCAAATTAAAGAACAAGGTTGGATTATTGAACCGAATATTCGTTATTGGTATAAGCCGAGTGTTGATAGTAATTGGACTATATTTTCGAGTTTAAGCTATTCTGCTGCTGATAAGAAATATAATAAAACTTTCTATCAAGTTGATTCTGAGTATGAAACTTCTAAGCGAAGAGCCTATGATGCAAAAGCTGGAACGGTAGATATTGCAGCAACTTTAGGTCTTGCGTATGACTTTTCTAAAAAAGCGGGCTTTTTTATGGGAGTGAATTATTCAAATCTTTCAACAGCTGCAAACAAGAGAAGCTCACTTGTAGAAGAAGAACATAACATTAATATTATTTTTGGCTGCTCTTGGCTTCTTTATGAATCTGATGAGCTCGTTTATTAATTTTTAGACTTGAATATTACGATAGCTTGAGTATCACTTTTTTCTAAAGACTCTTTTCCTTGTATGCGCTTTTATGTATATATAAGCATGCAAAATTTAATAGAAATTATCAAATTATTCTTTCGTCTTGGTGTTGTCGCTTTTGGTGGGCCAGCAGCTCATATTGCTATGGTGCACAAGGAAGTGGTTGAGAAAAGAAAGTGGATGGACGAAGATCACTTTGTCGATCTAATGGGAGCGACTAGTTTAATACCTGGTCCAAACTCAACTGAGATGGTGATTCACTGTGGTTATCATAGAGGTGGTTTAAAAGGATTGTTTGCTGCAGGTCTCTCGTTTGTACTTCCTGCTACAGTGATGACTGGAATCTTAGCTTATTTTTATGTCGAATATAAAACAATTCCAAATTTTGAAAACTATATTATTGGAATAAAACCGATTGTAATAATCTTAATTTTAGATGCTCTAAGAAAGCTCTATAAAAAGGCCATTAAAACAACTGACTATTTAATCATTGCGATCTTTGTCGCAGCTCTTGGTTTCACTCAAATAGGAGAAGTACAATCTTTGTTGATTGGAGCTTTTGTTGGTTTTTCATATTTAAAAATTAAAGAGACTAAACTTGCTGTAGAGCCTATTAGTATTTTCTTAATCTTTTTAAAAATAGGATCTGTTTTATTTGGAAGTGGTTATGTCTTAATTGCTTTTGTACAAAATGAATTTGTTATTAAAAGAGGGTGGTTAACATCTTTAGAGATTGCTGATGCTATTGGTATTGGACAATTTACTCCAGGACCAGTTTTATCGACATCAACTTTTATTGGATATTTACTTGGTGGAGGTCTTGGTGCTGTTCTCGCTACTGTGGGGATTTTTCTTCCTTCTTTTTTACTTGTTTATCTCGTTTATCCTTTAATCCCGAAACTTCGTGCATCTAAAAACTTTTCTATCGTTTTAAATTGTGTCAATGCTGGCTCATTAGGGCTGATGGCTTATGCTCTTTACCCTTTAGGTAGGGCAACATTTTTAGATCTCAAAACAACGGTATTGTTTTTTATAATGGGAGTAATTTATCTTTCTTTTAAAAAACTTGGAGCAATAAGTCTGGTATCAATTAGTCTTGTACTTGGTTTTTTAAGTTCTTTTATTAATTTTTAATAAACACCCTTGCGCTTTTCTTAAAGCGTCCCATATTAATTGTAGGACAGTTAAAGTTAACAATTAAAGGAGGACGTTATGTCTTTAGTTTTAAGAAACAAAAATTTGTTGGATGACTTTTTTGGTCACAGCTTTAGCAACTTCTACTCAACAAAAGAGTTTGAAGACTTCAACCCCAAAGTAAATTTACGTGAAAGTGAGAAATCATACTTCTTAGAGGCCGAACTTGCAGGGCTCAAAAGGGAGGATGTCGATATCTTTACGCATGAAGAATTTCTTGTAATTAAAGGTGAAAAAACTCGCTCTGATGACTCAAAAGAGGACGCTTACCATCATATTGAAAGATCCTATGGAGAGTTTGAAAGAAGGTTTAAACTAGGTAAAGATGCTGATCGTGAGAACATTAAAGCAAGCTTTGAAAATGGTCTTTTAATCATAGAAATTCCAAAAATAATTAATGAAACAAATGGTTATAATAAGATTTCGATAAGTTAAATACCTGAGCTAAACACTATTGTCTTTTCGATGCATGCTTCATTTCCTATGCTTTTATAAAGGATAAACTTATGAAGTATGCATTGATATTTTTACTATCATTTTCTTTTTCAGCTTTTGGAAAATCTAGAACTCAAAGAGCACAAGAGGCGAATAAAGAATTAGAACAATTGAATTTTTTCTATAAAGGAAGAGGGATGGTTATCTCTCCAGACCTTATTAAACTCTACGATACGATTAAAAAAACAGGAGTAGGGTTAAGTACGAATGGACTCTTAAATCAACGTTGGGGATTAAACCTCCAAGATAAAAAAATTGTAGGGATGTTTAGCAAGCCTTATAAGAATATGAAAATGGGAGTTTTAGGGTGTGTTGCTTGCCATAGCGGAAGAGCGGCAGGTCAATTAGTTATAGGACTTGGGAATAAAAATATTGATGTTGGCCAAGTTGGAACAGATGCTTATCTTGCTCAGCTTCTTTGGGGAGTTGCCCCAAGACCTAACAAACCAGAATTTTCTGAACTTCATAAAAGAGCAATGCACTTTACAAGTATTTTAAAAAACAAAAATATTAATAATTTAACTCAAGGCCTTGTTCCTACTTCACTTGTTAAAACTTGGTTTTATGAGACAGGTGGAGTCGAAATTCCAAAAAAGTTTGGACGCGGGCAAGTAAAGGTTCCTCACCTTTGGGGCTATGGTGAAAAAAGAAAGAGTGGATCTTTTTGGGATGGATTTGCTGATGGAGTTTTTCCAGGTTGGGCCGTAGCGGTTGAACTTCGAGGTGGGCAGTCTATTAAAAATGTTCGCGAATATGTTGATAAAATCCACCACGCTGAAGACTTAATGTCAGATCTTCTTCCACCTAAATATCCATTTGATATAGATCAAGCGCGAGCACTTAAAGGAAAAGAGTTCTTTAATCAAACTTGTTATAAATGTCATGGAACTTACGAGAGAGACTCAGAAGGACTTCCAATTTATAAGCAACCAAAAGTCGTACCATGGAAATATGTAAAAACCGATTATGAACGATTAGAATTTGTAACTGAGGACTTTTTAGAGCTTATTGATTCATCACCACTTAATGATTTAATGAAGTATAAAGAGGGACAAAAAAAGGGATATGTTGCTCAAAGACTTTGGGGAGTCTGGTCTAGATTTCCATATCTTCACAATGGTTCGGTTCCAACGATTATGGATCTACTCACTCTTCCAAAAGATAGACCAGAGGTATTTGACCTTTATAAATCGGGAGAGAAAGAGCGATTTGATGAGGCGAAACTTGGTTTAAAAATAGAGCGTGATACAAGCTCAAAGAACTATAGAAAGCTTCTTAGAAAGGCTAAAAAAGGTAAAAGAAGTATCTATTATACACAAAGGGCGGGGCACTCAAATCAGGGCCATGCGTTTAGCTTTTACAAGCAAATGACGCAAGAGGATAGGCTTAACTTGATTGAGTACCTTAAGACTTTATAAAGTTTAATTTTTTGACTTTACTTAATATAAGTATGAGGTGATCATTTATTTTTAAGATACGAGATGATCCGTATCAAATTACAAGGAAGAAAGCATATGAGTACAGGTACAGTAAAATTTTTTAACGAAGCTAAAGGTTTTGGTTTCATCACTCAAGACGACAATGGAGAAGATCTATTTGTTCACGTAACTGCTATTGAAGTAGGTGAACTTCGTGAGAACGACAAAGTTGAGTTTGAAGTAGGTCAGGGTCAAAAAGGTCCTTGTGCCGTAAATGTTAGAAAATTATAATCAATTAAATTATATTTTTTAAACAGTTTCAAAACAAAAGAGGAAGGCAAATGTCTTCCTTTTTTTATTCCAATTCTTTCTCTTCTTGTTCAAAATCGTGAACGATTCGATTTTCCCATCTCTTATAACTTATAGTTTTTTTTCTAAAGAAAGGATAAACAATTAGTCCTGTTGCAAAACCAATTGCAAACCCAAGGTAGTGAGCTAGGTAACTTGTCTGTGGAGCATAACTTGTAGGTACGAGTAGAATTAGAAATATACCAAAAACTTTAACTAATCTTCTTGGCAGAGAGATAGTCTCATCAATAAAAAGATAAAGTATAAACCAAAGACCCCATAAATAATAGATAACTCCAGATATTCCAACGAGAGTTGTTGCCTCAGAATTAAAACTCATAAGAACAAAGTAGTTAATCACTGCACCCATTATTAAACTTAAAGCTATGCTAATCCAATAACCAAAAAAGCTTGTAACAAAATACATTAAGAAAAAAAGCATTAGTGAATTAGAGAGCAGATGTTCAATATCAGCGTGAGTAAATAAAGTCGTAAAAAGGCGCCAATATTCCTTTTTCTCAAAAATAAGATAAGGAGAAGCTCCTAATAATTCTTTAATTGGATAATCGGGACTCCAGTAGAAGAGGCTTGCTACAATACAGATACTTAGAAATAAAATAGATACGACTAAGCCATAATGATATTTTTCTTTATTTAAATAGGTCTCAACGAGTTTTGATTCAACAATCATAATCTTAATATGGTGCTAGAAAGAGCAACGTCAAGGTTGTAATAAATTCATACTCTTAGCTCCTTTGAATTAGAGATTATTTTATGTATGGCCATAAAGGATTATGGGTGATACGTTGCCCAAAAATTATGGAGATGCATTATGAGAAAGCTAGAAGCTGACAAGCCTTTAAAGGCAAAAAAGAAACCTATGAAAAAACTTGAAAATCCAGGGGATCAAAACTTTGGAAGATTAAGTCGCGAAGAAAGAATCACAACTATTTATATTGGTAATCTAAACTATAAGAAAGATGAATTTGCTCTTAAGAAGCTGTTTGCAAAATATGGTAAAGTTACTTATGTAAGACTTGTTAGAGATCAAAAAACAAATAACTCAAAGGGATTTGCATTTATCCAAATGCCAAATCATCAAGATGCACTTGTTGCAATAAAAAAGCTAAATCACTCAAGCTTAGATGGAAGAACTCTTAAAGTTTCTATTGCTGTTGAAAATGACACGATCATTAAGACATCCAATGGAGTTCCCGTAAGAGGAGAAGCTCCTGAAGTGTATAATGAGAAAAAAGCTACAGAGCCAAAAGAAGTAAAAGAGCTTGCTAAGGTGCAGATTCAAAAAAGAAGAAATAGAGCTCGTGGGCTAGATTTACTTTTTAAAAATACTCGTTCTTAAAGTTTAAAATTAGTATAAACTAGACCTATGAAGTATTTAATAACGTTCATTTTATCGACTGTCATTCACGCGCAAGTAGTAGATTGGCCAGCTCAAAATGCAGTGGCTTATCAAGCAAAAAAGACAATGTTCTTTTTTAAGAGTGTTGATGTTGTCGGCTTAAACTCTAATATCGGTTTTAGTAAATCTGTTTTAAACTCTGGACGAATAATTAGCCTTAATATCCCTCTAGAGAGTTTTAAAACGGATGACAAAGATAGAGACCTTGAAGTTCAAAGTCTTCTTGGAGTTAAAAAACAAAAATATCTAACTTTTACTTCTGAGATCCTTTTTGATCCAATGTATGAGAAACTTCAGACGGGAACTCTTAGTTCAATGAAAGGAAAGATTAATATCGCTGGAGAGTTCTATGCTGTTAAACTCTCTTTAAACTATTCTGAAAAATATCTTTTTGCTGAGATTGAATCTAAATTGAGCTCTTTTAATATAAAGCCACCTAAGGTTGCTTTAGGTGTTGTGGCCAAAGCACACGATTATATAAAGCTCCTGGCTCGTATAAACAGAGCTGACCTCTAACTGTCTAAACTTTATACACCTCATGTAAATTGCTCTTCTAGTCTGCCAAAAATTTCTAATTTTTGTATTATCAATAGATAACATAGAATTGGAGAGAATATGACTTTAAAAAAACACTCAGCGACAGCTTTATTACTACTTAGCCTCGGGGCTACACTTCCTTCTTGCTCGAAGCTTGATAAAATGGA
>CAKZJW010000058.1 GCA_937120495.1 uncultured Oligoflexia bacterium
CCATTTCTATCATTAATATTACCATTTCCCTCTATTTCATTTAGAGGATTTGATTTATCAGACAAGCTCCAACCATGACAATCAAGAGCGTAGCCATTTCCATTTGCATCAAAGTTTTTAAATTTTTCATAACAAATATTCTTGTCTGATTCTTTGTTTAAACATTGATTATACTTTTCTAGGGCCTCGCACTCCAGTTTGTTTGTATAGAGTTGATCCTTTAAATCTGGATGATTTGTATCAATTCCAGAATCAATGATAGCAACGAGTATAGAGTCATCTTTTTCATTTGAGTCTATATTTATATCTTCACCAAGTTTTCCAAAAACTGTGAAGGCATCAATATCACTAGTCCACTGTAGACGACTATTGCCAAGGTTATTTAATCCCCATTGGTATTTATAGTAGGGATCTTTGAGTGATTTTAAGTTTCCAGAAGAATTAACTTCTGTAATACATTTTGGACAAAGAAGGTTGATTTTGTCTTTTAATTGAACAATGTCATCAGCTTTAACTTTAAAGACATTTGTATTAACGGAGCTTTTCTTTAAAAAAGCTTTTTCTTTTTTTGTAAATACAGGCTTTGCCGATAGAGCAGTTATAGCTTGCGAATTAGTCAATCCGTAAACAAGAAGTTCACTAGCAAAAGAAGAAAATGTAAGTAGTAATAATACAATTATTTTCATTACATTCCTGGTGTATAGCTCATAGCTCTAAGTTCATATGGTGATATATTTAAATGATTTCCTAATCGATCAAAGACACCTGTGCCGTGTTTTTGGTTATAAATACCAACTGTGTCTGAGATGTGCTCAATGAAGCCATCTTGATTATTTTCTCTGAAACCAGTTACGCGGCTTGATGAGAAAAAGTTTTTTTGACCAAGCCAAGACAAAACGTTTGAGATCTCAAATTTATTAAAAAGAGTGTGATATATTTTATTAATTCTTTTTGTAAGTTTTATTCTATCTGTTGGTAGGTTCTTTCTAAGCTTAAGTATTGATCTCGCAGAACCAGGGATACATCTATAAGAAATCTCACCTTGACAGTAATCACTCCAACGTTTGTGACCATATACATTGTATAGAGCATTTATCGCAACTTTTTCATCAGATAGAAGAATAAGCTTCTTTAGTCTTTCAAAGGCACTTGGGTAGAGGATAAGAGTATTTCTTATATCGTATGAACGAAGTTTAGGAGAAGAGTAGAAAAGTGTTCGATCAATTAGGTTGTTCTGTGTGAACGGTGTGTACATCTTTTCTATTTCTTTAAAGTATTTTTCAATCTTGCGAGTCTTCTTTCTCCATCCAGTCCAAGAGTATTCAACTCGAGTAATAGGATTAAGAGGATAGTTTTCAGTTAGCTCACTTTCAGTAATTATTGAAACTTTCTTTCCATTTCCTAGAAAACTTTGACCTGGATCTCCGCCATTTGAGCCAATGCTTAACCAACTTGCAACAGTTCCTAGAATTTTATCAACAAAAGATTGAAAATCGTTTCCTTTTCTCTTTATTGAAAAAGTAGAAAAAAGCGTACGAGTTCTTTCTTTTTGAGTGAAGCTTTGTCCTTCTTTGTTGGGAACAATAACTTCAACAGTATGATCCATTTTCATTTTTTCATTTTTAAACCACAGAAGCTTTAGAGTTCTTAGTCTTGACCAAATGTCGTGGTCTAGGTGAGTCGGAGGATAACTCTTTTTTAAATAATCGTGATTATTACTTACAAGTACTTCTCTTAGGGCCTTAATCGCTTTCATCTGCTCTTTTTCATCAATGTCTTCTAGATCGATTTTATAAATCTTAGACATCAAGTGTCCTCTAGTTCTTGTTACTGCGTGACTTATAATTGAAATATAATAATTTAAGCCTTCTTTATGACCGACACGGAGATCTTTTTTGTTCGCAATTGTAATCTCCATACCTGTGTCTGTTTTTCTAAGCATTACAGATTTAAGTAGGGCCGTATTATTTTCTGAACCAATTGAAATTGTTGCCCCTGGAATATTGGGAATAGGGATTGGCGCTGTAATATTTCCAGCGAGTCTTAGAGTATCATTAATAATAAACGTTTCATTTGCTGCAAATTCTTTTATAAAGCTTTTTATTGATTTTGATCTTGTATCACTTATTTGAGTTGAACATAATTCTTCTCTATTGATTACAACCATTAGGATAATATTTGCAGGCACACCTGAATCAATTAATTTCATTCGAAGGGCAAGAGCTTGCTCTTTTCCGTTGTCCCAAGATTTATCGTACTTAACATAATAAACTTCGCTGTCACCTAATTGTGTTTTCTCGTAGAAGGCTTCTTTTGCGATAGAGCACTCGTACTCATCTTTAATAATATTACCAAGTCTTTTCATAACCCTTGGTATAAGAAGTGTTTTAATATGCTGTTTTGAAGCCGTTGTAAGATCTGGCATGGCACGAACGTGAACAAAGCTTCTGTTAAAACTTACATTGGCCACAAGGTTTGGAAGTACTTTATCGCTGACTCCGGTAAGGCTTGTAAATACACCAAGGCTTGCTTCAGCTCCGATTGAATCGACAAGTTGAATGGGAGCATTACTTCCAAGGTATTGTCCAAATACAATTTTTCTATTTGCAAATACTCGACCAGATGCCAGAGGACTTGAAAATGCCTTCAGAGGAAGGACTCCATTTGAAGAAGGATTGTTTTGTCTGTACTCGCTAATTTGTCCTTGAACATCTTCAGCTGCATCTTGGGTATAAAGCCCAGGAACAAATTTTTCTATCGCAGTATCTAATAACTTACTAAGACCAGAGTAGATAATTTGAGTCTTAAACATTCTAAAAATTTCAGAGAAGCGATATGGATTGTCAGGATCTTTTTCATAAAAGTCGACAACATAATCAGAATAATTACCCTTCATAAGTCTTCCGCCAACAATATTTCCTTGAGTTAAAAGATTGTTAACTGTGTAGGGGGCATCGAGTTCAAAATACTCAGAAAGAGTATTAATTCTAGAGAGTAATTTTTCTAAAACTAGAGCTTCAATGTCTTTTGGATATGAAGATCCGCGAAGTGCATTTTTTATTTCAGATTTTGAAACTTTGTTTAGTTTTGCCAATATCCATTTGATATCATCGTAGCTTGTGTGCTTGAATTCACCAGCATAAGGGTGGTTAAGACTTAAGCTATTATTAAAAGAGCTTCCAACTTTCCACTTTATATCGTTAATCTT
>CAKZJW010000059.1 GCA_937120495.1 uncultured Oligoflexia bacterium
ACATAAATTAATGATTTTAAAAGGATATACGATGGATTTAACGCTACGTGGAGATTATTTTAACGGTACTTTTACAAGCCCTGATGGTGTAACTGAGGCTGATATTTCGAAATCAGACGAAAACATATCAAAATCTTGTCCAGGTGATACGTCACATAAGCTTTGGGATGCACATGTTAATTACAATAATATCGAATCTGTTGTTGAGTCAGCTGTTTCTGGTTTTGAAAGTTGGAGAAAGCTAAGTTTTGAAGACAGAATAAACTATTTAAAAAAGTTCCAAGCTGAAGCGGATAAAATCAAAGAACAAATTGGTATGGCCATAGCTCTTGAGACAGGTAAACCTCTTTGGGAGTCAATGACTGAAGCTGGTGCTGTTAGTGCCAAAGTAAATGTGACAATTAATGATTCTTTAAAGCGTATCGAAACTAAGACGATTAAGGATGTTCTTCCTAAGATTGATGGGCATATTGTAAAAAAACCTCTTGGACCAAGTTTAGTAATTGGCCCATTTAACTTTCCATGTCACTTAGCCAATGGACAAATTCTTTCTGCTCTTCTAACAGGGAACTCAATTATATTTAAGCCAAGTGAAAAGACTATGTACTCTTCTCAGCTTTTAATTGAATGTTTTCATAAAGCAGGTTTTCCAAAAGGTGTAATTAATTTTATAAACGGTACCGTTAAAACGACTCAAGATATTTTAAAACACTCTGCAATTCGAGGAATCTTTTTCACAGGTTCATTAAATGTAGGAAAGAAAATTTTAGAATCTGTAGATGCTGATCTAACAAAACTTGTGGCATTAGAACTTGGTGGAAAGAACTCCACAATTCTTCACAAGGATACAAATATTGATCATGCACTTCCTGAACTTTTAAGAGCTTGCTATCTATCAAGCGGTCAACGTTGTACATCAACGTCAATGGTTATTGTTCACAAGTCAATCGAACAAGAGTTTATTGATAAATTTAAGAAGTTAACTCAAAGAATTATTGTTGACCATCCAACTGAGCACACTATCGATCCTTTTATGGGTCCATTAATTGATCAAGGCGCAAAAGATCTATACGATCGTTTTTGTAAGCTAGGGACTGATAATGGTGCGGAAGATATTATTGGAAGAATGGAAATTGAAACAAAGTACCAAGGTCACTATGTTAACCCAACGATTCATTACTTAAAAGAGGGATCCGCTATAAAAAGCAACCCGTTTACTCAAGAAGAGATCTTTGGACCAAACTGTACATTTACTCCATATGAAAATATTGAAGATGCTATTGAGATTGCAAATATCTCAGACTACGGCCTTGCAGCGAGTGTCTTTACTTCAGACCAAGATATTTACAAATTGGCACTAAGAGATATTGATGCTGGAATTATTAATCTTAATAGGTCTACTGTAGGCGCTAGTTCTCGACTCCCTTTTGGTGGAGTTAAAAATTCTGGAAATCACCATCCTGCAGCTGTTAGCATGGTTGATCATACCGTATCAACTGTTGCCAGTCTTGAAACTCTAGATAATAGTTCAACACTTGATAGTGTTAAGGGACTTAGAGATTAATATAAGTCTAAAAAGAGAAAAGTTCTTAATTTTTCTGCTGGCTGGAATTCAATTTTCGCATATTGTAGACTTTGTGGTTTTAATGCCACTTGGTCCTATTTTAATGAGAACTCTTTCGATAACTCCATTGCAATTTGGAACCCTAGTCTCTTCATATAATATTAGTGCCGCAGTAACAGGCCTTTTATACGGAATTATTGCTGATAAATACGACCGAAAATTTATGCTACAAATTAACTTTGTAGGATTTATTCTTGGAACTATTGCCTGTGGGATTGCAAAAGATTATGAAAGCTTAATTCTTGCAAGAGTTATTGCTGGTGGATTTGGAGGTACACTTACTGCTGTCGTTTTGGCCATGGTATCTGATCTAGTTCCATTTCAAAGAAGAGGAAATGCCATGGGTATCGTAATGTCTTCTTTTAGTATTGCCAGTGTTCTTGGCGTACCGATAGGTCTCTATATTGCTGAAAAGTTTAATTGGCATTATACATTCTTTTTTATTGCAGCCTTCTCAAGTGTAATATTAATTGTTAGTTCAGTTTCATTCCCCAAATTAACAATGCATATTAAGAAAATAAATCCAAAAGAGAGCTTATCGAGATTATTCGCACTATTATTAAAAAAAGATTATTTAAAATCATATGGACTTGTTTTCTTTAATGTTTTTTCAATCTTTACACTCATCCCTTACCTCTCACCTTTTTCTGTAAAAAATCTCGCAATAGCTGAAACTGATTTAAAATATATGTATTTTATTGGAGGCTTTTTTACTGTAATTACCTCTCGAATTGTAGGACTACTAACTGATCGTTTTGGAGCTTTTAGAGTCATGATGGGGCTTATATTTATTTCAGTAATTCCAATCTACTTATTTACAAGTGCGACAAAGGTAAGCTTTTTCTTCTTTATTGCAATTTCAACTTTTTTTATGACTATGATATCTGGACGAATGATACCTCTGATGACTATGGTGTCAGAGATTGCTGACTCAGAAGATAGAGGTACCTTTATGGGTCTTTTAAACTCAATTAGATCTCTGGGCTCTGCCCTTGCGACAGTATTCGCTGGTTTTTTTATCGTTGAAACAAGTTCCGGTAAATTAGAGGGATTTGATCAAATGGGATACTTCTCTATCGGAGTGGGCCTAGCTCTGATTTTTGGCTGTGCTCACATATATAAAATTTTACTAAGGGTTCAGAGTGAAAGAAAAGTTGCTTAAACTAAACTCCGTTGAATACCGCTATGACACTCGCTCAGTTAAAGGTGTATCGAATTTATCCTTTGAAGTGCAGCAAGGTGAATGTCTAGGTTTAATAGGACCGTCAGGATCCGGTAAGTCGACAACATTAAAACTCATTGCTTCAATTATAACACCTCAAAAAGGTAATATAGAATTTTTAAAAGATCATACACTTTGTTATGTTCCGCAAATGACTGAGCTAAATAATGACAAAACGGTTCTAGAGATTCTTACAGAAGAGCTATCCCATATCGAGTCTGCAGAAAAGAAAGAAAATCAAGCCCGCTCAACTCTTGATCTCTTAAATATTACAAATGAAATTCATTCTAAAATAAGTGAAATATCTGGCGGACAAAAACAAAGAGTTATTATTGCAAAGGCCATGGTTTTAAACCCAACAGTAATTCTTTTAGATGAGCCTTTTGGACATCTTGATGAAAAACTTCGCTTCACCCTTATGAATGAGCTCTTTTCTCTTTTTAAAGAAAACAATATCACTACGATTTGGGTTACACACGAAACAAAAGAGGCCCTAGCCTTCTCTGATCGCATTGCTGTTTTAAATCACGGAAGTCTCATACAAATTGATTCTTCAATGAAAGTATATGAAAGGCCTAATTCTTTATTCACAGCTCAATTTATTGGAAGAACAAATATTATTAGTACAAAAGCAATAAAGATTGAAGATTCTCATATTTATACAAAGCTCTTCTCAAGAGATATACAGATACCAAAGCCTTCTGAAGACTTTAAGCTTAAAGAGCACATGGACCTAATTGTTCTTATAAAGCCAGAGATCATTTCAATTGCACAAGAGGGTCGCTTCAAAGCAAAGATTGAGAAACAAATTTATCAGGGAGATTGTTTTTTAACTCAGATAAAGATTGCAAACGAAATAAAAATTTGGACCTACTCTCCCTCGGATAAGAGATTCACGATTGGACAAAAGGTTGCATTTAATATTAATTTAAATAAAGTTCATTGTTTAAACGAACTATAGAGATATCGGTATGAGTGGAAATAGTTTTGGCAATATTTTTAAGGTTACTAGTTTTGGGGAGTCTCACGGCGAAGCAATGGGAGTAGTCATTGACGGGATGCCACCCAATATAGACGTTGATCTTGTCGCTCTTCAAGCTCAACTGGATAGAAGAAGACCTGGGGCTTTAAAAGTTTCAACATCAAGAAACGAGGCTGATAAAGCCATCATTCTTTCTGGTCTATTCCAAAATAAAACTCTTGGTACTCCTATCGCTGTAATAGTGAAAAATACGAATCAAAAAAGTGAAGATTACAAAGATATAAAGACGAGCCCTCGTGTGGGGCACGCTGATCAAACCACTCTGGATAAATTTGGCATTAAGGATCACAGAGGTGGCGGTCGAGCATCTGGACGAGAAACAGTAAGTCGTGTAATTGCAGGTTATTTTGCAGGTCTTATAATTCCTGAAATTAAAATTAATGCCGATATAACTCAAATTGGTGAACACAAGCTAGCCTCTGGCATTGACAAGAAGATTGAAGACTACCTTCTAAAACTCAAAGAAAATGGTGAATCTGCAGGTGGTGAGATTTCAGTAGTTATAGAAAATGTTCCAAAGGGGCTTGGCGATCCTTGTTTTGATAAGCTTAAAGCGACTCTTTCTCATGCTCTTTTAAGCATCGGCTCTTGTATGGGTATTTCTTTTGGTATCGGCGAGGCATTTAAAGAAAAGCTTGGAAGTGAAATTTCAACAGATCGAAATAACTTTGGTGGCATTGAAGGCGGTATTTCAAATGGAGAAGATATCCAACTAAAACTTATCTTTAAAGCTCCTTCCACAGTAGGAAAAAATGCCAAAGAAGGAAGACACGACCCTTGTATTCTACCAAGAGTCGCACCCGTTATTGAATCAATGATTAAAATTACTTTGTGTGATCATT
The DNA here is from genome assembly GCA_937120495.1 of uncultured Oligoflexia bacterium. Lineage (GTDB taxonomy): Bacteria > Bdellovibrionota > Bacteriovoracia > Bacteriovoracales > Bacteriovoracaceae > CAKZJW01. Next base: position 4,731 of record CAKZJW010000059.1, read on the forward strand.
ATCTTATGCAAAAATCATTATTGAGATAATAATTTTTTCAATTCAGATTTTTTATCATTAGAAATAGTATCTTTCTTTCGCTGATACTCTAATGATTTTGTTTTCTTAGCATCTACCTTTGAAGGGTTTATTTTTTCTAAGATTAAATCTAAATTTCTAAAATATGCCTTTGTAACAATTTTAAACAAACTATCACTATCATCTCTTTTTAAATCTCTTTGCATCTTCTTCGCGTTATCAAGAAGCATCCTATTTTTCGCAAGCTCGTCACTACTAGCCTTCATAGATGTAGAGCTTGAGTCAGAGCTAGAATCACTTACTCCTCCATTATATCCACCACCGTAGCCTTGTGCTCCATAGCTTGGTAACTTTGGAGGTGTATATACTGCAGCCTTAATGTTTCTTTTCTCGCTTTCTTTTTTCTCAACAGATTTTGCAACGATTGGCTTCGAGTCAAGACCTTGCTTTAAACTCTCAGACATATTATCAATTGGACGACCAAATTTTTGGAGGAAACTTCCCTGAGCTTTTTGTTTAATTTTTGCTCTAGCAGTATTTCCGACTGTCTTTTTATAGTGTTCTGCTTTAGCATTGAGCTTTTTCGCTCTAATGGCCTTGCTTACACCGGCAGAGAAGGCTGTTTTCTCAGCTGCATTAAATCCTTTTGGAATAATTGGTTTTCCACCTTTTCCAACAAATGCATCAACCCCTTGCCCTGTTTTAAAATCAAGTAGAGCAAATTTATTATTAAACTCTTTTGAGTACTTTGCGTTTTTACTTCTTCCCTGAGATGCTCCTGCACCTTTATCATACTCTCCATCTAAATTTTCAAGATGTTCTTGGTATTTACTTGAAAGCGTTCCAAAGTCCCCCGCTTTAGTAGAAGCAAGAGAACCTACAACTCTTATATAATAAGCAATCGACTGAAAGTATGAAGACTGAGCTACAGTTGGATAAGACATTTTATTTACCCTTGAAAATGACGGCCACAAGAAGTGGTGCTCATAAACGTAGTTTGCAAACGCTGTCGCATCTTCTTCTGTAGATATCAAATATCCAAATCCATAGTCTCCTACCTCAGCATATTTCGCTCCACAGGCAACAAGGTCAGTACACATTGCATATTCTTTAACTGCTCTTTTAAACTCTTTTTGAAGAGTTGCATCAAACTCTTTTGGTGACCATTTACCATCCTTTGGAGTAAATCGATCTGTATATTTTTTTTGCATCAAAAATTTAATATTTTTCCATTGCTCAGTTTTCTTTCCACCTGGTCGAGTAGTCTTTAATAGACTTATCCCCTGTGCATATGATTGATTAATCATTTGCTGTAGTTTAGAGTCTTCTTCGTATAGGTTAGCTCTTAAAAATTCAGGGAATTTCATATCCACAAGGAACCTAATTTTATCTACAGCTTCATTCGGATATTTATGTTTTAAAATATGTACATTTCGAAGACACATTCTTGATGAGGCATGCACATAACATTTCTCATCAGGTTGTGCATTTGCAATACCTTCGTTCATTTTAGAGCCCGGTTTTGTTGCATCAAAAACTGGTCCTAAATAATAACGGTTATAATAACGATATTTATAAAACCAAGGAAATGGTGTTCTGTGGTGGTATTTATCGTCAACAATTTTTCTTTCTCTATCCTCATACATTGAATCGTTTACAACTTTCGCAATATATTCCTGTGCTTTAGGCCCGCTAAAATTATTTCCACCACCACTATTAATAGCAACAACGATAATAAATGCCATCATCATTGAAGCTCCACCGGTAAAAGGTGCAAGCAAGGCTCCTGCGATCATAAACGCTGCACTCACTAGAAAAGTCAAAAAGCTTAAAAACCATGTTGGTGTTTTAGTAGTAAACTTGTATAGAAAGACTCCTTTTCTACTTTGGTGTGGTCTATGACTCCAAGATTGTTCCCACTCTGTCTCATTAACCTCTTCACTCAATTGCTCCATTAATGCTTCTGAACCCTCTTCTGCTTTTGCATTTGCTGCAAAGTATTCCATCAATGCATCTCTTCTAAGATTTAAGAAATCTACCATCAACTGAGTATATTTTTGTCCTGAAGCACCAGCGTCGACATCACTCATTTGCTCCATTTTTTCTTCTACAGTTAAAGAAGCTCCTGTTTCTGGATTTTGTCCGTCAACATTACCCCATTTTTGACCAGAGAAAAGTTCTTTACATCTCTTTGTCATTTCTTCATCTGCTTCTTTGTATGCATTTATTAGAGCTTTTCTATTTTTTCTTAATTCTTTTGCAACACTTTGAGCCCTCTCAAACATACTGCGACCATTTTTATTTATCCAAAAATCGCGTGTTCCCTTTCCCGAATAGATATATTCAAATCCTCTTAGAACAAGTTCAGCATTTCTAAATGTATCTGAACCTGAGTTCCAATTATCATTATAAGAATGAAATTCACAATTTTTAAAATCCGATCCTTTCTTCTCAATGATAACTGCTCTATTAAATCTTTTTATATAATCTTTTCTTGAAATCATTTCTGAATTTTTTGATGGATCGTTTAAATTATCTGAAATGGCTTTAGCTTCATCTTTACTAACTTGAGATAAACAAGCATCTAGGGCCTCTTGATCATTATTGATCTTAAAACAAGCTGCTCTTGCATCAGCAAACTTCTTTCTATCTTCTTCTGATAGCGAACTTTGCATTGAATCACCATCACCTTGAGTCGCTCCACTTCCAGTGTTAGTTCCACCTTGACCAGATCCACTTTGGTTTGTTCCTCCACCTGAATTACTTCCAGACCCAGTACTACCACCTCCGCCACCGCCGCCATCTCCACCTTGAGTAAGCTCTTGTTCGTTTGCAAAAGTTGAATAAGATAAATTTGCCAAGATTAAAGATAAAATAGATTTATTTTTTGCTTTATCTACTGAAGTTTGAAGAGGTGGAAAATCCTGAATACATCTTTGTTTTCCGGCGTCATTTTTTTGAGATTTATAATAACCTGGACAACATTTCTCTGAGTCAGGAACTACTTTTCCGCCTTCATAACAAAATTCACACTTATTACTCTCTATACATTTTCCATTACTGCCTACTTTATCCGAACAACACGGCAATGCATCTGTTGGAGATTCTCCATTAACAGTACATTCACCAATTCCAGATGTATTACCGTTTATTTCTATACAGCTTACAGTTTTTTCACCAGGTAGTGGTGCTGGATTGTTTACAGGGTCAAGAGCATAAAGCATCTCTTTATTTTTACAGTATGGATTAAATTTTCCATTATTAAGTTGCTTACAATCATTACCTTTTTCAATTAAACGATAGCAGCTCATCTCTTGCTGACAAATTCCAGACGTTTGATCTCTACCAAGCATACACTGTTGCGAGCAACAATCTTCGTGTTTCGTACAAGCTTGACCCGACATTGTACATGAATTAGTCGCTTCATAGTTTGCAAATGGAAGCTTTAAAAGACTTGTTGGACATTGCTTTACAGTTGCTAATTCATATTCATTTGCAATTAATTGTGTATCATTTTTATTTTCATTTACTATTCTCTTAACCAGTTGCCAGTACAAAGATTGGTACAGTCTCTTTTGTGCATTCGAATTATACCCTGACGCAAACTCCTTAGGAACAATCATAATCGAAGGTATATCCCCTTCACATTTAAATCTCATTTTGAAAATTGAAGAGTTAGAAACTTTGGGAAAATAGTCTTCAAAAGTTAAATCTTTATGACAACCATCTTTAGAGAAAGATTTTGTGAAATTCTTATAACATTCTTCAATTCCAGCAACTGTGTTTGCCGCACGAATTTTTTCAATATTTATTAATTCTTTAACTCTACATTTATGTTTATTAAGACCTTCAATCTTTATAATTCCTGCCGAATAAAGTAACTCTCCCAAGTCATAAAGTTCAGGGTAAACATCTGTCGGAAGAAACTTTGCACCCTTTTCAGATTTATCATCATCAATCCAAGACTTAGGAACTTTATTCATATTATCTAAAAGATCTGCTGGGAACTGGGCTTTTGCCGCAAATGCCATAGAATTGAATAATAAGATTGCTAGTAAACAAATTTTCTTCATAATTGCTCTTTGGTTATAATTTAAACTTGTCTTATTTTAACGCATTTTGGATATTTAACGAGCTTAGGAAAGAAATCCCTATATAAAATCAGATATTTAGATGAAAAAAGTCGGTTCAACAGAGCTGAAGCCTGTGACCATTAATTTTGGCTATTTTTTGAATTCTGTTTGTATGAGTTTCTTAGAAGAAAGTCAGCAATAGATAAGGTTGAGCGGTACTGCTTTTGAAGAGTATCTAACTCTTTTGGGGTACTTGAGTTAAACACTGAGTTATCTTCTACAAAGCTAAAACTCTTCCCCTTGTAAAAGCCACCAAACTTAGAAGCATATACACTTGAATTTAGTGCATTTGAAGTCTTTGAAGTTAAGAGATCATCTCCAAAAGCATAAAACTTTGTGTTTGAAAGAGAGAGATTATACAAAGTTGTCATTATATCTTCATGGCCACCAATCATTTTATTATCATAGCTTTTTGGTTTTAAGCTCTCAGGAAGATAGATATAAAATGGCACTTTGTATTTAGAGAAGGCTTCAGCTGAACTATAATTCATAAATCCCCAGAAATTATGATCTCCAGTAACTGCAATAATAGTATTCTGTGCAAGCTTTGAATTTTTAACTTTTTGAATGAATTCGGCTAACTTTTGATTCGAGTACTGAAAGGCTAAAAAGCGCTCCAAAAAGATACTCTTTTCTCTCGAAATCCTACCCTCAAGTTCTTTTGGAATTTGAATTGATTTGCTCTTAAAGTTCTTCGGCACTTCAAAAGGAGGGTGATTAGTAGTCGACAATGCCATTATAAATTTAGACGTTGTTCCACTATTTAGTTTTTTATAAATAAAATTAAATAAGTGCTCATCATAAAGCCCCCACTCTGTTCCTTGCTTTCCATTTAAATTTAGCTCTTCTCGAATATGGCTCTCACCTTCAATCTTATGAAACCCTTGAGAAGAAAAATATTTTCCGATATCTCTCCATGAAAGTTTCCCTCCATAAAGAAAAGAAGTTTCATACCCTCTTTTTGTATATGGTAATTGTGCTGCAGAAATAAGAGGTAGCCTCATATAGCGGCTTTCAGAGATAAATCTTGCACCACTTCTATTGGGTATATTTGTTCCTAGGACCATTAACGAACCTATTGTGCCATTATCTCCAGAAAGAATATTTTCAAATAGAATATCTTCTTTAAAATGTTTATCTAAATCACCAAGAAAGTTGAATCGTTCATTATTGTATTTAATCCAATGGGCACCAAAGCTCTCCATTACGAATACGACAACATTAGGTTTTAAATCTTCAATTAATTTATTCTCAGGCGTCTTCCTCTCTATTAGACTTATGAGTTGATCTTTCCTTGTTGAGGAAACATCAATTCCCAGATAATCAGAGAAAGCTTTATGAATGTTTTTTCCATATCCCATTGCCGTTGCCATATTAAAATCAAGCGAGGCCCTTGATTTTCTAAGCTTATAAGCCCTCTCAAATGTTATTATACCATTAAGAGAAATTTCATTAATAATTTGATGCTTAGAAAAGTCTGCATATTTTGGAGAAAGCACCATCATTCCGTAGCCACCTCGAACTCCACCTGCAAACAAAATAAGAAAACACAGATAAGATATTATTTTTGTCTTAAACTGAAATCTCATTTTCAATTTAGATTTAAAAATTTTCTTAAAGCTAAAGTATAAAGTGATTGAAAAAATCGCAATCAAGGCAAGACCTGTTTTAAAAGGATAATTTTTTTGAACCGATTCTATTACAGCCTGTGTATCATCCTCAAAGAGACCAAATGCAAGAATATTTAAATGATCTTGAAAGAATGAGAAAAAGCCAAAGTCTCCAACAAGTATCAGAGTTACAAGGATTGTCATCAAAAAGATATAAAGGAATAAAAGACGATCTAAA
>CAKZJW010000060.1 GCA_937120495.1 uncultured Oligoflexia bacterium
TTGTGGAAACCTTAGAGAAATAAAAGTCTCTCGCCAATACTAGAGCTAAGCTTTTTACGATTAATTTTATGAAAAATGAAAGCTGAAACTAAGCTTACTGCAATAAGAATAAGACCCATTTGAGACTTTAAGCCTTCAATATTAAAGTTTCCTTCAATATAAAATATTTTATTAAACTCCTCATTTTCAAAATGAAAATAAGCATAAATTGGAGAACAAATGACTGCTAAAAGTAAAATATAATCAATTGTGGTGGCTATATACTCGCGAACAATAAGTAGTTTCAAATTAAAAGGACTTTCGCCTAGAACCTTTTTATTTTCTTCAACACCACTATAAAGTTTATCGTCAATTGTCTTTTTCTTAGAAAAATTTTGGGGGCTTCGATCAAGTGTTAGAGTTGGCTCTCTTGCGATGGAATTACCCTGGCCTTCTGGTGTGAGAAGAGAAACGGCTTGTTCTGAGAGCCTCTTTTCTTCAAACTGTAAAAATGATGACCCAATTCTAACCTTATCTCCAAGGTATATTCGTTGTTTGAATACCTTTACCTCGTTTAGAAAAATCCCATTCTTTGACTTAGCATCTTCGACAAAGACACAGTTGTCTTTATACGTTATATGGCAATGAGCTGAACTTGCTAGGTCGTCATTAATTGTGACATGTGCTTTTTGGGATCTACCGATAATAATAGGCTTCTCTCTTAAAGAGAAAGTCATTTTTTTTCCTGTAGAATCTGTAACTGATACGAATATTTTCACTGCACCTCAAGGGTTAATTCTACCAAAGTTAGATCTTCGGTGAAAGTGGTAAAAAAGGGTGCTGTGGAGTGTTAAAAATTGTAGGATGAGGTAAACTAGTGTAATGTAACCCTAGAGGTAAATGATGAATAGTGAAAATTTAGTTGAGTTAACACCTAAGGCAATTGAAGAGATTAGAAGAATCTTTAGTTCGGACTCTGAAAATGAGCAAAAAGGCTTACGTCTTGCTGTCATTGGTGGAGGCTGCTCTGGTTTACAATATAAAATTGAGTTTTCTGAAAAAAAAGAAAAAGACAATATTTTGAATTATGATGGATTCGAAGTCATCATGGACCCAAAATCATCAATCTACCTAAAGGGTATTGTTCTGGACTTTAAAGATGGTCTAAATGGAAAAGGATTTGTTTTTGAAAATCCAAATGCTAAAAATACCTGTGGTTGTGGCGAATCATTCTCTGTCTAAATGGAACTTTCAAATCTAGAAGAATACTTATTTGATTTAAGATTCAAAGAATCTTATTTTACAATTAATTCACACAACACTTTATCAATTGTTGGTAAAGATGCATCTTCATTTTTAGAAAACCAAGTGACAACAGAGGTTTCCTCATTAGAAGATAACTCATTTCATGAATCAGCAATTGTTGATATTAAAGGGCGAGTTGTATCCAGCTTTATTCTTGTAAAAGAAAGTTCAAGTGCCTTCTATATAATATTTGATAAGGATTATGAAAAGGCTCTTCTTGAGAGATTAAATCTTTATTTAGTTTCAGAAGATGTAGAGTTTGAAAAAATAGAAACAGATTTGTTTTTTATCTTAAATCCAAAAAATAAAAACTTTAAAGGAAGCCTTTTTGGGCTAGAGGCCTCTCTGTGTTTTTCTATTGATAAAGATATTATAGAAGCAGATTCTGAAAAGTTATCATTATTAAGATTTATATCTGGAAAATGTTTAATGGGGACCCATGTGAATTCTGGCGAACTGATTACAAATTCATATCTAACTGAGTATGCGATTGATTTTGACAAGGGTTGCTTTCCTGGACAAGAAACAATTCGAAAAATTTATAATAATCGTGGAGCTTCTTTTTTTCCGATGCTTTTAATTGGTAAAAATGAAATAAAAGAAAACATCATACGTCTTGATGGTAAAAAAATTGGTGAGCTCAAAGAAGTTAAACCCTTTGATGGAGAATTCTTTCACTATGTTAATCTCTCAAGGACCGAAAGGATTAATGGTAAGAAACTTGTGATAGGAGATGGCTCCTTTGTAGTTCAAGACTTCCCATTAGTAGATAATTCTAAAAAGAAAAGAGCTATGGAGGCTTTTGATAAAGCTGTACTTGAGTTTCATAAAGATAAAAATGAAAAAGCAAAAGAGCTTTTATTAATCGCAATTGAGCTTGAGCCAGAGTTTTCAGATGCATATGAATCGCTTGGTGTTATTTTGGGAAGAGAGAAAAATTTCTCTGAAGCAATTGAAGTAATGAAGCAGTTAAGTGAAGTAGACCCTCGATCTGTAATGGCACATACGAATTTATCTATGTATTATATGCAACTTGGTGATAAGGAAACAGCTGAGGATCATAAAGCTAAAGCAACCTTGAAACAGTTTGAAAAACTTGGACATGAAGCAGATCTTAAAAGAAAAGAAGAAGAGCTTCTTGAGCAAAAGAAAATAGAGAAAGAACAAAGACTAAACATGTTTATTCAAGTTTTAGAGATTGACCCAGAGGATGCACTCGCAAATTTGGGGTTAGGTGAATTAAAACTTGAACAAAAAAAATATGACCAAGCCATTGGTCACTTAGAAATTGCTTTGAAATCTGATCCAAATTATTCTGTCGCCTATTTAAGTCTAGCAAAGGCCTTAATTGCAAATTCTGATATCGAGCATGGGAAAGAAATTCTTGAAAAGGGAATTTTGATTGCTTCAAAGAATGGCGACTTGATGCCTGCAAATGAGATGCAGGGAATTCTAAATAATATCAAATAGCCTAGGTTATGGTTTCGGGTCACCTGGACTGAAGTCAGAGTCACCAGCAGGGATTCTAGCATAAGCCCTTAGTAATAAACTTTCTTCAGGGTTTTCATCTTCAGCCTCAAAAAGTAAAACTTCAAGCTCTTCAAATAAATATTCTTTTTTGTTCGAATCCATATAACGAATATATCATATGCTGGTAATTTACGGCCTTACAGGATGTTGAATTAAGGAAAAATTAAGGAAATTGATATAAAAAAGCATGAAGATACAGAGTAGGTGGTTCGTTTTATGCTAATACATTTAAAAAACTCTTAGGGTAGAAGCCGGTTGATTTCTTCGTGTCCAATTCCTACTTTTAGGGAGTAGGACTTAGAGTTCGGACTTTACATCTTTTTGTTGAATCATATAGTAGTATATTAATATTAAAGATTTCTTAAAGATAAAAAGGTTAACCATGAGAACCGTTATGTTTTTCTTAGTACTTATTACAAGCTATGGATTTGTTGCTCCTGAAGTTCGAGACATGGGTAGTGAAATAGATTTTAACAGATATTTTGATAGTTATACTTACAGAGATACAACTTCTTCAACAAAAAAAATAACAGCAATATCTGAAGACGGTAAAAACAAAATTATTATTGATCAAAGAAAAAATGTAATAAAGTTTAACGGTAGGATAGTTTGCGAATATGGAAACGGTATGAAAGTCTCTCCTGAGTTTAATCTTCCCTCGAAAGATCGTTATCCTGATAGATTTTTTACTTGCATATACCCCCCTGTATTTATAGACGGAGCACATGGTTATGTTCCTATAACCTTTGCGTTTGACTCAGTTGAAGGTGATGAACTTGTCACGCATGACTTAAAAGGGAATAAATATAGGATAAAGATTGTTGACGTAGTAGCTGACTTAGACTCAAAAGTGGACTCTATAAAGATAAGTCAATTTGAGGCAAGGCTTAGACTTATGAAAATAAAATTAAAAAATACAGAGGAGAGTAGAGATTGCTTTAGCAAAGTCACTCCTAAGGCTATGAAAGAAATTAATGAGTTTGTAAGCTGTATTAACAGAGAGGATTATAAGTGTATAGGATCTTACTTTTCTGGAAAGAATGGCTCAAGCCATTTTAAAGAATATTCCAAACATGAAGATAGGTATAATGTAAACTCTCTAAAAAGAGAAGATATAGATTTTTCCTTGTTTAATTCTCTTTCAAAAGATATTAAGGCTAAGCTGAAAGAGTCTTACCTTACTTGTAAAGATATGCACTTTGGGTCTGGTGTAATAATTGCTCAATGTCAGAGCGATGAAGAATTTAAGAAAGAGATCCTAGTATCAAATGACTATGAATTTATGTTTGAGAAACTTTTAGAGCCTCAGTATGACATTCTAAAAGAAAATCTTTTTATGAAGTTTTATGCAAAAGCTATAACTAAATCGATAAAGAGAATATATTCTTCATTTAATAAATGTACATATAATAAACTAAAAAAAATAATAACATTAAAGTCGACTTCTCCAGGTGGTGACTCAGTCGGCTTTACTGCAGATATGTTTGTAAGATTGCAAGGCGATAAAATAATATCAGTTTCTTGGAAGTAGTTTAAATTTTTTAAAATTGTTTAAGTAATGAACTTTGTGTTTACTGAACTAGCTCAAAATTCGGGCTTTTATCTGTATAAAAAAAGCCCTCTTTTCAGAAGGCTTTAGATACAGAATTAAATGGCTGGAATGGTCGGACTCGAACCGACGACCAATAGATTAACAGTCTACTGCGCTAACCAACTGCGCCACATTCCAGTAGAATTCTGTAAAGATATTTATAAGGTCTAATCGCCTAACTGTCTAGTGATTTTTGTCTCTAAGTCTCTAAAATAATAAAAAATCTTAATTAAATCTAAAAATATTAAAGTTTTAAGAATATTACCCGATAAGAATACTCAGAGATAGGAGTTTATATGCTAGGACCTTTGGGTTCGACATTAATGAGTATCATGAGGGTGTTAACACCTTCTGAGATCGAGAGGTATGCTCACGAGGTGGTTTCTGCTGAGGAGGGTAAGGTGATGAGTATCGCCGCTGGAGCAGAGGGCTATGAAATGCTTTCTGATTCACATCTAGAGCATGGGTCAGGCGATCATAAGGCCAAGATTATACCTATTAACGAGGCTGCTGAGAAAGAGCTTAAAGAGCTAGAAGAGCCTGATTTAGAAAAGCCTAAAAAACAGGCTAAAAAGAGCGACAATTCATTGGGATCCTTGGGAATTCTTTCAGCGGGAGAGCTGAATGAGCAAGAAGCCAAGAAGAAAAAACTGAATGATAGTAAAAAGGAATCGACATCAATTTTTATACTAAACCAAAGAGAGCGGCTAAAAAAATCTCAGAATAAACTAGCTGGGCAAGCAGCAATACTGGAATACAAAAAAAGTGCATCACAAGAAATGATCCAATCTGATAATACTCATGATGATGAGGAAAAGGTATCCGGCTCAAGCGGTATTCTAATTAATAAAAAGCACTATTAAAATGGAATAACAGAAACTTCTTTAATATTGTTCAATTCAATATTTTTAGAGAATTCTTCATCAAGGTAAAAAGTAGAACCATCGATTTTACCCTTGCACATGATTGCTAGAAACTCATTGCTACCTTGAGGTGAGAGAAGAAAACTCTCGGTCTCATTTCCACTTAAATCCTTAATCTTAAAACTGAAAGTTTTAAGATCCTTTATCGGCTTAACATTGTCTGTCTTACATCTATAATGGGGGCCACCATCAAAAGGATCAACCTCATTTATATAGTGAAAGCCAATGGATTCAAGCATCTTTTTTACTGGTAATGTATCTTCTCCAACTTTACCAATTGCATTTCTAGCTTCAATTGGAAGTAGTGTCATATAGATGTTATCGGAAGGAAATAAACTCAAAATAAATTCTTTATTTGAACGACTTAAAACATCAGCCTCACCATACTCCATGTTCATAAATCTTCGGCCAATAGCTTCCCACAATGGAGCTTTACCGTTTTTATCAAATGGGGGCATTAGTTCAGAATGAATTTGAGATTTAAATTGATCTTTATTTAAAGCAATGTATAAAAAACGAACAAAAGAAATTTGTTTTCCAAGTTTAAATTTATTTCCTCTATACTCTGGGTTTAAAACAAGACCACCAATTTCTGTCGGCCCATTCATATCGAGTCCAAGTTTAAGTGTCCCGTGTAAAAAACCAGTATTAATTGTGCTCGAGTATTTGTTTTCATTGCCAACTGAAAGGTAAAAGTGAGGCTCTGACTCAGTTCCATGTTGAGCATGAATCATAGAGACACCGATGACTTTCTTTTTTGTTCTGTCTTCTAAAACAAATATATAATAATTTTCAGCTAAATCTTTTGATGGATTAGAAAAACTTTTTATCGATTTATTAATTTTATTTTTAATAATATTTTTATCATGGGGAAGATTTATAAAAAGCACCTTTCCACTGAGTTCATAAAGATCATTCAAGTCTTCAGATCTAACACTTCTCATTATATACATCTTATTTCCTTAAGCAGTTTGTTACTCTTTCCAAGCAATCTTTAAATTGAGCACCAGTAAAACTAAGTGGAAAGTTTAAATAAACTTTATCATCAATAAAATTATCTTTTCCTATTAGTATACAGCATTCTTTAGATAGTTCTAAGTCAAATTGGCTCTTTGAGAAAATAAGGTTTAGGCCAATAATATCGATTTGGTTTTCTTGTGAAAAATCTTGAAGTGCTTTCTTTCGTTTTTGAGCATATCCACCTTTGAGCACTACTGTTGTAATGTAGTCAAAAATATCTTTATCAACAGACTGGTAATTAACAAGTTTACCTTCTTTAAAATGTAAGTAGTAGTGGTCAATAATTTGAATGAATATATTTTTAGCTTTCAAGAAGTCCATAGATAAAAATTCGTTATCTAGAAATTCTAAGCCCTCTAATATTAGATTCATGTCTGAGTAATCTTGATGTTTTGAGTAATTTTCTAAATTAATTACTTCTCCCCATACTTCAGTCTCGGGTAGTCTCCCATGAGAAAGGATTATTGGATGAGAATGTCCCCAAAAAGGTTTATCTTTTGAAATTCTTAAATCAAAAAAGACGTTACCTTGTTCATCTGTGGCAAAAGCACCGTGGGAATTGTGAATTTTAGAAAAAGGAGTACCAGAGTAATTTGCATTTTTAATTGCACTCAGCTCTTTCAATCTTTCAGAAAAGTCTTTTGAATTATTTTTTGAATTTTGCGTCGTGCTACTCATTAAAGTCTCTTGCCTAATTTGTCTGTGAATATAATAATAAGGCTTATGTCAGAGAATTTAAACATTAATATTGTTGAAAACTTTAAGAATCTATATGAGTCAAAAAAATATGATGACTCACTTAATTACTTACAAAAAAATAGCGAAGCATTTGATCCTGCTGTCTATCAATTCAATCTTGCAACTGTATACCTTGCAAAAGAAGACTATCTGAAAGCTAGAATTCACTTAGAGAAGTCTAAAGATATTGGTGGATCAAGTAATAAGCTATTTAAAAGCTTAAATTATACAAAAAATTCTTTGGGAGTGACTTCGATTGAAAAAGATTCGAATGGATTTGAAAAAGCGGAAAAAATAATTTCTCAACTGCCAATAAGTGTCTTTATAACTTTAACTCTGTTATTGTTTATCTTAATAATACCTCAAAGGATCAATAAGTTCTTGAGGGGACTAGGTGTTGTTCTTCTTATTACAGTTGCATCGAGCTTTTATCTATTCCATGGAAAATATGAAAGAGTTATTTCTCTCGAAGATAAAGCAGTTTTTAGTGGACCTTCAAAAATGTTTGAACAGGTTCAGTTACTACCGAGAGGAACAGTATTTCTTTTTGGAAAAGAAGTAGAAGGTTGGGTCCAGGTGGCTTTTCCTAAAAGCCATTTCGGTTGGATTACAAAAAAAGATATAGAGGAATTATGAAAACAGGTGAAACAGAAAATGCAGAGAAAGGTAAAAAACTATCTTCGCATATCGCAAAATATTTTTGGCAAGCAAGTGCACTCTCTGGTTCAAGGAAAAAAAGTGTCCATAGATTTTTTAGAAAAATTCCTGAATTTGATGATTTTTCAGATATTGAGTTATACACATTCTCAAAATACTTACATGTAAGAGAGTTTGAAGCCAATGAAGTTGTATTTCATCGAAATCAAGCAGGGCTTTCCTTTTATCTTATTTATGAAGGAAGTGTTGGAATTACTCTTGAAGAAAAGCACCAAGTACTTAATCCTGAAAGTGATTTGAAATTAATTGCAGAGTTAGAAAAGTATAATTACTTTGGAGAACTATCACTATTAGAAGAACAGAATAGACGAAATGCAGCAGCGATCTCACTTCGTAAGGCAACTTTATTAGCTATCTATAAGCCAGACCTGGATGAAATGATTGAAGAGCATTCTGTTGTTGCTGCAAAATTTTTAAAAGCATTATCATATATAGTTGCAAAGAGATTACAATTAGTCGCAAACGAGTTGAAGATTGTAAAAGATAAACTCAGAGAGAAAGAATAGAATAATGCCTAGAAGAATCCATAGGGGAAATAAAGCCCAATTAATATTTTTTCTAATAATAGTTTTATCAGTAAGCTTACTTCTATTGAATCTATCTAGACTATTAGTACCTTTTGGTATCGCGTACATCTTAACTTTGATTGTTCAGCCGCTTAAGAGATCTCTATATTCCGTAAGTATAAAAAGAAAAGTTTCAGCAATTTTAATTGCCATGGTTATTGCATTTTCGTTTTCTTACCCCGTGATTAAGGGCGTAAATACGGTAACAAATGAAGCGCATAAAATTGAATACTACCTTCCTAAATTAGAAAACTATCTCCGAGAAAAATATAGACTCTTAAAAGTAGAGGTAAGAGAAAGATTTAATTATGAAATTGAAGTTAACCCGGTTGATAAGTTAGTTGAGTATGGACAAGTTTCAACTCGTGCAGTTTTAATCTATTTACCCTTTATCATTACATCCCTTTTAGAGTGGGGATTTGTTATACCTCTGCTGCTTTTTTTCATTTTAAAAGATGGAAGAAGAATGAAGCATAAGTTTTTAAAAATAATACCTAATAATATCGCAGAGAGAGCCTATTATCTCTTTCATCAATTCAACAGGAAGTTTGGTGACTATATCTTTGCAAAATTTATAGAAGCCGTAATTATTGGATCCATTATTACGACAGGCCTTGTGATAATTGGTTATCCATTTGCTTTTCTTTTGGGACTTATTGCTGCAATAACAAATATTTTACCGTATCTTGGGCCTTTTTTAGGATTTGCACCAGCATTAATAATAGGCCTTGTTGACCAAAACCCGAATACAACTTTAGGGGCAATGGTAATCCTTTATATCGTTGCTAATGTAATTGATCTCGCTCTCGTATTCCCAATACTTGTTTCTAAAATTGTTAACCTACATCCAATAATAGTTGTGATGAGCGTCATTGTGGGATCTCAGTTCGCTGGTATTGTCGGAATGATTATTTCGATTCCATTCGCAGCCTTTTTACAATTATTTATTCAACAGGCTTACTTAGAAATTTACTCCAATAGGCGTTAATAGTCCTTTGAGCTTTTAGGTTAAATATTGTAACTTATTAGAATGAAATTCTTATACATTATTACCTTATTGTTAACGATCTCTTGTGCTACAGAAACACCCGAGGGAAAAACCGAAGCTGAAGTGCTATTTAAAGAAGCTAAGATTCTGATGAAAGATGAAAGGTTTATCCTAGCAACAGAAAAGTTAAACCAGCTTAAAAATAGATACCCTTACAGTTTTTACGCTACTCCAGCTGAACTTCTTCAAGCAGATATTTTATTCTTGCAAGAAAGCTATGCTGATTCAGCAGCTGCCTATTTATTATTTAGGGACTTTCACCCAAGGCACAAAGAGATACCTTATGTTATCTATAAAATAGCTGAATCTTATTATGCTCAGGTTCCAGATACTGATGATAGAGACCTTCAAAGTGCAGTAGAGGCTATTAAATATTATAGAGAGATTTTAAGAAGTTATAGCACGAGTTCTTACTCAAGAGATGCAAAGAAAAAAATTAAGAAATGTAACGATATGATTATTGGTAAAGAGAAATATGTTGCAGATTTTTATTTTAAAGTTGAAAAATTTAAAGCTGCTAGATGGCGCTATTTAGATATCCTTGCAAACGTAAGTGATAAGAAGCTTCGTAAGCACTCGATGGTACGTGTAGTACAAAGTTCTCGAGCGGTTAAGGATTATAAAGCCTGTATATCTTATGCAGATAGATATTTCCAATATCTTGAAAAAGAAGATAAACTTTTAGTAGAATCACTTAAGTCAAAATGTAAGAGAAAACTTAAATAGTTTTTATTGGAGATCGCATTGAGTATGTCTAAAGAGCAAAGACTTTTAATTAAAGGGAAAGAACTTTTTAATCAAAACAAACTTAAAAGTGCATTCCTTGCATTTGAAGAGATTACTGAAATTAATCCTTCAAATTCAGAGGCTTATTTTTTTCTAGGAAATATTTTTCATATTAAAGGGCAACTTGGTAAGGCAATTAAAGCATTTAATAAAGTTTTAGACCTTAACCCAGATCATACAGATGCATCTATTAGTCTCTCAGTAATTTTGAATGATATTGGCCGTTATGAGCAAGCTCAAGAGGTTTTTGAGAAAGCAAATAAGAAGGTTAAGCAAGAGTCAAAAGGTGTAGAGGATCCACACATAAATACAAGATTTGCAGCAAAACACTTTGAGCTAGCAGAGATGTATTTTTCGTATAATAGGTATGAAGAAGCTTTATTTGAATACAATAAGGCAATCAGCTTAAATCCAAGTGACCTTGAGGTAAGAATTAAAATTGCAAAAGTTTATTCTAAAAAGGGATACCTTGCTAAGGCTCTAGAGGAACTTAGAAAGTTGAAATCAGAGAATCCTTCATATATTCCAGCGCGCGTTGCTCTTGGTCTACTTCATTATGGATCAGGAAACGTTCTTGAGGCCCAAACTGAGTGGCAGTCTGCACTTGAGAAAGAACCAATGAATGAAGAGCTTGTTATGTACATGAACTTATCTTCGAGTGCTACAGAGACTTCTATCGGTATGTAATAAAAATTTAATATATAAAGAGAAATAAAAAAGCCTCCAAATTTGGAGGCTTTTTTGTATTTAAAATGTTTTGTTTATTATGCTTCGTTTCTTCTTTCTGTTGATCTTTTTGGAGCATCAGCAGTTGCAGAAGTTTGTGCCTCTTCTGTTTTAGCGGCTTGAACGTTTGTTCTGTTCGAGTCATCAGAAGAAAATGCAACGATATAGCTTTTAAGTTCTTTGTACATCTCATGCTTAACATTTAACTTAGAATCTTGAAGAACAATTTGTTTTGCAATTTTCTTTTCATTGTTAATAACAACAGGTGCTTTTAAATTTGCACTCATTGTAGTGATGTCACTTGGGATTGTTAAAATACTATAGATTTTGGCTTGAGTTAATGATTCAAGCTCAACACTGTTCATGTCAGCAGGTAATAATTTTGCAACATAATCAGGTTTAAATATTTTTGGTTCGATAATTGGAAATGCAATCTTCTCATCATCAATAGACTGAAGCCAAAGGATAAGTGTGCTATCTCCTGGATCAACAACAAAGAATTTACTTAGATTTTCAAAGCCTAAAAGTCCTTCCTGGAAATTGATAATATCGTCTTTGTTTACTTGAAGTTCTCCAAATCTTGTCGTGTTGACCTTCACATCGTCCTCCGATAAAAAAAGTGGTAGTAAAATTTCTACCTTTTATGATGATAACAGTCAATTATAATGATTCGCAAGAAGGAATTTATTTCTTTGTGAGTGCGTCATTTAGCTGCGCAATGTCAATCGGGGATGATTGAGCCGCTTCAGTATTTTGATCCTGAATTGCTTGATATACTTCTTCTCTGTGAATTTTTGTCTCTTTGGGAGCTTTGATACCTAGACGAACTTGCTTTCCTTTAATCTGGACTACAACTATCTTTATATTATCGTCAATGGCGATGCTTTCTCCAAGCTTCCTTGTTAGAACTAGCATGGTTCTTTTTCCTCTGTGAAAACCTATTAATGGTAGTTTCTTTACCTACGGCTCATTCATATATTACTGGTTTAATAAAAACGCAAGTAAATAATTTCAATTTGCTTCAAACTCTTTATATATTACTAATTTATAGAATAAATAATAATTTTCAACTCTTTGTAGTTTTTTCCTACCTTTAAAGTCAGAAAATCACCCAAAAAAGAAAATTTTTGTGTTTAATTTGAGGTTAATTGAACAATTGAGGAAAATTTCTTAAGTAAAACTTTAGGTTATCTAATGAAGTCCATGAGACTATTACCCATCATCTGAGCACTAGATTTGTATGTTGCGTTAAGAACATTCTGTTGACGCGTAAGATCTGTAAATAGCTCAGCAACGTCAGCATCTTCAATTTTACTTGTGTACTCCGCGTTAGCAAGTTTTGTTCTTTCGATTGAGTTTTCTGAATTATCAATAGAGTTCATTACTGAACCTACTTTTGTTCTCGTTTGAATCAGCTTATTCATCATTACATCAAAGCGGGGTAGTAGGTCTTGAATTACCTCGTGATTTCCAGTTTCAAGTGCGTTTTCTAATGACTGTAAGTCATCAAAAAGAGACCTTGATTCAGACGAGATTCTTGTTTTGTTTTCCTGCCCCTGTTTTGTGACAGTCTGAGAGTTCTCGTTTGCCGGCAGTCGATTTATGACGATGTCATCAGCCGGAATATTTTCATCTACAGCTTTCTTTGGATCAATTAGATGAGTGTCACCTGTTGGATCTTTTTGTAGCATTGTTGATTTATTTTTTTCAAAAAAGACATGGCTTCCAGGAAAACCTACGGGAACAAAAAAGTCTTTTGAAACTTCTAGTTTTACTTGGTTGTCATCACCTAAGTATTTTCCTTCAGCAGTGAATGGTCTTTCTGTGTTTTTATAACCACCAAAAATATATTTATTTCCAATACGTCTATTTCCAATTGCTAGTGCCTGTTTTCTCAATTGGTGAATTTCTTCAGCAACGGCACGTCTAACATCAACATCAAAAATATTTGAAGATTGTCCAATTGCAATTTCTTTGGCTTTACTCATTATATCAGTAAGTTCTTCAATAGAGTTCTCAGCAAATGTTAATTGAGTTTTGGCGTAACTTACATTTCTTAAATATTGATTAGAGTCGACATTTTGAGAGCGGATGCTTAAAAGCTCTACGTTGCCAACTGGATTGTCTGAAGGGCGTTGAATATCCTTAAGGTTAGAACCTTTAAGTTGTAAATTCTCAAGCTTTGACTTCGTCTTTCCAACGGAGTGCTTGATTGCGTGAAATGAACTAGCTTCTGAAACTCTACTCATTTACTTTGCTTACCTCATCATACCTAAAACTGAATCGAACATCTCATCAGCTACTTTAATCATTCTAGCAGATGCATCATATGCATGCTGAAACTTAACCATATTGGCAGTTTCTTCATCAATTGACACACCAGATAGTCTTTCTTTTATTGATTTTGCTTGAGCAAGAACCCCTGAGGTTTGCTCTTCATCTAACTTTGCTTTTGCAACACTTAAACCAATGTCTCCAACAGAACGGTGGTAGTGCTCTTCAAAACTTAAGTTGGTATCACCTAAAACTTTTTCGTGTTGTAGTTTAGAAATAGCAATTGAAATTCTGTTATCACCTGGGGCATTAGGATCTAGGGCTGTAGATATATTATTTACATCCTCTTGAACCTCTGCACTTAATTCAAGCATACCTGCTGAGTTCTTTTGTCTTTGTGGTTCTTTGAAAAAATTAATGCCTGTAAAACGGCTAGAACCATTTTGAATAACATTCCCATTTTGATCTGTAGGAAGCTTCTTATTTATAAAACCTCTTCTATGGATAGCATTTGTTGATTGAACGAGTCCATATGCTAGCTCGTCTAAGTTGTCCGTTAGACCCTGAATATCATTATCACGAGTATCCATTAATGCTTGAATTTCACCTTTTAAAAACTTTCTAGAGATATGTTTTCCAGGTCTACCTTTAAGGTGAATTTGCATTTTTGGAATGTCTTGCGCACCATCTGGACCAGCTTCTTGTTTTGCAACAAGGTCATTTGTAATTCCACCGGTTACAAGTGTTCCAACACCTTGAACGTTTACTACAAACTGCCCATTCTTATCTTCATAATTATCAACTTTAAAATATTCAGAAATATTTCTAACAATTTGATCTCTTTGATCTCTAAGGTCGTTGGCAATACCACCAGCATTTTCAAGCCTAACAATTTCTTTGTTCAGTTTTGATATGTTCTTTGTAAACATATTCACTTCTTCAACTGTTGTACTAATTTTAGAGTCAATTGATTCGCGAACTTTTCCAATAGAGTCGTGAATTCTCTTAAAGTCAGAGGCCACCATATTGGCATTATCTCTAACAACAGAACGAACAACTTCATTTTCAGGTTGATTTGAAAGCTCTCTAAAAGAATTAAAGAACCTATTTAGAACTTTGTTTAGTCCTTCCGTGTTTATCTCATTAAAGATCTCTTCAACTCTTTCAAGTTGAAAACCACGTTCTTTGTCGTAAGAATTATTAGACATTGATCTCATTAAGTTTTTCTCAATAAGATTATCATGTACACGTCTAACCTCACGAACATTAACTCCGTTTCCGTGGACATTGTTTCCAATTTCTACGGGCAAGTTAGTTTCATGAGTTATTCTTTGGCGAGTGAATCCTTCAGTATTAGCATTAGAAATATTATGAGACGTAGTCTCAAGAGATCTCTTAGAAGTTCTTAGTGATGAGCTTCCTATGCTAAATAAATCTACGGCCAATTTATACCTCTTCCTAAGGTTTTTAGCTTATGGGTTTACAGATCTTGATCTGGTAACACCATTAGCACCATATGTTTGATAAGTTTTTCTTCCTGAAAAACTATCTTTTAATTCTTTTAAAGAGTGAATTGCTTTATTCAAGTACAACTGATTAAGCTTATTCTGCTCTTGGATCTTTGTAATAATGTCTAATAAAAGAGCATTGTATTTCTCTAATTGTTTTGTCTCTGTATCATTTCCAACTGATGCTGATAATTTAACAATGTCAGATATTTTTGAAACATTAATTGTTTCATCGATATCATTTATTTCAGTTATAATTTTTGTTCTATTTGTTTCAATTAAATTAATTCTTCCGATAAGTTCATTTTTAACCTGAAGAGTTTCTTCTAGTTGATCCATATCACTTGAAAGTAGGTGAACATATTCATCACAAGTTAAGTCGTAAAGTTCAGTGTGAAGCATGCAATAGTTTCTCCACATATCGTTAAGTTCTGTTAGTTTTAAATTTAGAGCAAACGATTTACTTTCATTCATATCTAATTCCTAGTATTCAGATGATAATATTTTATCAGCAATTGCATCAAAGTCTGGTTCATATGTTCCAGCTTGAATTCTAGCTTTTAAGCTAGCAATCTTAGCTGAGTTATCAATTGGCGGAGCTGCATCTACCGCTTTTTTTATTCTTGAGAAGTCTCTAATTTTATCTGGTATAGATACTTTTGCATCTTTTGCAGTTTTATTCTCTAACTCTTGAGTTCTATCATAAGTGTTTCTTTGCAATGCTTTTGCCGACTTTGCTCGCTGCAGTTCTGCTTGTGCAGTTTTTGATCGAGGAAAGAAAGGTGCTCTAGTGTCAATGCTACTCATTTAGTTCTCCCTTTTGGAGTCAGCGCCGTGCTGATACTGCTTGATAGCAGCCTGTACATTTGCACGTTGCTTAAGTTGGTTTGGCAGGATTTGATCAAGAATAATATCTTTCAAACCGATTCCATTTTTAGTCTCAGACATAATGTTAGCTCTTTCGTTATCCATTAGTCCTTTGTAATATTTTTCAGCACTACTGTCAGGCTTATCTGACTTTACTGAATTACTCATTTGGCTGATCATGAAGTTAATGAATTGCTTCTCCATTCCTTTAGCCACATCTAAATAGGGTTTAGGTACATTCTTGTACTTAGCAGTTGAACCTACTTGTTGTTTCTGTGGTAAATTTGGAAGCTGGTTTATTTGACTCATTACCTTCCTGGCTTTGTAACTCCCCATCCTAGCGAGCTTTCTGTCTTAAATTATAACATTATTTGGATATCTGATGCCATAAAAAAGTTTCATTTAAGTTCATTTTTTGACATTAAATAAATTCTATATCGGCAATTAATGCCCCATTACTCTTAAGTGTTTGAAATATAGAGATAAGATCATCCGGATTAGTACCAATTGCATTAAGAGCATTGACTAATTCTTTCAATGTAGTCTTTTGCTCAACCATAAAGAGTGAACCTTTTTTCCCATCTTTACCACCTTCTTCTCCGACTTGAATACTCAAGTCTCCGTGACTGATGGCAACTTTGTTCAAGGTAACATCTCCACCAGCTACAATTGTTCCAGTTTTCTCATTGATTACAATCTTGGCTTTTGAATCTTGATTTACACGGTAATTTTCAATTACAGCAATAAGGTTTACAACCTTTCTCTGGTAATTTGTAGGTATGATAAGGTCAATCGTAGCGGAGTCTGTTGCGCTAGCAAATAGTCCACCTAGGTTTTCATTAATTGTCTTAACAACACGGGCTGCAGTCGTAAAATCAGGTCTATTTAGAGATAAGCGAATAGATTTTTTCTTATCAAAAGAGAGTGCAATCTCTTGCTCAATAGTTGCTCCACTTGGGATTGCTCCTGTTGTTGCAAACTTTGCACCTTGTTTTAGGCCACCAATAGAAAGAGCACCATTTGCTACAGCGTAAACCTTTCCATCACCACCCTTAAGCGGAGTTACAAGAAGCGTTCCACCTGCCAATGAGTTCGCATCTCCAATAGAAGAAATTGTTACATCAAGCTTTTGTCCAATTCTTCCAAAGGGAGGTAGTTTTGCTGTTACGATAACAGCGGCAACATTTTTTGAACTTACCTCTTGAGGCTTATCTAAACCTAGAGTCTGAAACATCTTTTTTAAACTGGAATTTGTAACTTCTCCACCACCATCACCAGTACCGTTAAGTCCAATTACTAAACCATATCCAATGAGAGGGTTATCTCTAACGCCTTTTATGGAAACGATATCTTTTAGTCTATTGTCAGCAAAAGCATTACTAACTAAAGTCATTAAAAGAATTGTAAATAATTTTCTCATTAGTACCTCAATACAGAAATTCTAGGTTCAAGAACCTTAGTGGATTTTACAGCGTCAGTTGTTGTTATATCTTTACGTGAAACAAGAGCTTGGAATTCAATAAATCTTTTTCTTGTTTTAAACATTATCTCTTTTCTTCCTCGAACGAGTAGGTAGTCCTGGTTGACTTCTTCAACTACCTGAGTAGAAATCTTATCATAAACCTTCTTCGGATCATCCTCGGCATTTGTAGCCGCTACCTCTTCTTTAGGCTTTTCAGCTTTTGCTTCTTCTTTTTTTGAACTCGATTTCTTCTTTTTCCTTGCTTCAGGAAAAGTTCTTTTTAATTCTTCTTCTATTTGAGCTTTTAGTGGACTCATCACTTCAACAATTACAATGTCACCAGCTCTCTTGATATTATTTGTAACAAAAAGAAAGCTTTCACTGTGCTTTCCAGTCCAAAGACTGCCGCTTTGACCATTATCTTTTAAGTCATCAGCCGTAACTCTTCTTTTCCCAAATGTATCAAAGTTTCTATTTGATTGAGGTGGAAGGTTTTTCGTATTTCTGGTATTTGCTCTAACTGGGCGTCCTAACGTAATAGGTTGGTTCACAGGCCTTTTATCATGACCTCTGTAGTATTGATTATAAGGATTTGCTCTTCTTCTTTGAGGGGGAGCTACATTTTTGCCATACTTTTGAACTCTTTCATCTTGATCAATTTGTCTATGCATCTTATTGACATAAGAGGCACAAGATCCAAATACAAAAAGTGAAATTAACAATATAACTCTCATAACTCAACCATCACTGTATTAAAGTCAACAACCTGACCATTTATTTTCTTATTTGTTTTTTGATTATAAACACTAATATATTCTCCAATCCTTCCAGGCTGTCTAGATAGAGCAGAGCTTTTTAGGGATATACTTTTTCCTTTTAAAATGACTTTGATATTTTGTCCTGGCTTAACAATAGTCATAGGAATTAGATCGGTGAGTTTGATTGTTTCACCTTTTCGAAGTTGTCTTGTAGCCTTATAAAAACGAATGTTTTTAATATCTTGAAATAAATGCTTCCTGCCGTTATCAAAAATATATGTTTTTCTAAACTGCGAAGAGCTAAGCTTTCCGCTAAATGGACTTATCGTGTTTAGCGGAATGTATCCTATTCTTTTAGTTAAAACTTCAACTGAAAACCAAATAGTTTTATTATTAACCAGAAGTTTTATGTTCTTGCTTCCAGCTGTTTCACAAGAGTTACAAATAGCCTTTAAGCTTGTACCTTCTGCAATATTTAAGCTGGCCTTACCAAAGAGGCTTGATGTTTTACTTAAAGTTAAATTTTTTGGCATGTCGACTAAAGAAGTAAGAGTGTCTTTTACGTGTTGAACATCTATCTCTTTTGGTTCAATTGAAACATTTGAATTGAATTCTGATTTTAAAATTTGTGATAAATGAGCAGCTTTTAACTCGCCCGTTGCACCAGAGATTAACTCCGTGAAGACTCTTAATGTCTTTTCATCACAGTTAGTTTTTTTTATGATGCTTTGATCAAGTACCTTGTTTATTTTTATAATCTTTGAAAAAGAAACAATTTTACAGCTATCTTGAGCTTGTGCAGATAAGGTTAAAAGAAAAAGTAGAGTCGTTATCATTTTTATCATCGTATATTATTCACTGTTTGAAGCATTTGATCTGCAATACCCATAACTTTAGAGTTCATCTCATAAGCTCTTTGGGCTTTTATTAGACCTGTCATTTCATTCATAATACTAACATTGGAAGACTCGAGATAACCCTGTTGAAGGGCTCCAGCATTGTCAGTTCCAGCAATTAATTGAATTGCTTCGCCACTTGCTGTAGATTTCTTCGCTCTATTTCCACCCATGTCCATGAGTCCAGCTGGGTTTACAAAAGTAAAAACTGGAATTTGTCCAAGTTCGATTGGTTCCGTTTGTGTACTCAAAAATGCTTGAACTTTTCCATCACTGGCAATATTAAAACTTTTTGTATTTGGCGGAAGTGTAATTGTAGGAAGAAGAGCATATCCAGCTCTTGTCCTCAAGACACCTTGGGCATCAACTGTAAAAGAGCCATCCCTTGTGAACTGAATATCATCCTTAACTTGAACTCCAAAGTAACCTTCACCCATAATCATTATGTCATAAGGTCTATTTGTTGCTTGCGGGGAACCCATCGTATGAAGTCTTCTCGTTGCAGAAACCTTTGAACCAGATCCAACTTGTTGTCCAACTGTATACTGAGACCCAGAAGAAGATCTTCCCCCTGCTTGTTGAACTGTTTGATATGTTAGGTCTTCAAACTCCGTCCTATGCGCTTTATAGCCAGTTGTGTTGGCGTTGGCAATATTGTTTGAAATTGTATTAACGTGGGACTCTTGAGCGCTCATGCCTGTTGCTGCTGTATTTAAAGCTCTGATCATCGCATGAGCATCTATGCTAAAAAATAACACTGCAAAAGAGAAAAAGAGTAAAATTTTAATTTGTTTCATCAACCTTCCTTGGTATCTAAAATTTTGCAATATCATTAACGGCTTTACCGCTAATAGCATCATAAGTGTTTATCGCTTTTTGAATATTTTCAAAATGCCTGTGAGCTCTTATAAGTTCCGACATCTCTTGAACGGCATTAACATTAGAGCCTTCTACAAAACCCTGGTTTACTGTCGTTGCAATATTATCGCGTTTTAAATTTTGTTCATCATTATTTATATATAAAGAGTGTCCTTGTTTTTTTATGGCATCTACATCATTAAATTCGACAACTGAAACTTTTCCAACAACAGCATTATCGACAAAAATTTCGCCTTCTCTTGAAACAGAAAGCTTTGAGCCTTGTGGTACTTTTATTGTTCTGGCTGAGATGTCATCACTCGCCTCAGAGTCTTTATTTGCTTCTTTGCTCGCTAATAGCTTATATCCGCTTTCGGTAATTAGTTCACCTTCTTTTGATAATGAAAAATTTCCTTTTCTTGTAAAACGAATACCGTGTGGAGTTTGAACTTCAAAAAATCCTTTACCGTGTAAGGCAAAATCAAGTGGGTTATTTGTAGGATCAAGTCTTCCTTGTTCATGAACAGTGTAACTTCCATCAACCTTTACGTGAGCATTTTGAGAGCCCTGTGTTTTATAAAAATCTTTTGGGGACCAGTCTTCTCTTGGTATATCAATATCTTCTAAGCCCTTATCTAGAGCCGTTAGATGTTCTTTAAATGTAAGACGATCTTTCTTAAAGCCAGCAGTGTTAGCGTTTGCAATATTATTGGCAATGGTTTCAACTTTTCGTTGCTGTGCTATCTGGCCAGATAGTGGAACCCAAATGTTTTTCAAACAGTCCTCCTGACATACAAAGGATCTTCCTAATCCTATTGCTAGTTTTAGTTTAGCAAATTTGCGCCAAAAAATTAGCATAGGTAAAAAGTGTCACACAGGTTAAGTGGCTATTTTTACAAGAAATGGTGTCGTGAAGCGTTAATTTTTTGACATTAAAGCCCAGAAAATTTTTCTACTTAATTTTTGAGTGGAAAAATTGTCCATCAGGATGGATAATCGATTGAAATAAAAGGATTTAAACGTCAAAGCAGTGACTAAAGGTGAGTGATGCCGTCAAGTAAGAAAAATGAAAGTTTTGAAAAGACACTTACAAAACTTGAGGAGATTGTTTCTAAACTCGAAAGAGGAGAACTACCTCTTGATAAAAGTCTTGAAACATTTGAAAGCGGGATAGAGATGTATAATTCTTGTAAAGAATTCTTATCCCAAGCAGAGAGTAAGATTAAAGTCCTAACTGACTCTCTTAAGGAAGAAGAATTAGAAGAGTAATGAGAATTCTTTATTTTTTCTTTTTGATTATACTCGTCTCTTGTCAGGTATCAAAATCAAAAACAACAAGTTCTTTATCAGTTGTCGATATTGATAATAAATATACAACACCAGAGGTTACATCAATAAACTCTAGTGAAAATGTATATGGGCCACTTGCCAGTGAAGAAAATAATAATCTTGAGCAAAGTGTGACTATGCCAATAATAGCTCTAGATTTTGCCCCAGCTCTATACAATAGTTTGGCTTATATAGGATTACTAGAGAAGCTCGAAAGTAAAAAAATAAAACCAAAGCTCTTTATTACAAGTGGGTTTTCTTTAATTCCTATTTTTCTTTATAGTAAATACCAAAACACGAATAGAGTGAACTTTAAAATGTTTTCATTAATGAGTAAGTTAAAATCTAAAAAAGTATTTTCTCAAAAATGGAAAAATATCATTAATGACTTTTTGTTGGATGAATTCAAAAATACAAAACAAGAAAGTTTACCGAGTCTAGTATTGATACCAACATATAAGAATAAAAGATTGAGTTTGATCTATTCAGGCGAGATCGTTAAAAATATTCTAAACTCTATAAATTTAAAAAAAATAAAGAATAACTTTCTTCTTCGTCCAACATCTCATTATAGAAATGACCTAAAGCAATTTGGGATAGATTTATCTTTTAATTTATCTGCTATATCTAAGGAAGTAACACTTAAATATTCATCAGGCTTCGTATATGGTGTTTATACAAAGTTAAGTGGATACAGTCATTATGAAGCAAATGACTATATAAGTCTTGGTGTCGAAAATAAAACAATCGATAATATTAAAAATACTGTAGATCTGATGAACTCAATAAATAAAAAATCTGAAGAAATATCAGAGATGATTTTAAAAAAAATAAACTCTTGGATAGAGAGAAATAGGAACGATTAGTGAAAAACATAGTAAAAATTATTGCAATTCTAGGAGCTCTTGGAGTTTTAGCAGGAACTTTTGTATTAGGATTAATAGTTTATATTTCTTTTGATTTACCACAAATAAATTCTCTTAGTGATTACAGTCCACCCGTGCCATCTAGAATATTATCGAAAGACGGCGAGGTTTTACTTGAGGTTTCTAAAGAAAAAAGAGAAGTCGTTCCTTTTGAAAAAATACCAAGCAGAATTGTTAATTCATTTCTAGCAGCAGAAGATGATAATTTTTTTAATCATTCAGGTGTAGACTATATTGGGATTGTTAGAGCAATGTTAAAAAACATTAAAGCTGGAAGAATTGTTCAGGGTGCTTCGACAATTACGCAACAAGTAGCGAAGTCATTACTCTTATCCTCAGAAAGAACATTTACAAGAAAAATCAAAGATTTACTATTAGCACAAAAAATTGAAGAGAAATTTTCTAAGCAAGACATTCTGTTCTTATACCTGAATCAAGTTTATCTAGGTGGAGGTTATTACGGAGTAAAGGCTGCTTTTAATGGATATTATGGTAAAGAATTAGAAGAAGCGACGATTGCCGAGAGTGCTCTAGTAGCAGGACTACTTGTTGCACCTGGAAAATATTCTCCTTATATAAATCCTAAATATGCAAAGAAAAGACAACGTTATGTGCTTGGAAGACTAGTAAAAACAAAAAAAATAACTCAAGAAGAATATGAAAGTGCATTGAAAGAAGATATTACGATGCAACTTAGGGCTTCTAATGAAATGAAGGCGGGTTACTTTACAGACTGGATAAGACAAAGAGTTATTGAAAGATTTGGAAAAACAGAATTTTTAACAAATGGTTATGAAATTGTAACGACTCTTAATTGGAAACTTCAGGAAAAAGCTGAGAGAGAAGTTTTAAAAGGCGTTATCGCAATTGATAAGAGACAAGGTTATAAAGGAGCATTAGCTCATTTTGATGATGAAACAAAAATTGTTGAAGAATTAGTTTCTCAAAGAAATAGATTGTTTAAAAAACAATCAAAATTCTTTATCTTTCATAGCGATGGAAGTGTTAAGAAAGAATTTGAATATGAACAAGGTGACGTAGAAAAATTACTTGAGCAGGATCTTGCAACTTTAGAAACTATAAAGCCTAGGTACAGGAAATATTTCTCTGCCGGTAATAACCCTGAGTATAGCCTAAACCCTCTTGTTGAGATTAAAGATAATTACAATGCAATTGTAACGAAGGTAAATAACTTACAAAGAATGATCTATATTACTTTCGCTGGTGGAGCAAAGGGAATGATTCCTTATGAACATTTTAGATGGGCCCATGAGAGAAATTTATCAGAAGAGAGACATTATTGGTCATATGTTACTCGCCCAAGTTCTATTCTGAAAAAAGGTGATAAGATTTTAGTAAAGATTTTATCAAGACCTCAAGGTGTTTGGTCTAATCTTCACCCTGAGTTTAAAAAATTAAAGTTGAATCCTGACTTTTTAGAAAAATTAAAACAACAAAAATTCTACCTGGCATCTCTTGAGCAAGAAGCTGACGCACAAGGTGCGCTTTTGTCGATTTCACCTTTTTCTGGAGAAATCGTTTCAATGGTAGGCGGTAGTGATTTCTCCAAATCTCAGTTTAACAGAGCTGTTCAATCAAATAGACAGCCAGGCTCTGCGTTTAAGCCATTAATTTTTGCTGTTGGATTAGAAAATAATTTTACCCCAGCATCAATACTACTCGATTCTCCGAGTGCTTTAGGTGGAGCGGATGAATCTTTAAGTTGGAAACCAAGAAATTACGATGGTCAATTTAAAGGTCAAATGACATACAGAAGAGCGCTTGAGACAAGTCGTAATATTCCAACAATTCGCTTAACACAAGATATTGGTGTTTCAAATATTACAAGTTTTGTAGACCGATTAAATCTAGAGGCTGAACTACCAAAAGACCTAAGTGTTTCTTTGGGATCATTTGGAATGAATTTATTAGACCTTGTAAAAACTTACGCCATTTTTCCAAACGGAGGGCGTAAAGTTAAACTACAGTCCATCTTAAGCATTAAAGATAGAAACGGAACTGTATTTACAATGGACGATGGTGAAGATGATTCAGCAGTTGAATCTGATGAAGAAGCTGATGAAAATACCGTTGCTGATATTGCTCAAAACTCAAAAAAAGAAAATGAATCTGAAGACTCCAAAGAAAGTGAAGAGGCTATCGAGAAAAAAGAAAACCCTTTTCATGTGAATTTAACATCTGATCAAGTGTACGATCAACGACTTGCCTATATAATGACAAACCTTCTTAAAGGCGTTGTTCAAAATGGAACAGGGCGATCAGCAAGATCAATAAGCTCTTCAATTGGGGGAAAGACTGGAACTACTAATAATTATGTTGATGCATGGTTCTTGGGCTTCTCATCTAGACTCGTAACTGGTGTATGGACAGGCTTTGATAATAATAAAAGTCTTGGTTGGGGGGAGACGGGGGCAAAAGCTGCCCTACCAATTTGGAAAGAGTTTATGAGGCTTGGTATTAAACAATATGGAGAGTCAGACTTTCAAATACCAAGTGGAATTCTCAACCTTGCCATTGATAAAAAAACGGGAGAGCCAGTAAATACAAGAGGTTCTGGCGTGATTATGGAAGCATTTGTTGAGGGGACTGAGCCTGGAGCAGTTAAAGAAACAGACGATGAAAATACTCAAGATTTTACAGAAACAGTTCTTGATGATGAAGACTATTACGATAATCAATAATTAAAATATTTTTTTGAAATAGATATAAAAAAAATCTGAAATACCGATAAAGAAAGAGTGAGGCGGTATTTTATGGATAAAATATTTCAAGAAAAGAAAATTCATTTTAAGCTAAGTTGGTTTATAGCATGTTCGTTATTTTTACATGCAGCTATTTTAGTATCAAAGACATCTACGATGGAGTTTTTTAAACCTTCAGAAAAATCTGATGAACATATCGTAAAACTAAGACTCCTAAATAATTATAAAAATAAAATAAAAAAACAAATCGTTCAAACTGAACAAACTTATAACAATGAAAAGGCTGATTCAGCTTTTCTTGGCAAGAACAACAATAAAGTAGCGAGACAGACACGTGCAGCAAATACTGGAAAGTTTAAAAGTGCGGGAGTTGGTAGAAGAAACGGTTCTTTATCAAAAAGTAAAACAACAAAAAATTTAACAAAGAAAATGAAAAATTTAAATTTTTCAGATATTGGTTATAAGGCTAATAAGAAAGACTACTCTGAAAAGAAATTCAAAAAAATCTCTCAGGCAGCTAGAAAGGGTCTCAGAAGTGGATCTCACTTAAGTAAAGGACTAGGGCAGAGTAATGATTTTCTTGAAGATATACCTCTTGGTGATTTTACAAAGCTAAATACACAAGAGTTTGAGTTTTATGGATTTTATAATCGTATAAGAGAAAAACTTGAACAGTTTTGGGGAAGAAATATTCAAGATCAAGCAGACAAGATTATGAAGTCTGGAAGGTCTTTAGCTTCAGATGCAAATCATATTACAGCGCTTGAAATTGAACTTAATAGTTTAGGTGAAATCGTAAAGGTTGATGTTAAATCTGCTAGTGGAATAAGAGAACTTGATTCAGCTGCAATTGAAACTTTCAATCAAGCGGGACCTTTTCCAAATCCACCATCAAAAATGTTAAAGTCTGGAAGAGCTAAGATTAAATGGAGCTTTGTGGTTAATACTTAGTGAGTTGCTGTGCCCTTAAGCATAGTCTTCAATCTATCAATACCTTCCATTGTAACATAATCAGTCCAAATAGAATCTAACTCTCTAATGGCTTCAATTATTTGAACGGCAGCTTGGTCTCTTGAAATTTTTTGTGATTCAGAAAGCATTGAAATGGATTTATTAATTACTTCAATTGCTGGTGAGTTATTTATTTTACTTAATCTTTCTTCGTATGAGTTATCAATCTTTTTTTCTTTGCTCTTAATGATTGCTGTATTTAAAAGTTGAATAGATTCCATTTTGTATATGTTTCCTAGAAAGATTATTTACGTTTTTTGTTATTTAAAGAGTGCCTAATATGAACTGTTTTGGTCTTTTCGTAAAGCACTTTTAGGAGATAATGAAAATTTTTTCTATAAAAAAAATTAATTGAATAAGCCGACTATAAGCCGGCTTTGTGTGTCTAAGAATTTGCGTCGCAGAATTCTTTATACTTATTTGCGTCCATTAATTTATCTAATTGACTTGAGTCACTTAACTCAATTTTTACTAACCATGCCTCAAATGCATTCTGATTGATCTGTTCGGGTGATCCTTCAACTTCTTCATTTTTTTCCACAACTTTTCCACTTACAGGTGTGTATAAGTCACTAACAGATTTTATTGATTCAACAACTCCAAATGAACTTCCTTGATCGATTTCATCATCTGCGTCTGGTAGCTCAACAAAAACAATATCGCCCAAAGAGCTTTGTGCGAAATCAGTAATTCCAACACTTACAATATTTCCTTCAACTTTTAGCCACTCGTGATCTTCTGTATATAATAAATTTTCAACAACTTGACTCATTACTTATGTCCTCCGCTAACAAATGCTTTTTTCGTAATATCAATTTTTAGTACCTTATTTCTAATCTCAACAAGGTATTGCTCTTCAGGATTATATTTCTCTTTTAATACTCGTGCAATCGCAATTCCCTTATTTAGGACAACAGACATTGTTCCTGAGGTAACATGACCAATTTCTTCCTGGTTAGAATTTAAAATTTTATAATTTTCCCTTGGAATACCTTTGTCTAAAGTAAATTTAATTAGTCTGAACTTAGGTTCGTACTCAGAAAGAGCTGCTTTTCCAATGAAATGATTTTTATTTAGTTTAACCGTCCACTTAAGAGCGCAATCAAGTGGCGTAACTGTATCATCTAGCTCATGTCCATAGAGTGGATAACAAACTTCCAGTCTTAGTACATCTCTAGAGCCAAGGCCACAAGGCTTCACACCTGCTTGAATTAATTGTTTCCAAATATTTTGAATATAATCATGTGGTCCAAATATCTCAAAGCCATCTTCTCCGGTGTATCCAGTTCTAGCAAATAGAGTAGGGGTTGCACTTGTCTGAAGATCAGGAGTTTGAATTGAGTAGTACTCTATGTCATCGAGCTTATAACCCAGCTCAAGTGAGCAAAGAGTCTCAAAAGTTTTTGGCCCCTGAACAGCTAGTAATGAATAGTCAGCTGACTTATCACTAATAGTTATATCGTATGAGTTAGCTTGGGATTTAATCCAATTTAAATCCTTCTCGATATTAGCGGCGTTCACACAAATCATTAGTTTGGTTTCAGTAAGTTTGTATACGATTAAGTCATCTATAATCGTACCTTTGTCGTTACAAAGCGGTGAGTAAATTGCTTTTAAGTTTGAAGCGCCTTCAATATCGTTTGTTACTAATTCGTGAACAAATTTAATCGCATCAGGGCCATCAATAAAAAATTCGCCCATATGGCTTACATCAAAAACACCAACAGAGTCTCTTACAGCTTGAACTTCTTCTTTTAAGTTTTTGTATTGAATGGGCATTTCCCACCCAGCAAAATCCACCATCTTAGCACCAAGTTCGAGGTGCTGCTCATAAAGGGAAGTTTTCATTTATTTTCCTTTTAAAATATTTTCAGTTGCTTGTATTAGGTTTTCCATTAAAGAAAGTACTGTTAAAGGACCAACACCACCTGGAACAGGAGTTATCGCAGATACTTTGTCTTTTACTGATTCAAAATCAATATCTCCACAAAGTTTGTCGTTTTCATCTCTATTTATACCTACATCAATAATAACGGGTTTATTTTCAGAGAGATACTCTGCTGTTAGAAACTTAGAATTACCAACTGCACTGATGATAATATCTGCATTTTTTGTATGTTGTTTTATATTTTTAGTTTTTGAATGACACAGAGTTACTGTTGCATTTTTATTTGAAAGAAGAAGACTTAGTGGTTTCCCAACAATAAGAGATCTTCCAATTATAACAATATTTTTTCCTTCAATATCTAAGTTATAAAAGCTCAAAAGTTTTAAAATACCTTTTGGTGTACAAGGTATAAATGCATTTTCTTTATTAAGATATAAAGCATTTGATGAATTTGGGTGAAATCCATCAACATCCTTTTTGGGATCAACTAATTTAGAGATATTTAAATGAGATAAACTCTTTGGAAGAGGGAGTTGAATAAAAAATCCCGTAACCTTTGAGTCGTTATTAATACTCTCAACTTGTTTTAGAAAATCAGCCTCTGAGATATTTTGGTCTAAGTGAAATAGTTCAAAGCTTGCACCAATTTCTTGGCATAATTTCTTTTTATTTTTTATGTACGTAAGACTTGCTTGGCTATTTCCAACAAGGATAACTGCCATTTTAGGTTCTAAGCCTTCAATTTTTAACTGACCACATCGCTTTTGAAGCGAGTCAATAGATTTCTCAACAATAGGTTTGGCGTTTAGAAGCTTAGACATAGGAAATTAATACCGTAAATACTTGAGATTTCATAGGGAAAAAGCATAATGCTGATTAAAACTAAATTAAAATTAAGAATGGGTGTATAATAATGTCTGATTTTTCCAAAGGCAGAAAAGGTCCTATGAGCAAAAAAAGAGAATGTACTATTTGTAAGCACTACGGCGAAGAAACTTCGGGGGCGACGGAACTTGAGCGGGCAACACTTTATGACGAAGTTGGTGACCCAGTACCGGTATTGCTGTGCAGAAAACATTCAGTTGAACTTTTTAAACTTGGTCAAAAAAACTTTTTATTAGCTCATTATAAAATTCTCTTAGAAGTTTTAGATACAGATGAGAAAAAGTTTTTAAATATCCTTGAAAGAACTGTCCGTAAGTTTCCAGATTTAATCGTATAGTCTATTATTCTAATATGTATGTTTTAGGAATTGATCCAGGTTCAATAACAACTGGGTGGGCATTGATTGAGTCAAGTGGACGAAGTGTTAAATACATCGATTCTGGTGTACTTAAATTTAATTCAAAAACTGAATTCATAGACAGAGTCACAGAAATTAAAAAAGCTACTGATGAATTAATCTCCAAAATAGATGCAGATGAAGTAGCGATTGAGTCCCTTATATTTGTAAAGAACCCAAACTCCATGGCAAAGCTTGCACAAACTCGCGGAGTTATCCTTGCGAGCCTATCTGAAAAATTTGATAAAAAAATATTTGAATACGCGCCAACTCTTATAAAGGCAGCGGCAACGGGCTATGGGCACTCAGATAAAGAATCTATTCAAAAATTCATTGATATGCTTCTTGGTAAAAGAGAATATCAAACCCATGACGAAAGTGATGCTATTGCAATAGCACTGTGCCATATACTCAATAAGGGGAATGCGGCAGTAAAAAGTAAAAGTTCTAAAAAGTCTAAAGGCCTTGCGGCTTCTTTGGCACATAAGGTTTAAAATGATTGGTTACGTTCAAGGTAAAGTTCTATTTTCTGATGGTAAAAAAGCATTAATTCTAACCAATCAAGGTATTGGTTACGATATTAACTTTGGATATTTTCTTCAGGCAAACTCTGAAGTGGGACTATATACTCACCATCATATAACTGATAACGATCAAAGCCTTTGGGGTTTTAATAATCTTGAAGATAAAAAGATGTTTGAATTATTAAAAACAGTTAATAAAGTAGGATCATCTAAGGCCTATCCATTAATTACCAATATTGGAAAAGATATGCTTATTGAAGCAATTCAGTTTGAACAAACAACTGTTCTAACCAAAGCCCCTGGGATTGGTAAAAAAATGGCAGAACAAATTATTCTTTCATTAAAAGATAAAGTTGGACAACACTTTGGGTTTAGCTCTGAAACAGAAGCCCAGATGAGTGCAACTGTAGATCAAATTGAGCCAAAGACAGCACCTATTTTTAAAGATAAAAAACTTGTGGCAGAAGCCAGGCTTGCGCTAGAGAGTCTTGGTTATAAAGATCTAGATCTTACAATTCAATCGTGTATTGATGAGAGTGTTAAATCATCAGAGGACTTAATTAAAAGAGTCTTAAAAGAGTTATAATGAGTGATAATCGATTCCTATCAAGTGATACAAAGAAAAATGATATCGAGCACGATGCGAAATTACGACCTCGGGACTTTAGTGAATATATTGGTCAAAAAAGAGTCGTTGAAAATATAGACCTTATGGTTAAGTCTGCAGTTAAAAGAAAAGCTGCTATGGACCACGTTCTTCTTTCTGGTCCTCCGGGCCTTGGGAAAACTTCACTGGCCATGATTATTGCAAAATCTATAGGAAGTGAATTACACGTTATAAGTGGCCCAGCAATTGAAAAGAAGGGAGACCTT
Source organism: uncultured Oligoflexia bacterium (assembly GCA_937120495.1). Classification (GTDB taxonomy): domain Bacteria; phylum Bdellovibrionota; class Bacteriovoracia; order Bacteriovoracales; family Bacteriovoracaceae; genus CAKZJW01. The sequence continues at coordinate 30,109 of CAKZJW010000060.1, forward strand.
GCAGCAGTTTTGACAAATATAGCTCCTCAAGATGTTCTTTTTATAGATGAAATTCATAGGATGCATATCTCGGTTGAGGAAATTCTCTATTCTGCGATGGAAGACTTTAGGTTGGATATCTTAATTGGCCAAGGTGCTAGTGCGCGCACAATGCAAATCGATTTAGTGCCCTTTAGTTTGATTGGAGCAACAACTCGTTCAGGCCTACTATCTAATCCTCTAAGAGATAGATTTATGGCCCACCTGCATTTTGATTACTACAAGCCAGAGGAGCTTTCTTTAATTTTAAATAATAATGCTAAAAAACTTGGAGTAATTTTAAGTGAAGATGCAAAAATTGAAATCTCTACTCGTGCCCGTGGTACTCCAAGAATTGCAAATAGGATCTTGAGAAGAGTTAGAGACTTTGCATTAGTTCAAGATCACGAAAAAATAGAAATCTCAGACGTTCATAAAGCATTAGACCTCTTAGATATAGATAAACTTGGTCTGGACTCTATGGATAGAAAAATTCTTAAAGTAATTCATGAATATTACTCAAATGGTCCTGTTGGGATAGACGCTCTAAGTGCTACTCTTGGTGAGGACAAACAAACTATTGAAGAGGTTTATGAGCCATTTTTGTTAAAAGAAGGTCTTCTTCTTAGAACTCCAAGAGGTCGTACTTTATCAGAAAAAGCGATCACTCACATAAGTATCTGAAATCTCGAAACTTATTGACGCTTTGTATATATTACAGTAACTTAGATTAATTGACTCATTGAGTTTTATAACTGATAAATTCGCGCAAATTTTTCGCTGCTGTTTTTTAATAAAATTAGTTTATACTTAAAGACACGTAGTGCAAAAACAAGGAAAATTTAGGGTCCGTTAGCGCCTAGAGGAAAAGTTGAAAATGATTTATCAAAGAACCCTTGCAAAAGAAGTACAGGTTACCGGGATAGGACTACATTCAGGTAAGAAAGTTAAATTAAAATTATATCCAGCTCAAGCAAATACAGGAATTGTATTTAGAAGAGTTGATATTAAAGATTCTATAGATCAAAAAGCCGATGCAATCTCTGTTGGTGCTACTGACAACAATACGACTTTAGGTAGTGGTAAGGATGCAATCCATACCGTAGAGCACTTACTAGCCGCTCTTTACGGGCTTGGTATCGATAATGTTTATATTGAAATTAACGGACCAGAAGTACCAATTATGGATGGCTCTGGGGCTTCATTTGTATTCTTATTAAAAGAAACAGGTGTTCAGCATTTAAATACAACCAAGAAATTTATGGTAATCACGGATACTGTTCGTGTTGAGCATGATGGAAAATGGGCTCAAATAGAGCCAGCAAATAACCTTATTATTGATTCAACAATTGTTTTTGCTCACCCAGCGATTAAAACTCAAAGAGAAACTTTTGAATTTAGTTGCGAAAATTTTATAAATAAAATCAGTAGAGCTAGAACTTTTGGGATGCTCAGAGACGTTGATATGCTTAAGAGAAAGGGCCTTGTTAAAGGTGGATCTCTTGATAATGCTATCGTTTTAGATGACTTTAAAGTTATGAACCCAGAGGGTTTAAGGTTTAGAGATGAATTTGTTCGTCATAAGATCCTCGATACAATCGGTGATATTAGTCTAATGGGCTATGAAATTGCTGGAAAAGTAACTACTTACAAGTCTGGGCACCATCTTCACAACCTTCTTTGTAGAAAAATCCTTGAGACTCAATCTGCATATGAGATCGTTTCGGCGGCCTCTCTTACGGCAGAGGTTCAAGAAGCTCATCGTTTGCCAAACATGATAAGTGTTACAAACTAGACTATCTTTTCTTTTCAAACATCTATTTTTTGTGTAAAAAGACCAAAATTATAATTTGGGTCTAAGAGGTACCGATGAAACACATCATAATGATTGCTATACTTTTTTCTGCGTCAACTTTTGCGTCTGTAAAATGGTCGAATTTAGAGAAGGCAAAAAAGTATGTAACGGATAGAGAAATCGTTCTTGAAAAAGAAGAATTTAAATTAACTCTTCCAAAAGCTTCTAGCTTTAAATTAGTTGAAGCAATGTCTCTACCCATGATTAAAGTTGAACTTCTAAAGTTTGATATCTCTGAATTTTGTTCAGAGTCTCAGTCGATTTCAGATATTAAGTTAGTAGATATTAAACAAGCTTCAGGCTTAATCGTTACAGTCGGTGCAGACCTTGCTGAAGATTGTATAATGGAAGTTTTTGTAGAGACAAAAGACATCTACACAAATAGTTTTTTTAATTAGGATCCCAAATGAAATTATCTAAGAGCTTTTGGCAGACATACAAAGAAGTACCGTCTGACGCAGAAGTTACATCTCATAAACTACTTATGAGAGCTGGCTTTATTCAAAAAGAAGCAGGTGGAATATATTCTTACTTGCCTATGGCCGTTCGAGTTTTAGAAAAAATCAAAAATATTATTAGACAAGAACTTACAGCTATAGACTCTCAAGAGTTATTAATGAACATGGTTACTCCTGCTGAGGTTTGGAAAGACAGTGGACGCTGGGACACGATGGGTCCAGAGATGCTTCGTCTAAAAGATAGAAAAGAAGCAGACTTTTGTTTAAGTCCAACAAACGAAGAGACGATAACAAATATTTTTAAAAAGACTGTTACTTCATACAAGAACCTTCCAGTTTCATTATTTCAAATTAATACCAAGTTTCGAGATGAAATTAGACCTCGTTTTGGTTTAATGAGAGGTCGAGAGTTCGTAATGAAAGATGCATATACTTTCCATATGGATAAGGCTTGTATGGATGTAGAGTATGAAAGATTCTACAAAGCTTATGCAAATATTTTTACTCGTATGGGTCTAAAGCATATTATTGTCGAAGCAGATGCTGGAGCAATGGGAAGTGCAGACTCTCAAACTCATGAGTTTCAAGTTATTGCAGATAATGGAGAAGATATTGTTGTTGAAGCACAATCTATTGGTTATGCCGCAAATATAGAAAAAGCAGATACAGTTCGTGGAGAGTTAAAATTCACTGATGCTTGTGCCGTTGAAAAAATAGAGACGATTAATCAATCAACTTGTGAAGAGGTTTGTAAAAGCCTTGATGTACCAGTTTATCAAAGCTTAAAGACTTTAGTCCTTACAGCGATGTATGGTCAAAAAGAAGCAAACTATATAGTTATGCTTTTAGGAGATGATGAATTAAATGAAATTAAACTCACAAATTTCTTAAAAGCAGATAGTGTAACTGTTGCGAGTGAGAGCGTTCTTTCGAAGTTTAATTTACCAAAAGGCTATATGAGTCCTCTTGGTGTCTCGGGATTAAGCGTTCTTTTTGACTCAGCAATAGATATGGAAAAGTCTTATATTGTTGGTGCTAACGAAGAAAATTACCACGTTAAAGGATTTGTTCCTTCTCGTGAGGTTGAAAAATCTAAGCAAGCAGACTTTAGACTAGCAAAAGAAACAGACTTTGCTCCTGATGGAAAAACACCAGTTGTTTTTAGAAAAGGAATTGAAGTAGGACATATTTTTCAACTTGGAAATAAATATACAAAATCAATGAAAGCAACTGTTTTGGATCAAAACGGTAAAAAGCAAACTCCTCTTATGGGATGTTACGGTATCGGTGTTTCTAGAACAATGGCCGCGGCGATAGAGCAGTGCCATGATGAAAATGGAATCATTTGGCCAGCAGCTATAGCACCCTTTGATGCCTACTTTGCGGTAATTGGTAAAAAAGAAGAAACAAAAAAACTAAGTACAGAAATATATAATTCTCTAAAATCTCAAGGTATCGATGTTCTTTTTGATGATAGAGGAATGGGCCCAGGTCCAATGTTCAAAGATTCTGATCTTCTAGGTTTACCTTTGAGAATTGTTTTAGGCGAGCGTGATTATAATGAATCCGGTGAACTTGAAATAAAAGTTAGAAGCACTGGAGAGTCTTTTAAAGTTAAAAAAGAAGAGCTCTCTGCGAAAGTTAAAGAGGTTCTCTTGAGCCTTGGAAGTAGTCTGTAGTGGAAGATTTTAACTTAATCATAGGGATTCACTCTGTTGCAGCAGCTCTTAAAAATCCAAATAGAAATATCTATAAGGTGTACTGCTCTGAAGAGTCTAAAAAAGACCTTTTTAAAAAATCAGATTTAACTCCAAAAGACTTAGATGAATTTAGAGTTGAATACCTAGAACCTCATGCTCTTCAAGAAAAAGCGAAAGAATATTTTAAAAAACTAAAACTCGATTTTCAAAGAGTTCCCTCTGGAATTTTTGTTATAGCATCAGAGCTTGAAACTCATGATAATAACTGGCTTTATGAGACGGTATCATCAAAAAATGAATTAAAGATTCTCTGCCTTGACCAAATAACAGATGTTCACAATGGAGCTGCAATCTTAAGAACTGCAAGCTTTTATGGGATTGATATAGTTATTCTACCTGGGAAAAAATCGTTTGGGTTTACACCATCTTTTTATAGAATTGCCTCTGGAGCCTCAGAGTATTTGAACCTAGTTCAGACGACTAATCTTTCTAAAGTTATTTCAAAATTAACAGCTTTAGGAGTTACATGTATTGGTCTCACTGAGCACGTTGATACTCCGATTACAGACCAGATAATTAGTGAAGCGCATCTTGGACTTTGTTTAGTCCTTGGTAAAGAGGAGACTGGTATTTCTCATTCTGTGTTGAGAAATATAAAACACCAACTAGCATTGATTCCTGCTGGAGATATTCGATCCTTGAATGTTTCTGTGGCTGCAGCAATTTCAATGGAAAAATGTTTTACGAAATAAAAACTTAAAAAATATAAAAAAAAACTTGCCTTATTTTTAAATAGACTTTATATTTCTAAGCTCATCAATGATGAAGAAGATGAAACTTTGGGCAACTCTAGCTCAGTTGGTAGAGCATCGGTTTTGTAAACCGACGGTCGCAGGTTCGACTCCTGTGAGTTGCTCCATTTCAAAGGCGTGGTTCCCGAGTGGCTAAAGGGAGCAGACTGTAAATCTGCCGGCGTATGCCTTCGATGGTTCGAATCCATCTCGCGCCACCATCTTCAAATTAATGATGTACCAAATCAAAGCGGGTGTAGCTCAGTTGGTAGAGCACAAGCCTTCCAAGCTTGGGGTCGTGAGTTCGAGCCTCATCGCCCGCTCCATTTTTTTCTCATGTTTTTTCACATAAAACCGAATAAAAGCCTTGATTGATTGCATATTTATTATTAAAAACATTTTGTTTATAAATAAAACTGCGAAAGGTGACGCTCTCGTAGCTCAGGGGCAGAGTGCTTCCTTGGTAAGGAAGAGGTCACGGGTTCAAATCCCGTCGAGAGCTCCATAAAAAAGAGCAAAAAGTGAATAAAAAGATATTGTCAGTTTAGTGGCTTTAAAGCATACTCAGTGACATTAATTTATATATAAGTATTAACGCCTAATTTTCAGAATAACTTGTAAGGAGAAAAACTATGGCTAAGGAAAAATTTGATAGATCGAAACCACACGTAAACATTGGTACGATCGGTCACGTAGATCACGGTAAAACAACATTAACAGCAGCAATCACAATGACTCTAGCGGAAGCTATGGGTGGTGAGGCTAAGTCTTATGCAGATATCGATTCAGCTCCGGAAGAAAAAGCGAGAGGGATAACGATCAATACTTCACACGTTGAGTATGAAACAGCTAATAGACATTACGCACACGTAGATTGTCCAGGTCACGCGGATTATGTAAAGAACATGATTACGGGTGCAGCTCAAATGGATGGTGCAATTCTTGTATGTTCAGCAGCAGATGGTCCAATGCCTCAAACTAGAGAGCATATCCTTCTTGCACGTCAGGTAAACGTACCAGCGGTAGTAGTTTTCTTAAACAAGGTAGATCAAGTAGATGACGAAGAGCTTTTAGAGCTTGTAGATATGGAGATCAGAGAGTTACTTTCTAGTTATGATTTCCCAGGTGATGATACACCAATCGTAGCAGGTTCAGCGCTTGCAGCGGTAGAGAACAGAGACGCGAACATTGGTCGTGAGAAGGTTCTTGAGTTAATGGCTAAGGTTGATGAATTTATTCCAACACCAGCTAGAGACGTAGATCTTGATTTCTTAATGCCAGTAGAGGACGTATTCTCAATTTCAGGTCGTGGTACAGTTTGTACAGGTAGAGTTGAAAGAGGTATCGTAAAAGTTGGAGAAGAGATTGAAATCATCGGAATCAAAGAGGCTGTAAAGACAACTGTAACAGGTGTAGAGATGTTCAGAAAGCTTCTTGACGAAGGTCGTGCAGGAGATAACGTAGGTATCCTTTTAAGAGGTATTAAGAGAGAAGATATCGAGCGTGGTCAATGTATAATTAAGCCAGGAACAGTTAAGCCACATAGCAAGTTTAGATGTGAAGTTTATATTTTAACAAAAGAAGAGGGTGGAAGACACACTCCAATTTTCAAAGGATATAGACCACAATTTTATTTCAGAACAACGGATGTAACGGGAGCGATCACGTTAAATGAAGGAACTGAAATGATCATGCCAGGTGATAACACAGGTTTTGACGTAGAATTGATTACGAATGTAGCAATGGAGAAGGGACTAAGATTTGCGATCCGTGAGGGTGGTAGAACGATTGGTGCTGGAACAGTTACTGAGATTTTAGACTAATTAAAAAAATAGTTTAATATATGAGGGCCGCTCTTGTAGCGGTCCTTTTATTTGTCCTATTTTCTAGGATGAATATCAAAAATGGGTGTATAGCTCCAACGGTAGAGCGGCTGATTCCAAATCAGTAGGTTGGGGGTTCGAATCCCTCTGCACCCGCCACTTTTTATTCCTAAATAACGCATAGCTAATTCAAAAAAACTTCTATCCAATCAACTAAATTTGTTATAAAACTACTTTTCTTATAGACAAAATAAGTTTTATTTCGCATATATTGTGAACTCGATTTTTATGTAAAAAGGTGAAGTATGTCTTTAGCAAACAAGGAAGATGGTAAAAAGTGGATTCAAACAAGTGTTGCAATCACTTGCATGATCGTAGGATACGTTCTAATAAGCTTTTTCGAAACATTAAGTGAATGGTTTGAATTGGAATCAAAGGTTACTAATTTTGTAGCAATCTCACAGGCAGTATCAGTATTAATTGCCTTTGCAGTTTTTGTATACATTATGAAAACACCAAAGACGGCTAATTTTTTAAGTGAAGTGTATCAAGAAGCAGTTAAGGTTGTTTGGCCTGATAAAAATGAAACTGTTAGACACACAATTGTAATAATGATCGGTGTAACTATTATTGGTTTTTTACTGGGATTTTTTGATCTTGGTGCAAGCTGGTTATTAAGTTTAATTGCATAAGGAAACTTACTCATGAATGAAGAAGTAAATAATGAAGTAGAGAAAACAGAAGTTGAAGCAAAAGCAACTGATGTAGAGTCAACAGAAGAAGAAGTTGTTGATAATGGTCTAGCTAAAGGTGATACCGAAGATTTTAAGTGGTATATCGCTCATGCTCTTTCTGGTTTTGAAAACAGAGTAACTAAAACTCTAAAAGAAAGAATTCTTAATCATAAAATGAAAGAATTTTTTGCTGATATCGTTGTTCCTGAAGAAACAGTTGTAACAAGTGTTAACGGTAAAAAAAGAAATATTAAAAAGAAACTTTTTCCAGGTTATGTATTAGTTAAAATGCATATGACAGAGAAAGCGTGGCACCTTGTAAAGGATACTGATAAAATTACTGGTTTTATCGGAGGTGAAAGAGGGAAGCCAACACCAATTACAAATGATGAAGCTGCAAATATGCTTGGTCTTAATGTTGATGGTGGTAAGAAAAAACGTTCATCAACTATTTTCTCTGCTGGAGACTCAGTTAAAGTTGTTGAGGGACCATTTGCTTCTTTCGTTGGAACTGTTGAGGCCGTTAATGCTAATGGTAAGTTAAAAGTAAACGTATCAATCTTTGGTAGACCAACACCGGTTGAACTAGATGATACTCAAGTAGAAAAAGCATAAAAAACCCCTAGGGGAATATAAAACTATACGGGAGACCTAAAAAGTCGTTTGAACCGAGGAGAAAAACTATGGCTAAAAAAGTTACAGGTTTTATCAAGCTACAAATAGCAGGTGGTAAAGCGAATCCAGCACCTCCAATTGGGCCAGCACTTGGTCAAAAAGGTGTAAACATCATGGAGTTCTGTAAAGCATTCAATGCAAGAACTCAAAAAGAAGCGGGAACTATCTTCCCAACTATCATTACAGTTTATTCTGATAGATCTTTCTCATTTATTACTAAAACACCTCCAGCATCTTATATGCTTAAAAAATCACTTAAGATGAAGAGTTTTGCTAACAAACCAGGGCATGAAGTAGCAGGTACTGTTTCTGAAACTCAGGTAGAAGAAGTAGCAAAAGCAAAAATGCCAGACTTAACTGCAGCAGGAATTGATGCAGCTAAAAGAACAATTGAAGGTTCAGTTCGTTCTTCAGGTCTTAAATTAGACTACAAAGAGTTTGAGGCTTAATCGGAGGAATTATGAAAAAAATCAATAAAACTAGAAAAGAAGCATGGGCAAAAGTTGATACTAATAAGCTATATAATGTTACAGAAGCATTAGACTTAGCTAAAGAAACAGCGTTTGCAAAATTTGACGAAACTTTTGACGTAGCATTTAGACTTGGTGTTGATCCAAGACATGCTGACCAAATGATCAGAGGGGCAATTGTAATGCCTGCTGGGACTGGTAAAAAAGTTAACGTTGTAGTTATTACATCTGGTGAAAATATCGCTAAATCAGAAGCTGCAGGTGCAGACCTTGTTGGTGGAGATGATATCATCCAAAAAATCCAAGGTGGATGGATGGATTTCGATAGAGTAATTGCTACTCCAGATATGATGGGGAAAATCGGTAGAATCGCAAGAATTCTAGGGCCACGTGGTCTTATGCCTAACCCAAAACTTGGAACTGTTACAACTGATGTTGAAAAAGCTATTAAAGAGCAAAAAGCTGGTAAGGTTGAATACAGAACTGAGAAAACTGGTATTGTTCACGTTCCATTTGGAAAGAAATCATTTACTAACGAGCAACTTCTAGAAAACTTCAAAGCTATCGCTGGAGCAATCTCTAGAGCTAAACCTGCAAGTGCTAAAGGTACTTACATTAAGTCTGTTGTAATCAGTACTTCAATGGGACCAGGTGTAAAGCTTGATACAAATGATATCGCAACTACACTTGCATAAATAATTAACATAGGTAAAGGGGTTGATGAAAGCCGGTTCGCTTTTGCGAGTAAAGCCTGCCCAAATCCCCCTCCAATATTAACATAGGAGGATTCATATTATGATGACTAGAGCTGAAAAAGACGTTCTGATCAAAAACCTCAAAGAGAAAATTGAGACTTCAAAGGCTCTATTTCTAACTAACATGATTGGTATCGACGCAAACAGTGCTGTTGATCTAAGAAAGAAAGTTAGAGATGCGAACGGGACTATTGTTGTTACAAAAAACGCTCTTTTTGGTAAAGCAGCAGCAGGAACGCACGCAGAAGCACTACTTACTGGTCTTAAAGGGACCAATGCAGTTGCTTTCGCATTTGAAGATGCTCCAGGTGTCGCTAAAGCTATTTTTGAAGCAAGCGAAGACATGGAGTTGGTTACTCTTGGTAAGGGGTACCTAGGAACAGATCTACTTGAAGAAACTCAAGTAACTGAACTAGCGAAATTACCATCTAGAGATGAAATGCTTGGAACATTACTTGCTACATTTAATGCGCCAGTATCTGCATTTGCTAGATTAATGAACTCAATCAAAGACGAGTGTGAAACACAGGGTGTAGAAAAGCCAGGTGACTTGAAGGTTGAGGCAGCTGTTGAAGAGACTGCTGAATAATTTAAACAATTTAAACTATTAGAAAATAGATTTAGGAGAATAAAAATGACTAACGAACAATTAATTGACCATATCTCAGGAATGACAGTATTAGACCTTGCTAACCTTGTTAAAGAATTAGAAGACAAGTTTGGTGTATCAGCAGCTCCTGTTGCTGTTGCTGGTGGAGCCGCTGCTGGTGGTGCCGCTGAAGAGAAAACTGAATTTGACGTAGTTCTTGCTGATGCAGGTGCTAAGAAAATCAATGTTATTAAAGAAGTAAGAGGAATCACTGGTCTTGGACTTAAAGAAGCGAAAGAAATCGTTGAAAGTGCTCCAAAAACTCTTAAAGAAGCTGTTGCAAAAGAAGAAGCTGAAGAAATCAAGAAAAAACTTGAAGCAGCTGGTGCAAAAGTTGAGCTTAAGTAATTTAGAAAGAATAAACATAGCGTCATAGCTTGTTAAATAAATTTCGTGGAAGTGCACATTGTGCACTTCCATTTTTGCGTTTGTACATGTAAATAGAACAATAATTAGTTTTTAAAATATATATATTTTTATCTGAGGAGTCAGTTCAAATGACAAAAGTTTTCAGCCCGAATGAGTGGTACAGATGTAACTTCAGTAGAAGTGAAACTGTAATTGAGCCACCTAAGTTAATGAAGCTTCAGATCTCTTCTTACGAAGATTTCCTGCAAAAAGATGTTCCCCCTGCAAGACGTGAAGACAAAGGTCTTCAAGCTGTTTTTAAATCAGTATTTCCAATATTTGATTTCAATAAAACTGTGTCTTTAGAATTTGTAAGCTATTCACTTGAAGAGCCAAAATATTCTGTTCAAGAATGTAAAGCCCGTGGTCTATCTTATGAGTCACCATTAAAAGTTACTGTTAGATTAGTATTTTTTGATGTTGATGAAGAAGACGAAGAGAATAAAACAATTTCTTCTATTAAAGAGCAGGAAGTTTATCTAGGTAATATTCCACTTATGACAGAGACAGGTTCTTTTGTTTATAATGGTACGGAAAGAGTAATTGTTTCTCAGTTACACAGATCTCCTGGTATTATCTTTGAGCACGACAGTGGAAAGAAACACTCAAGTGGAAAACTTTTATACTCAGCAAGAATCATCCCTCATAGAGGTTCATGGTTAGACTTTGAGTTTGATCATAAAAATGTTCTTTTTGCTAGAATTGATAGAAAAAGAAAACTTCATGCAACTGTAGTTCTTAAATCTTTAGGTTACTCAACAAGTGAACTTCTTGACCTTTTCTACAAAAAAGAAACTCTACATTTAAAAGAAGGAGCTTTTGCTCGTGAATTAGATGTAACTTTACTTCAAGGTTCAAGAGCAAATGATGATATTCTTGATCCAAAATCTGGAAAGCCAATTGTTAAAGCTGGAAAGAAAATTACAAAAGTTTCTGTAAAGAAACTTGTTGAAGCAAAAATTAACAAATTCCCATTAGAGATGGAGCAAGTTGTTGGAAAAGTTGTTGGTAGCGATATCTACGACGAAGAAACTGGTGAAGTTATTGTTTCTGCAAATGAAGCACTAACTGAAGCTCTTGTTTTTGACCTAATCAATGCTGGAATTAATAAAATAGATGTTCTTTATATTGATGGAGTTAATTCTTCTGATCAAATTAGAAACACACTTCTATTAGATAAAACAAATTCTTACGAAGACGCATTAATTAAAATCTTCGAAAGACTTCGTCCAGGTGAGCCACCAACAGTTGAAGCAGCTGAGGCATTATTCCAATCTCTATTCTTTGATGACACAAGATATGACCTATCAAAAGTTGGTCGTATGAAAATCAATTATAAGTTTGGTTTAGATATACCTGTAGAAAATACAACTATTACTAAAGACGATATTATTAGAACTGTTAACTACCTTGTTGATCTTAACAACGGTAAAGGTAAAGTTGATGATATCGATCACTTAGGTAACAGAAGAGTAAGAGCGGTTGGTGAACTTCTTGAGAACCAATTTAGAGTTGGTCTTGTAAGAATGGAAAGAGCTGTTCGTGAAAGAATGTCTATCCAAGAATTAGAAACAATGATGCCTCATGATCTAGTTAACCAAAAGCCTGTTGCGGCTGCAGTTAAAGAGTTCTTTGGTTCATCTCAGCTTTCTCAATTTATGGATCAAACAAATCCTCTTTCAGAAGTTACACATAAAAGAAGACTTTCAGCTCTTGGGCCAGGTGGTCTAACAAGAGAGAGAGCCGGATTCGAAGTACGTGACGTTCACGCAACTCACTACGGAAGAATGTGTCCAGTTGAAACTCCAGAGGGACCAAACATTGGTCTAATTACTTCTCTTGCAACTTTTGCAAAAGTTTCTGAGTATGGATTTATTGAAACTCCATATAGAAACGTTGCGGATAACGGAGCGGTATCTAAAGGTGTTGAATATTTTTCTTCATTCCAAGAAGAAGGAAAAATTATTGCTCAGGCTAACACTGGTAGAGTAAATAAAGAAGGTAAGTTAGAAGGTGCTCTGATACCTGCACGTCGTGAAGGTGAACTTGCACTTGTTGATGCAGAAGAAATCGAATTAATGGACGTTGGTCCTTCTCAGATGATCTCGATTGCAACATCATTGATTCCATTTTTGGAGCATGATGATGCCAACCGTGCCCTAATGGGATCGAACATGATGAGACAGGCCGTACCTGTTGTTAGAACTGATGCTCCAATAGTTGGTACTGGTGTTGAGGCAATTGTTGCTAAAGACTCTGGTGCAATTATCTTTGCAAAAAATAACGGTAGAGTAATCTTTGTTGATTCAAATAGAATCGTTATCCAAAGCGATAACTTCAAAGATGATGAATCAGGTGTAGAAATTTATCACCTAATCAAATACCAAAGAACAAATCAAAATACATGTACTAACCAAAAAGCTCTTGTAAAAGAGGGTGATAAAGTTAAGGCCGGAGACGTTATTGCTGATGGTCCTGGTACTCATATGGGTGACATCGCTTTAGGACAAAACGTTCTTGTAGCATTCATGCCATGGGGTGGTTACAACTACGAGGATTCAATTCTTATCTCTGAAAACCTTCTTGCAAAAGATGTGTTTACATCAGTGCATATTGAGTCTTTCGAAGCTGAAGCTCGTGATACAAAGCTTGGTAAAGAAGAGATCACTAGAGACATTCCAAACGTAAGTGAAGAAGCTCTTAAAGATCTTGATGAAGCTGGTATCATCAGAGTTGGTGCTGTTATTAAGCCTGGAGACATTTTAATTGGTAAGATTACACCTAAAGGTGAATCACAATTATCTCCAGAGGAAAAACTTCTTAAAGCAATCTTTGGTGATAAAGCCGGAGATGTTAAAGATACTTCATTAAGAGTTCCATCTTCAGTAAGAGGAACAGTTATTGATGCTCACGTTTTCACAAGAGAAGGTGTTGAGCTTGATTCAAGAAGTAAAGCAATCATTGAAAGAGAAACTTCTCTTATTAGAAGAGATGAATCAATCGAAATTCGTGCGATCCAAAACTCTTCATTAGTTGCAATTGAAAAAATGCTTAAAGGTTCTAAGACTACTGATAGTTTAGTATCAGAAGACGGTTCAACAGAATTACTTGCCAAGGGCGCAGATATTACAGCTGCAAGTCTTGCAAAAGTTCCTTTTGAACTAATTGGATATATTCCTCTAGAAGCTGAGCTTGAAGAGAAACTAACTGAATACTTTGCAGACGTAAGAAACAGAATCAATCTTGTTCGTACTAAAGCAAATGATGAAGTTGCAAAACTTCACAAAGGTGATGAGTTACTTCCAGGTGTTATCAAGAAAGTTATCGTATATGTTGCTATTAAGCGTAAGCTTCAAGCAGGTGATAAGATGGCCGGACGTCACGGTAACAAAGGGGTTATCTCAAGAGTACTTCCAAAAGAAGACATGCCATACCTTGCGGATGGTGAGCCAGTTGAAATCGTATTGAACCCACTAGGGGTACCTTCACGTATGAACATTGGTCAGCTTCTTGAGCTTCACCTTGGGTGGGCTGGACGTGGTCTTGGTGAGAAAATTAACTATATGCTTGAGCAGCAATATGAAATGCACAAGCTTAAAGATTTAATCTCATCTATCTACAAATCTGAAAAAGTTGATGCTTGGTTGAAAAAAGCAAGCGATAAAGATGTTCTTCACTTATCAAACAACCTTAAGACAGGTGTTCGTTTCTCAACTCCAGCATTTGATGGTGCAAGAGAAACAGATATTGAAGATATGCTTGAATTAGCTGATCTTGATAAGAGTGGGAAGACAACATTATTTGATGGAATTACAGGTGAAGCTTTCTCTGAGGAAGTTACTGTAGGAATCATGTACATGTTAAAACTTCACCATCTTGTTGATGAAAAGATTCACGCAAGAAGTACTGGACCTTACTCTCTAGTTACTCAACAACCTCTTGGTGGTAAAGCACAATTTGGTGGTCAGAGACTTGGGGAGATGGAAGTTTGGGCTCTTGAGGCATATGGAGCAGCTTATACATTACAAGAGTTCTTAACTGTTAAATCTGATGATGTTGTTGGTCGTACAAGAATGTATGAGTCAATCGTTAAAGGTGAAAAAGTTCTTGAACCAGGGTTACCAGAGTCATTCAACGTACTAGTAAAAGAGTTACAAGCACTAGCACTTGATATGAAACTAGAGGAACCAACTGTAGAGAATCAGCCGTAGATAACTTGTAATTTTTTAACAACTAATCATAAATTAGTTAGAGGTATAAATTAATGAAAGATTTATTAAACTTTTTCGATAAACCAAAAGATCCAATTAGTATTGAGGCTGTTTCTATCAGAATGGCTTCTCCTGATACAATTAGAGAGTGGTCATTTGGTGAAGTAAAAAAACCAGAAACAATCAACTACAGAACTTTTAAGCCAGAAAGAGATGGTTTGTTCTGTGCAAAGATCTTTGGACCAATCAAAGATTATGAGTGTATCTGTGGTAAATACAAAAGAATGAAGCACAGAGGTGTTGTTTGTGAAAAGTGTGGTGTTGAAGTTACACTTTCAAAAGTTCGTCGTGAAAGATGTGGTCATATCGAATTAGCAAGTCCTGTTGCTCATATTTGGTTTTTAAGATCTCTTCCTTCAAGAATTGGAGCTTTATTAGACCTAACACTTAAAGATCTTGAAAGAGTTCTTTATAACGAAGCATATATTGTTCTTGAATCAGCTACTGATAATCAAGATGGTGGTCTTCAGGTTGGAACAATTCTTTCTGAAGCAAAAGCTCATGAGCTTAAAGCTGCAGGAGTAGACTTTAAAGCTGGAATGGGTGGTGAAGTTGCTAAGGATCTATTATCAAAAGTTGATATTGATACTTTAAATAAAGAATTAAGACGTGGATTAAAAGAAGCGACTACTGAACTTAACAGAGCTAAAATCATTAAAAGATTAAAAGTTGTTGAGTCACTAATTAAATCTCCAAATAAACCTGAGTGGTTTATGATGGATGTTATCCCAGTTCTTCCACCAGATCTTCGTCCACTAGTACCTCTTGAGGCCGGAAGATTTGCAACTTCAGATCTTAACGATCTTTATAGAAGAGTAATAAACAGAAATAACCGTCTTAAAAGACTTAAAGAATTAAACGCACCAGAAATTATTATTAGAAATGAGAAAAGAATGCTTCAAGAAGCAGTTGATGCTCTTTTTGATAATGGTAGACGTGGTAAAGTATTTACTGGAGCTAATAAGCGTCCACTTAGATCACTTTCAGACATGCTTAAAGGTAAGCAAGGTCGTTTCCGTCAAAACCTTCTTGGTAAACGTGTTGATTATTCTGGACGTTCGGTTATCGTTGTTGGACCAAGCTTAAGACTTCATCAATGTGGTCTTCCAAAAGCGATGGGACTAGAATTATTTAAACCATTTATTTACAGTAAACTAATTCAAAAAGGTCACTGTACAACAATAAAAGTTGCCAAAAGAATGGTTGAGCAACAAAAGCAAGAAGTTTGGGATATCCTAGATGAAGTTGTTCGTGAGCACCCGGTTCTTCTAAACCGTGCACCTACGCTTCACAGACTTGGGATCCAAGCATTTGAGCCAGTTTTAATTGAAGGAAAAGCAATTCGTCTTCACCCTCTAGTATGTACAGCCTTCAACGCTGACTTTGATGGTGACCAGATGGCCGTTCACGTTCCTCTTTCTATTGAAGCTCAAATTGAATGTAGAGTTCTTGCAATGAGTACAAACAATATACTTTCTCCAAAAGATGGATCACCAATTATTGTTCCATCACAGGATATCGTTCTTGGAATGTATTACATGACAAGAATTAGACCATTTGCTCGTGGATACGATTCTGTATTCTCTTCTAAAGAAGAAGCGCAATTTGCTTACCATACAGGTAAATTACACTTACAAGCACCGGTTAAAGTTCGCCTAAATGATGAAATGATTGAAACAACTGTTGGTAGAACATTTGTTCACGATATCATTCCAGCTTGTCTAAACTATGAAGACATAAACAAAATTTTAAATAAGAAAGAACTAGGTAAGCTTCTTGATAAGGCGTACAGAAGAGGGTCTGAAAAAGATACTGTTCTTCTTGCTGATGCAATTATGCAAACAGGTTACTCTTATGCAACTAAAGCCGGGATTTCAATCAATGTTAAAGACATGGTTGTTCCAAAAGAGAAGAAAGGTATTATCGAAACTTCTCAAGCTGAAGTTGATCAAATTACAAACGAATACAATGAAGGTTCAATCACTAACGGTGAGCGATACAATAAGATTGTCGATGTTTGGGCACAAACAAACGAAAAACTTTCAAAAGTTATGATCGACGGTCTCTCTCTTGATACTTTCGTTTCAGAAAAAGATGGTGAAAAGAAAACAGCACCTTCTTTCAACGCGATTTATATGATGGCGGATTCTGGAGCAAGGGGTTCTGCAGCTCAGATTAGACAGCTTGCGGGTATGAGGGGTCTAATGGCGAAACCTTCTGGTGAAATTATTGAAACACCAATTACATCAAACTTCCGTGAAGGTCTTTCAGTTCTAGAATACTTTGCTTCTTCTCACGGTGCCCGTAAAGGTCTTGCCGATACAGCACTTAAGACAGCAAACTCTGGATACCTAACAAGAAGACTTGTTGATGTTGCACAAGATGCAATCATCAGAGGTACTGATTGTGGAGCTGATGATGGTATTACAATTACTTCAAGAATTGAAAACGGTGAAATTACAGAACATGTTGCTGAAAGAGTTTTAGGGCGTACAGCGCTTGAAGATGTTAAAGCACAAGATGGATCTGTATTATTTGAAAGAAATCATATGTTTACTGAAGTAGACGTAGCTTCAATTGAAGCAGAAGAAATCGATCAAATCGCAGTTAGATCAGTTCTTACATGTAAAGAAAAATACGGTTTCTGTGCTACTTGTTTTGGTCGTGACCTCGCAAGAGGTAAGATGGTTTCTGTTGGTGAAGCTGTTGGTGTAATCGCAGCTCAATCAATTGGAGAGCCAGGTACACAGCTTACCATGAGAACTTTCCACGTTGGTGGTACTGCAACTGCAGGTGCTCAGGTAAATAAAACAGAATCAAGAACAGCCGGAACTTTATCATTTGATAACGTAAGCGTTGTTAATAGAGATGATGGAACAATGATTATCATGAATAAAATTGGTGAAATCGTTGTAAAAACAGATCAAGGTGTTGAGAAGGAAAGATATCCGGCAATTTATGGTGCAACTATCTTCAAGAAAGATGGCGACGCAGTTGTAGTTGGTGAAAAAATCTTAGAATGGGACCCGTTCGCAGCTCCAACTATTTGTGAAGTTAAAGGTAAAGTTGTATTCGAAGAAATGATCGTTGGATCAACTGTAAAAGAAGAAATGGATGCTGTTACAGGGCTTTCACATAAAGTTGTAACAGAAGCTAAAAATAAAGAAGATGCTGGTAAACAACCAAGAATTGTTCTTGTTGATGCTTCAGGTGAACCTCTTATAGTTCCAGGAACTAAGAGACAAGCAATTTATAGACTTCCAATCGGAGCTCACATCGTTGTAAACGAAGGTGATGAAATTGATGGTGGTACTGTAATTTCTAAGGTTCAACGTGAATCAACAAAGACTAAGGATATTACCGGTGGTCTTCCAAGAGTTGCGGAATTATTCGAAGCTCGTAAGCCAGCAAACTCTGCACTTATCGCAGATCAAGCAGGTACAATTGAGTACGGACCAGAAGTGCGTGGTTCAAGAAGAATTATCATTCGTCCAGAAGACGGTGGTGAAGCTTCAGTTGTTGCAGTCCCTAAAGGTCGTTACGTAATCGTTAACGAAGGTGACTATGTTCGTCCTGGTGACCCAATCATGGATGGACCAACAAACCCTCATGAAATTCTAAGAGTTATGGGTGAAAAAGCAGTTGCTGCTTATATCTCTGATGAAATTCAAGATGTTTATAGACTTCAAGGTGTTAAGATCGATGATAAACACATTGAAGTAATTGTTACGCAGATGTTAAAGAAAGTTGAAATTACTAATGCCGGAGACTCAATGTTTGTTGAAGGTGATTCGGTAACTAAAGGAACTTTAGTTGATGCTAACGAATTATTAGTTGCTGATGGAGCGAGCCCAGCTCAATCTAGATCACTTTTACTAGGAATCACGAAAGCTTCTCTAAGCACTGATTCATTCCTTTCTGCTGCTTCTTTCCAAGAAACAACGAAAGTATTGACGCAGGCTACACTAGAAGGTAAGAAAGATTATCTACGTGGTCTGAAAGAGAATATCCTTATGGGTAGACTTGTTCCAGCTGGAACTGGGGTTCCGCGTTATAGTGATTTTGAAGCTAGCGCGAAAAAAGAAGAAGATCATATTAGTTTATCAATGTAAAAAAAACTTGTTTTAGGATGGGCCATGTGTTAAAAGTCCATCCTAAACATAAGTAGATTATTTTAAGGAGCATAGAAAATGCCTACTATTAACCAATTAGTTCGTAAGGGAAGAACAGACAAGTTTACAAAAACGAAGTCTCCAGCACTAGTTGCTTGCCCTCAAAGACGTGGAGTTTGTACACGTGTTTATACGACGACTCCAAAGAAACCAAACTCAGCGATGAGAAAAGTATGTAAAGTTAAGTTAACATCAGGATTTGAAGTTATCTCTTATATCGGTGGAGAAGGTCACAACCTTCAAGAACACTCTATTGTTTTAATTAGAGGTGGAAGAGTTAAAGATCTTCCAGGTGTTCGTTACCATACTGTTAGAGGTACATTAGATGCATCTGGTGTAGATAAAAGAAGACAGGGCCGTTCTAAGTACGGTGCTAAGAGACCTAAAGCTTAAGCTTTATAGACGAGGTAAAAAATGAGTAGAAAACATAGAGCCCAGGTAAGAGAAGTTTTACCTGATCCAAAATTTAACGATATCGTTGTAACTAAGTTTATCAACGCTTTTATGCTAGATGGTAAAAAATCTACAGCAGAAAAGATGTTCTACGGAGCTTTAGAGCTTGCAGAAAGTAAAACTGGTGAAGAAGGTATTAAAGTATTTAAAAAAGCAATGTCTAACGTTAAGCCTACAGTTGAGGTTAAATCGAGAAGAATTGGTGGGGCAACTTACCAAGTACCTGTTGAAGTTAGACCAGCTAGAAAACAATCTTTAGCTATCCGTTGGTTAAGAGATAACTCTCGTTCAAGAAATGGTAAAACAATGCTTGAAAAACTATCTGACGAATTAGTAGACGCTGCTAACAATAGAGGCGGAGCTGTTAAGAAGAAAGAAGATGTTTACAAAATGGCTGAAGCAAACAAGGCTTTTGCTCACCTTAAATGGTAATTTAAAAAATCTTTTTATAGATACAAAGGAGCGTTTTTGCGCTCCTTTTTTTTGTTAAAAACACAAGTTTGGAATATTAAAAAATGAAAGACTTAAACAAAATTCGAAACATTGGAATAATGGCCCATATTGATGCCGGTAAAACGACTACTACCGAGAGGATTCTCTATTACACAGGTAAAAGTTATAAGATCGGAGAAGTTCATGACGGTACAGCCACAATGGATTGGATGGTTCAGGAACAAGAGCGTGGAATAACAATTACGTCCGCAGCTACAACTTGTATGTGGGCCGACCATAAGATTAATATTATAGATACTCCGGGCCACGTCGACTTTACAATTGAGGTTGAAAGATCACTAAGAGTCTTAGACGGTGCCGTAGGTGTTTTTTGTGCTGTTGGTGGAGTAGAGCCTCAGTCAGAAACTGTTTGGGGTCAAGCAGACAAATATAATGTACCAAGAATTGCATTCGTTAATAAGATGGACCGTGTTGGTGCAGATTTCCATAATGTTGTATCTGAAATCAAAGAGAGACTTGGTAAAAATGCTGCCGCTATCCAGCTTCCAATTGGTGCTGAGGATGAGTACTTAGGTGCAATTGACCTTGTAAGAATGAAAAGAATGATTTGGACTTCTGAAGATCTTGGAGAGAATTATGAACTTCAAGACTTAATAGATTCAGATCTTGAGGATGCTGAATTATATAGAGAAGAATTAATAGGAAGTATCGCTGACTTTGATGAAGAGCTTGCGGAAGCTTATCTCGGTGATGAAGCTGTAAGTGAAAAACTTCTTAAATCCGCTATAAGAAATGCTGTAATTAATGAGGGATTTATTCCTGTATTATGTGGAACGGCTTTTAAAAATAAAGGTGTGCAACCCCTTTTAGACGCTGTTACAGACTACCTTCCTTCTCCAATAGATATTGGTGAAGTGAAAGGTTACGATGTAAAAAACAATGAAAAAGAAATAACAAGAAAACCTGATGTTAGTGATGACTTTTCTGGTCTCGCTTTTAAAATCGCAACTGATCCTTTTGTTGGAAGTCTTACTTTCTTTAGAATTTATTCTGGAGAGATAAAAGTCGGAGCTCAAGTTCTTAATCCTCTTGAAAATAAAAAAGAAAGAATTGGTAAAATTCTTCAAATGCATTCAAACAAAAGAGAAGAAGTTGAAGTTGCCAAGGCCGGAGATATTGTGGCTTTTACAGGTTTAAAATATACAAGAACGGGACACACTTTATGTGTCACGAATAAGCCAATCATTTTTGATTTAATGGAATTTCCAGAGACAGTTATCTCAATTGCAATTGAACCAAAAACAACTGCAGACGAAGACAAACTTCAAAAGACACTGGCACAACTTCAAATTGAAGATCCATCTTTTAAGCATATGAATAACAAAGAGACGGGACAACTTTTAATTTATGGAATGGGAGAGTTACATTTAGATATAATTGTAGATCGATTATCTCGTGAATTTAAAGTTGGGGTAAATGTAGGTTCACCTCAAGTTGCTTATAGAGAAAGTATTGAAGGAAGTGCTACGGCAACTCACGAATACAGACAAGAAGTTGGCGGGAAAGTTCAGTATGGTGAAGTAAAAATCACAGTTGAACCTCAAGAGGAACAAATTGTATCAGCAGTAGAGAACTTCAAATCTCGAGAAATACCTAAAGAAATATTTAAAGCTGCAACACAAGGCGTTCTTGATTCTGCTCCAGGTGGAGCTCTTGCTGGATACCCTTTTATAAGTATTAAAGCCTCAATTGATGAATTAAAATACGATGATGTTGACTCTAGCGAGTTAGCCTATACAATAGCTGCTTCAATGGCTTTCAAAGAGGCTTGCCAAAAAGCTGGCCTTTCTTTAATGGAACCTTTTATGGATCTTGAAGTAATAAGTCCAACTGAGTTTGCTGGGGATGTTATCTCTGATGTAAATGCAAAGCGTGGACGTATTCTCTCAATGAACCCAAAAGGTGATAAGGAAGTTATTAAGGCAGAAGTGCCTTTGGCTGAGATGTTTGGTTACTCGACAAATCTTAGGTCAAAGACTCAGGGGAGAGCTAACTTCTCAATGACATTTAAAAACTACGAATTACTAGATAAAAATATTGCTAAAAAAGTTTTAGAAAAACGCGGAATATTTATTTAATAAATAAAATAACAAAATTAAAGGAGTGCCCAAATGGCTAAGGAAAAATTTGATAGATCGAAACCACACGTAAACATTGGTACGATCGGTCACGTAGATCACGGTAAAACAACATTAACAGCAGCAATCACAATGACTCTAGCGGAAGCTATGGGTGGTGAGGCTAAGTCTTATGCAGATATCGATTCAGCTCCGGAAGAAAAAGCGAGAGGGATAACGATCAATACTTCACACGTTGAGTATGAAACAGCTAATAGACATTACGCACACGTAGATTGTCCAGGTCACGCGGATTATGTAAAGAACATGATTACGGGTGCAGCTCAAATGGATGGTGCAATTCTTGTATGTTCAGCAGCAGATGGTCCAATGCCTCAAACTAGAGAGCATATCCTTCTTGCACGTCAGGTAAACGTACCAGCGGTAGTAGTTTTCTTAAACAAGGTAGATCAAGTAGATGACGAAGAGCTTTTAGAGCTTGTAGATATGGAGATCAGAGAGTTACTTTCTAGTTATGATTTCCCAGGTGATGATACACCAATCGTAGCAGGTTCAGCGCTTGCAGCGGTAGAGAACAGAGACGCGAACATTGGTCGTGAGAAGGTTCTTGAGTTAATGGCTAAGGTTGATGAATTTATTCCAACACCAGCTAGAGACGTAGATCTTGATTTCTTAATGCCAGTAGAGGACGTATTCTCAATTTCAGGTCGTGGTACAGTTTGTACAGGTAGAGTTGAAAGAGGTATCGTAAAAGTTGGAGAAGAGATTGAAATCATCGGAATCAAAGAGGCTGTAAAGACAACTGTAACAGGTGTAGAGATGTTCAGAAAGCTTCTTGACGAAGGTCGTGCAGGAGATAACGTAGGTATCCTTTTAAGAGGTATTAAGAGAGAAGATATCGAGCGTGGTCAATGTATAATTAAGCCAGGAACAGTTAAGCCACATAGCAAGTTTAGATGTGAAGTTTATATTTTAACAAAAGAAGAGGGTGGAAGACACACTCCAATTTTCAAAGGATATAGACCACAATTTTATTTCAGAACAACGGATGTAACGGGAGCGATCACGTTAAATGAAGGAACTGAAATGATCATGCCAGGTGATAACACAGGTTTTGACGTAGAATTGATTACGAATGTAGCAATGGAGAAGGGACTAAGATTTGCGATCCGTGAGGGTGGTAGAACGATTGGTGCTGGAACAGTTACTGAAATCCTAGATTAATTAAAAATAAATACGATTTGCATGGAATAATGTTGACATACTTTATTCCATGCAATATCTAAGACTTCATTTAAAATTTTGGAGAAAGAATGAAAACAAATAGACTAAGAATTAAGCTTAGAGCTTATGACTTTAATGTTCTTGACGCATCAGTTCAGGAAATTGTTCAGACAGCGAAGAATACTGGAGCTAGAATTGCTGGCCCAATCCCTCTTCCAACTGAAATTAACAAGTACACTGTTCTTAGATCTCCTCACGTTAATAAGAAAGCACGTGAGCAGTTCGAAATGAGAACACACAAGAGACTGGTTGATATTATCGACCCAACTCAACAAACAGTAGACAGTCTGATGAAGTTAGACCTATCGGCTGGTGTTGACGTTGAGATTAAATACTAGTATAAGTTGCAGACATTTTATTTAAATAAATTGTCTGAATATTAACCATGAATGCATCCCCAGAAAGGGGTGATGCTGTGGAGGAAAGAATGTCGGAAGCAAAAGTTAGCTTACCAGCTGTTTATGGCTTGAAAGCTGGTATGACAAGAATTTTTGATGAGTCTGGAAAACATGTTCCAGTTACTGTTATCAAGCTAATCCCAAATGTTATTTCTCAAGTAAAAACTACTGAAACTGACGGATACAATGCGTATCAGGTTGCTTTCAATGAAAAGCGTGAGAAATTAGTTACAACTCCTGTTAAGGGACATCTTAAAAAAGCAAACATTGATAAGACTTTAACTCGTTTTTCTGAGTTAAAATCTGATGAAGTTTCTGTTGATAATCTTGGAAAAGAATTATCTCTAGAAGATTTCAATGCAAGCACGTTTGTTGATGTTACTGGAACGACTAAAGGTAAAGGTTTCGCCGGTGTTATGAAGAAGTATAACTTCTCTGGTGGTCCAGCGTCTCATGGTCATAAATTCCATAGAACAACAGGTTCAATCGGTAACCGTGCCACTCCAGGTAGAGTATTTAAGCAAAAGAAAATGCCTGGTCACATGGGTGTGATTACTAAAACAATTCAAAACTTACAAGTTGTTGAGCTAAATGAAGAGCAAGGTTATATGCTAATCAGAGGTTCAGTTCCTGGTTCAAAAAATGGTTTTGTTAGAATCGCGAAAGCGGTTAAGAAGTAGGAGATAGAAAATGGCTGATATAAATGTATTAAATGCAAAATTTGAAAAGTCTGGATCTCTTTCTACTGCTGTAAATCTTGATGCTGAAGTAGTAAGTATTCCTGCTGTTCACCAAATCGTTAAATCGACTTTGGCTGGAAGAAGGCAAGGTAATGCTCATACTAAAACACGTGGTCAAGTTTCAGGTGGTGGAGCTAAACCATTTAAGCAAAAGGGTACAGGGCGTGCAAGACAAGGTTCAACTCGTTCACCATTAATGGTTGGCGGTGGGACTGCTTTTGGTCCTCAAAAAAGAGATTTTACTCAAAAAGTTAATAAGAAAATGATGTTAAAGGCTATCCAGTCTGTTATCGCTGATAAGTTTCAAGCTGGAAAACTAACTGTTGTTGATTCATTAGAGTCTAATGGAAAAACAAAAGAAATGTTTGCAACTCTTAACTCTAAAAACTTATTACCAGCTCTTGTTGTTACAGAGAAAAATGACTCTAAAGCAATTTTAGCTGCAAGAAATATTAGAAATGCTAAAGCAATGGCCGTTGAAGGTTTCAGTGTGTATGAAGCTGTTAAGTTTGAAAACTTAATCATCGAAAAAGCTGCTTTAGAAAGTTTATTAAATAGGCTGGTGTAATTATGCATATCGAAGAAGTATTAATTAAGCCTCTTTTAACTGAAAAAAGCTCTATTGTTACTGAAAATACAAATCGTTATGTATTTAAAGTTCAAAAGAAAGCAAGCAAATTTCAAGTTAAAGATGCTGTAGAAAAAATGTTTGATGTAAAAGTTGTTAACGTTAGAACTTCAGTTACTGCCGGTAAGGTAAAAAGAGCTGGAAAAGCACTTAAGAAGTCTTCTTCTTGGAAGAAAGCTTACGTTAAGATTGCTGACGGACAAAAATTAGAATTATTTAAAGGTATATAACCTAAAGGAAGATGAATCATGGGTATTAAAAAATTTAAGCCGACATCTCCATCTTTAAGACGTATGGCTGTTATGAACAGCGATGCTTTAACTAAAGGCGCAAAACCAGAGAAGTCGTTATTAGCCACAAAGAAAAAGACTGCTGGTAGAAATGCCTTAGGACGTATTACTTCAAGACGTCGTGGTGGTGGTGTAAAACAAAAGTACAGAATTATTGATTTCAAAAGACAGAAGACTGATATTCCAGCAACTGTTGAGTCGATTCAATACGATCCAAACAGAACATGTAATATTGCTCTTGTTTGTTATGCAGATGGTGTAAAAACTTACATTTTAGCTCCACACGGACTAAAAGTTGGTGATTCAATCATCTCTTCAGACGAAGCAGATATCAAAGTTGGAAACTCTAAATTTCTTAAGGATATTCCGGTTGGTACATTAGTACATAACGTAGAATTACATCCAAGAAGTGGTGGACAACTTGCTCGTTCAGCAGGTTCTTATGCTCAGTTAATGGGTAAAGAAGGAAAAGAAGCTCTTTTAAGACTTCCATCTGGTGAAATGAGAAAGGTTAAATCTAACTGTAGAGCAACTATCGGTCAGGTAGGAAACCTTGAACATGAGCAAATCATCATCGGTAAAGCTGGTAAGAACAGACTTCGTGGACGTCGTCCTAAAGTAAGAGGTGTTGTTATGAACCCAGTTGATCACCCGCATGGTGGTGGTGAAGGTAGAACTTCAGGTGGTAGGCATCCTGTTACTCCTTGGGGTAAACCAACGAAAGGTGCTAAAACAAGAAAGAACAAAAGAACTAATAAGTTCATTGTTAAGAGAAGAAAGTAATTTAGGAGAGAATAAATGGCTCGTTCACTTAAAAAAGGTCCTTACGCTGATTACAGTCTACTTAAAAAAGTGGCTGAAGCTAAGGCAGAAGGAAAGGCAAATAAAGTTATTAAAACTTGGTCTAGAAGATCTACTATTTTCCCTGAGTTTATCGGCTTAACATTTGCTGTTCATAACGGTAAGAAATTTATCCCAGTATTTGTAACTGACAATATGGTTGGTCACAAGCTAGGAGAATTTTCACTTACTAGAACTTTTTATGGCCATGGTGCTGATAAAAAATCTAAGAAGTAATAGGTAGGTTTAAAATGATCGTAGTAAAAAACAATAACGTTAATAAATCTGCAAGAAAAGTAAGACAAGTTTGTGATCTTATCAGAAAAGAAAAAGTAGAAGACGCTTTAAGAATTCTACGCTTTAACGAGAAGAAAGAAATCGCAATCATGCTTACGAAACTTGTAAATAGTGGGCTTCAAATCGCATCTGAAAGCAACAAGTATGATCTTGATAACTTAGTTATCGATACAATCATGGTTGATGAAGGACCAACTGCAAAGCGTATCCAACCGCGAGCACAAGGTAGAGCATTCAGAGTAAGAAAAAGAAGCAGTTACGTAACAGTGGCTCTAAAAGAAGCATAAGGAAGATACAATGGGACAAAAAGTACATCCATACGGTTTTAGATTAGGTTATATTAAAGATTGGCATTCTAATTGGTACGCTAAGGACAATTACGGTGCAACTCTTCAAGAAGACCTTAAGATCCGTAAGTATATCGAGAAAAACTTATCAAATGCAGCTATTGCAAAAACTGAAATTACTAGAACTTCGGATCAAGTAAAAGTTACAGTTTTTTCTGCTAAGCCAGGTGTTGCAATTGGTAAAAAAGGTGCTGGAATCGACAAAATCAGAAATGATTTAAAGAAGATTGCTAAAGGTACACTTTTCTTTAATATTGCTGAAGTTAAGAGACCAGATGCAGAAGCTAAGCTAATCGCTGAGAACATTGCTGCTCAACTTGAAAAAAGAGTTGCATTCAGAAGAGCGATGAAAAAAGTTATGACATCTGCTTTTAGATCTGGTGTTAAAGGTATCAAAGTTAAATGTGCAGGAAGACTAGGTGGAGCTGAGATGGCAAGAACTGAGGGATACTCAGAAAGAAAAGTGCCTCTTCATACACTTAGAGCTGATATTGACTATGAAACAGCACAAGCTAAAACACAATATGGAATTATTGGTGTAAAAGTTTGGGTTTATAAGGGTGAAGTTTACAAAAAATAAAATTCTTATTTACAGAATTAAATATTATTTGTAGAAGAATCATCTCCAAACTAATTTTTAAAGATTTTCCCGTAAATCCTTGAATTTACGGAAATTATAGAGGTAAACAATGTTAAGTCCAAAAAGAGTAAAGTGGAGAAAACAGCAAAAAGGTAGAATGAAAGGAAAAGCTAATCGTGGAAATACGATTACTTTTGGTGAGTTCGCTATTCAAGCTGTTGAATGTGGGTATATCACAAATAGACAAATCGAAGCTGCCCGTATTTGTATCTCTAGAAGAACTAAAAGAGCTGGTAATATCTGGATCAAAATTTTCCCTGATAAGTCGCTTACAAGCAAGCCGGCTGAAGTAAGAATGGGTAAAGGTAAAGGTTCACCAGATAAGTGGGTTGCTGTTATCAAGCCTGGAAGAGTATTATTTGAAGTTGCTGGAGTTGAAGTGCAGACTGCTAAAGATGCACTAAACCTAGCAAGATATAAACTGCCTATAAAAACTAAAATTATAGCAAAAGAACAGTAGAAAAATGAGGCCAAGTGTTATATATACGGCCAATAAATTTTCTTGAGGTTAACTATGTTAAAAATGAATGAAATTAAAAAGCTAGATGCGTCTGCGATTAATCAAAAAGTATCTGAATTAAGAAAAGAACTTTTTGACTTAAGATTACAAAAAAATACTACAAGTGTTGAGAAGTCTCACTTATTAGTAAATCTTAAAAGAGATATCGCTAGACTATTAACTGCTTTAAACACTAAAGAAGCGAGTAAATAATTATGAGCGCAGTAGAGAATTTTAAAAGAACACTTAAGGGAACTGTTGTTAGTGATAAAGCTGATCAAACAGTTGTAGTTAAAGTACAAAGACGTTACAAGCACCCTATTTACAGTAAATTTGTAAATAAGACTAAGAAGTATCATGCACATGATGCTACAAATAGTGCAAAAGTTGGTGACGTTGTAACAATTATCGAATCAAGACCACATTCTAAGTTAAAGAAGTGGGAATTGTTTTCGGGTAAATAAGGGAGTTAACAATGATACAAATGCAATCAAAGCTTGAAGTTGCTGATAACTCTGGAGCGAAAATAGTAAAATGTATTAAGGTTCTTGGAGGTTCTAAAAGAATGTCTGCGGCCCTTGGTGATGTAATAGTTGTTGCAGTTCAACAAGCACTACCTGGTGGAAAAATTAAAAAGGGTGATGTTAAGAAAGCTGTAATTGTTAGAACGAAGTATCCAATTAGAAGAGAAGATGGTTCTTATATTCAATTTGATACAAACAGTGTTGTAATCCTAGGTGCCCAAGGACAGGATCCAGTTGGAACACGTATCTTTGGACCTGTAGCTAGAGAATTAAGAAACAAAAGTTTCTCAAAAATTTGTTCTCTTGCTCCAGAAGTACTTTAGGAGAGTAGGTATAAAATGCAAAAATTAAAAATTAATGATGAAGTAATTGTAGTTGCAGGAAAAGATAAAGGTAAGAAAGGTAAATTAACTAATCTTAACTTTAAAAGAAAGACTGCGATCGTTGAGGGTGTAAACCTAGTTAAAAAATCGATGAAGCCAACTCAGGAAAACCCAAATGGTGGTTTTGCAGATATGGAAAAAGGGATTCACCTTAGTAATATCGCTGTTGTTTCTCCAAAAACTGGTGCTGCAACAAGAGTAAGAATCGAAGAAAAAGATGGAAAGAAAACAAGAGTCGCAGTTAAGTGCGGTTCTGTTTTATCATAATAGAGGAAGTCATGGAAAATAGAATGAAGACTCTGTATAAATCAGAGATTAGCAAAAACATGATGGACAAATTTAAGTATAAAAATGTTCATCAAATTCCAAAGCTTGAGAAGATAGTTTTAAACTGTGTTACAAGAGATGCTGTTACTAACGGTAAGGTAGTAGAGAGTATCATCGCCGATATGGCTGCAATCGCTGGGCAAAAACCTGTTATAGCGAGAGCGAAAAATTCAATTGCTTCTTTCAAGTTAAGAGAAGGTCAAGCACTTGGAGCATCAGTTACTCTTAGAGGAAAAAAGATGTATGAGTTTTTAGATAGACTTATCTCTTTCTCTCTACCAAGAGTAAAAGACTTTAGAGGTTTGAGCCCTAAAGCTTTTGATGGTAAAGGAAATTATACATTAGGTATGAAAGAACAAATTATCTTCCCAGAAATTAACTACGATAAAATTGATAAAGTTCGTGGTTTAGGTATCTCATTTGTTACTACGGCAAACAGTAACGAAGAAGGAAGAGATTTATTAAAAATGTTTGGTATGCCTTTCAGAGAGAAATAAGGAAGTTTATTATGGCAAAAGTAAGTTCAATTGCAAAAAATAATAGAAGAAGAAAAATGGCTGAAAAGGGTGAAGCGAAAAGAGCTGAGCTTAGAGCTAAATTAGTTGATCCTGAAATTACTGAAGAAGAGTTCAATGCTCTTCAGAAGAAACTTCAGAAGATGCCTAGAGACACTAGTAGAATCAGAGTGAGAAATCGTTGTGAGCTTACGGGTAGACCTAGAGGATATTATAGAGATTTCAAACTTTGCAGAATCCAATTTAGAGATTTAGCACACCAAGGACTTATTCCTGGTGTAACAAAGTCTAGTTGGTAGGGGTAATAAGATTATGATGACTGATCCAGTAGCAGATATGCTAACAAGAATAAGAAATGGTGCGAGAGCAGGACATACAAAAGTAGATATTCCAGCAAGCAAGATTAAAGCAAATATTTGTAAAGTTCTTAAAGAAGAAGGCTTTATTAAAAACTTTAAAATTGTAGCAGCTGATGAACGTCTAAACATTAGAGTTGGAATTAAAGACGACGCTATTGTTGGAATTCAAAGAGTGTCTAAGCCTGGTCTTAGAGTTTATAAAGGTTACAAGGATATGCCAAGAGTACTAAGTGGTTTAGGTGTATCGATTGTATCAACTTCAGCAGGAATTGTATCATCTAGAAAAGCGAAAGCTATGAAGCTAGGTGGTGAAGTTCTTTGTAACGTTTGGTAGGAGTTTAGACCATGTCAAGAATTGGTAAACAACCGGTAACAATTCCGGAAAAAGTAGAAATAAAAATTAATAACAGAGTTATTGATGTAAAAGGTCCAAAAGGACAATTATCTTTTACTCATCACGAAGGTGTTACTGTTGCTCAAGAAGAAAAATCAATTGTAGTAAATCCTGTTGATACTTCTAAGAAAAACAGAGCTCTTTGGGGACTAACTAGAACTCTTGTTAATAATATGGTTGTTGGTGTAACTGACGGTTTTACAAGAACACTTGAATTTAATGGTGTTGGTTATAAAGCAGCAGTTAAAGGTGATAAACTAGTATTAAACCTAGGTTATTCTCACCCAATAGAATATGCACTTCCAGAAGGTGTTGCGGCGAAAGTTACAAAAAATGTAATCGACCTTTCAGGAACAAACAAAGAACTAGTTGGCTTTGCAGCTGCTAAAATTAGATCATTCAGAAAACCAGAGCCTTATAAAGGTAAAGGAATTAAGTACTCTGATGAAGTAATTATTAGAAAAGCTGGTAAAGCTGGTGGGAAGAAATAGTAGGTAACTTATGAGAAAATCAGTAAAGAAAATTAAAAGTGCTTCAAAAGCAAAAGAGCAAAGAAGAAAACTTTCTATTAGAAAGAAAGTTGTTGGAACTGCAGATAGACCAAGAATTTGTGCAACAAAATCGAATAAAAATCTTTTTGTACAGGTAATTGATGATGCTTCTAACAAAACAATTCTTTCAGTATCAACTTTTGGAAAAAATGCTCTTGCAGCTAGTGGAAACACAGAAGGTGCAAAAATTGTTGGAACAAAACTAGCAGAAGCTCTTGCTGGGAAGAATATTAAAAATGCAGTCTTTGATAGAAACGGTAAAAAATATACTGGTGTAGTTGCGGCATTAGCAACATCTATTAGAGAAGGTGGAATTCAAATCTAATTTAAGGGATATATAATGACTGAAAATACTGAAAAAGCTGCAGAAGCAAAGCCTGCAAAACCTCAAAAAAGAGCTCCTAGAGCAAAAAAGCAAGACAACACAACAGCTCCAGATGTTGAAGAGAGAGTAGTTGCTGTAAATAGAGTTGCAAAAGTTGTTAAGGGTGGACGTAGATTTTCATTCTCTGCTTTAGTTGTCGTTGGTGATGGTAAAGGAAGAGTTGGTTACGGTCTTGGTAAAGCAAAAGAAGTTCCTGATGCAATCAGAAAAGCATCTCAAGAAGCAACTAAGAAAATGATTAGAGTGCCAATTGAAAACGGTACAATTCCTCATACAATCTTAGGTGAGTTTGACGCTGGTAAAATTCTTTTTAAACCAGCAAGTAACGGTACGGGTGTAAAGGCCGCTGGTGCATGTCGTTCTATCCTTGAGCTTGTTGGAATCAAAGATGTTTTAACTAAGTCTCTTAGAGGAAGTAATCCACATAACGTTGTAAAAGCAACATTTGCTGCTTTTAAAGCGCTTCGTTCTGTTGAAGATATTGCTAAGGCACGTGGTGTTGATGCTAAAGGTTTAAGAATCTCTAGTAAATAATTACAAATTTGGCTGTAAGAGCCTTGGAGAATAAAGATGAGTACAATTACTGTAAAGCTTAAAAAAAGTACAATCACATGTACTGAAAAGCAAAAAGCTAACGTAAGAGGTCTTGGTTTAAGAAAAACAGGATCTGTAAAAACACTTGAAAATACACCTGCAGTTAGAGGAATGATTAAGAAGATTATTCATTTACTTGATATTGTTGAAGAAAAATAAGTTGAGGATATAAACTATGTTAACTTTAAATAATTTAAAAAGCCCTGGGGCAACAAGAAATACAAAGAGAATTGGTAGAGGTCAGGGTTCTGGATGGGGAACTCAAGCTGGTAAAGGTCACAAAGGTCAAAAGGCAAGATCTGGCGGTGGCGTTATGCTAGGTTTCGAAGGTGGGCAGATGCCTATTTATAGAAGACTTCCAAAAAGAGGATTCTCAAATGCACCTTTCAAAACTGAGTACGCAATTGTTACAACTGGACAAATAGCTGCAAAATTTGATGGTGAAGAAGTAAATAGAGAAAATTTAATTGCTAAAGGGCTTTTAAGCGGTAAGAATAAGAGACTACCGATTAAGGTTCTTAATAAGGGTGACCTTACAAAGGCTTTAACATTTACTAATATTGCAAAATTCTCAAACTCAGCTCTTGAAATGATTACAAAAGCTGGTGGAAAAATAGAGAAAGCAGAAAAAACAGAGAAGAAAGAGGCTTAATAAATGTCTACAGCGCAGGGAAAGCTCGAAGAATTACGTAAAAGGATATTTTTTACATTACTTATGTTAGGTGTATTCAGGATGGCAACGCAAGTTCCTACCCCTGGTGTTGATGCATCAGCATTATCTTCATTCTTTGAGGGAATGCAAGGTTCTGTATTTGGAGTTTTCAATAACTTCACAGGTGGAGCTCTTGAGAGATTTTCTGTTCTTGCTTTAGGTATTATGCCTTATATTACATCATCAATTATCTTTAGCCTTCTTGCAGTTTCTTTTCCAGCACTAGCCGAGATTCAGAAAGAGCAAGATGGTCATAAGAAAATCCAACAATGGACAAGGTATGCAACAGTTATACTTTGTGCAGTTCAAGGTTATGGTTTATCTGTAGGACTTGAGGCATTGAAAAGTCCAAGTGGACTTCCAATTGTTCTAGAGCCAGGTATGTCATTTAGACTTCTAACAGTAATTTCTTTAACGGCCGGAACAATGTTTGTTATGTGGCTTGGAGAACAAATTACGGAGCGTGGAATTGGTAACGGAATTAGTTTAATTATCTTTGCTGGTATTGCAGCTGGTATTCCAACTGGTATGAGAGATACAGTAAATCTATTTAAAAACGGTGAACTTTCAGGCTTAAATTTAGGTCTTGTAGGAGCGATAATGTTAATCTCTTTTTGGATTATCATTTACACTGAAAAAGCTTTTAGAAAAATTCCAGTTCAATATGCGAAAAAAGTTGTTAATAATAGAGTGTTTGGAGGTCAAACTTCTCACTTGCCTGTAAAGGTAAATATCTCTGGTGTTATGCCTCCAATTTTTGCTTCGGCACTACTTGGATTTCCTGCGACAATTTCACAATTTGTATCAGAAGATAGTCCATTTAAAATTTATATGGATACAATTCAGCAATCTTTATATCCAGGAAAGACTTTATATAATGTTGTATTCGTTGGATTAATTATTTTCTTCTGTTATTTCTATGCACAAATACAATTTAAAACAGAAGATATTTCTGAATCTCTAAAGAAAAATGGTGGTTTTGTTCCAGGTATTAGACCAGGAGCTAAAACAGCAGAATTCTTAGATAATATAGTAGCAAGATTAACTCTAGTTGGTGGTATTTACATGTCTATTATTTGTATTATGCCAGCAATACTATTTAATGTTGCGAAGGTGCCATTCTATTTTGGTGGTACGTCTCTTCTAATCCTGGTAGGTGTTGCAATCGATACAATGGCTCAAGCAGAAAGCTTCATGATTTCTCAGCGCTATGATTCAGCTTACAAGTCACGTGGTAAGTACAGTGGAGCAGGAAGAAGGTTCTAATGAAAAAGCATTTAATTTTATTAGGTGCTCCTGGATCAGGTAAGGGGACGCAGTCTGCTCGCCTTGTTGAAAGTGGATTCACTCATGTTTCTACTGGAAATTTACTTAGATCAGAAATCGCAAAAAATTCTGAATTAGGGAAAAAGGTTAAAGGTATTCTTGCTGATGGCCACCTTGTTTCTGATGACATTGTAGTTGAACTACTAAAAGCTAATTTAAATTTAGAAAATAATACATATATTTT
The DNA here is from genome assembly GCA_937120495.1 of uncultured Oligoflexia bacterium. Taxonomy (GTDB): domain Bacteria; phylum Bdellovibrionota; class Bacteriovoracia; order Bacteriovoracales; family Bacteriovoracaceae; genus CAKZJW01. The sequence continues at coordinate 64,149 of CAKZJW010000060.1, forward strand.
TGATGGATATCCAAGAAACAAGAAGCAATCAGAGACACTGGATGGCATATTAGAGGGCCATGATTATATTGCTGTTTACTTTGAGTTAAATTTGGATATTTTGATAGAAAGAATAACAAATAGAAGAACTACTAAAGATGGTAAAAACATCTACAATTTAAAGACAAACCCACCTAAAGTTGAGGGTATTTGTGATGTTACTGGCGAAGAACTAATTCAGAGACCAGATGACACAGAGCAAATAGTTAGAGAGAGAATGACTGTTTTTAAAGAGACCATCGATCCTATTTTGGAATTTTTCCGTCAAAAGGGACATCTCGTATCAGTTGATGCGCAGCAAGCCCCAGATCAAGTTTATAAAGAGATAACAAAAAATTTAGATTAATAGTATTTATTTACTTATTGCATTCTTGCTTTAAGTTTTATATACACAATGCTTAATTTATAGGTGAATTGAATTATGGCTGAAGCTAGTGCCGACATTTTAGAAGTCGAAGGTGAAGTACTTGAGTTACTTCCGAATACAAAATTTAAAGTAAAATTACCGAATGGACATATAATTTTGGCCCATATTAGTGGGAAGATGAGAATGAATTTTATTAAGATTTTACCTGGAGATAAGGTACTTGTTGAGATCAGTAAGTATGATTTATCTAAGGGAAGAATCATTTACAGAAGTAAAGGGTAGGTAACTATGAAAGTAAGAGCGTCAGTCAAAAAGATTTGCAAAGACTGCAAGATTATTAAAAGAAAGGGTGTTTTGAGAGTAATTTGTAAAGCAAACCCAAGACACAAGCAAAAACAAGGTTAATTAGGAGAAACATAAGATGGCTAGAATATTAGGTGTAGATTTACCGAGAAATAAAGCAATGAAAATTGCTATTAGATCTCTATATGGTGTTGGTCCAAAAATTGGTGAAGAAGTTCTTATCAAAGCTGGGATTGATCTTCTAAAAAACTCAAATGAACTTTCTGAAGAAGAATCTAATGAAATCAGAAAAGTTTTAGATGGGTATACAGTTGAAGGTGATCTTCGTCGCGAAGTTGGTCTTAACATTAAAAGGCTTAAAGACCTTGGATGTTATAGAGGAATGAGACACAGAAAGAGCTTACCATGTCGTGGACAAAGAACGCATACAAACGCTAGAACTAGAAAAGGTAAAGCGGTTGCAATTGCAGGTAAGAAATCAATCAAATCAATGAAATAATTAAGTTAGGATAATAATATGGCTAAACAAACTGGAAAAAAGAAAGTTAAAAAGAATATTCCGCATGCTGTATGTCACATACAAGCATCGTTTAATAACACAATTGTAACGTTTGCAGACCCTCAAGGTAATGCAATCTCATGGGCTTCGGCTGGTGGATTAGGTTTTAGAGGATCTAAGAAATCAACTCCATTTGCTGCACAGGTTGCTTCTCAAGAAGCTGCTAAGAAAGCAATTGAGCACGGAGTTTCTTCGGTAGACGTTAAAGTTAAAGGACCTGGGGCTGGACGTGAGAATGCTATTAGAGCACTACTTGGCGTTGGTTTGAAGATTACTTCAGTTGCTGACAAGTCGCCTATGCCACATAATGGTTGTAGAGCACCTAAGAGAAGAAGAGTTTAATTTAATTTAAGGAGAATACATCCATGTCTATTAACAATACATTTTCATCAAAAAACTGGATCGATATGATTCGTCCAACAGCTTTAGAAGTAGATAACGATGCTCTTAAGCCAAATTACGGAAAGTTTATCGCTAAGCCTCTTGAAAGAGGATATGGTCTAACACTAGGTAACTCTTTAAGAAGAGTCCTTTTATCTTCTCTCCAAGGAGCAGGTATTGTAGCTGTTAAGATCGAAGGTGTTGATCATGAATTTGGTACAATCAATAATGTTAAAGAAGAAGTATCTGAAATACTTTTAAACCTAAAAGAAATTAAGTTTAAAATTATTGATAAAGAAGAAGTTAACCTTGTTCTTGAAAAAACAGTTGAAGGGCCTGTAACGGCTAAAGATATTGCAGACAGTGCAAACATTGAGGTTTTAAACCCAGAGCATACAATTTGTAATATTTCTTCAGGTGGATCAATCAGAGTTGAGATTAAAATCGCTCGTGGTAAGGGATATGTTTCTGCGTTAGATAACAAAGAAAACTTTGACCTTCCAATCGGTTGGATTTATATCGATACACTTTTCTCTCCTGTTCATAGAGTTAACTATACAGTTACAAATGCAAGAGTTGGGAAAAGAACTGACTACGACAAACTAACTTTAGAAGTTTGGACAAATGCAGGTGTTGATCCTGTTGATGCTGTTGCTTTCTCTGCAAAAATCTTAAGAGACCAGTTAAATGTTTTCTTAAACTTTGAAGATGAAGATGCTCCAGTTGAAGTTGTAAAAGCAACAACACAAGCTTCAAGCTCACCAACAAATGATGCATTACTTAAGCCAGTTTCTGAACTTGAACTTTCAGTTCGTTCTGCAAATTGTCTACAGAATGCAAATATTAAATACATCTATGAATTAGTTTCTAAAACTGAAGGTGAAATGTTAAGAACTAAGAACTTTGGTAGAAAGTCTTTAAATGAAATTAAAGAAATTCTAACTCAAATGGGATTAGGACTTGGTATGAAAGTTGACAGTATTATGAAGCAAGTTCAGGGTAACGAATAGGACTTTTAGGAGTAAATAATGAGACACTCAAAACATAAATATAAATTAGGCGTTGATCCTTCACACAGAAAATCACTAATGAGAAACTTAGCGATTGAAGTAATTGATCACGGAAAAATTAAAACTACACAAGCGAAAGCAAAAGCTACAAAGATCTATTTAGAGAAACTTGTAACTCTTGCAAAAGTAGACTCTGTTCATAACAGAAGGCTTGCTTTTAAAAAGCTTAACAACAAAGAAGCTGTAACAAAGCTATTTACTGAAATTGGACCTAAGTTCAAAGAAAGAAATGGTGGATACACTAGAATTACTAAGCTTGCAGACTTAAGACTTGGTGATGCTTCTAAAATGGGATATATCTCATTTGTAGATTAATCTTTAAATGAATTAAGAGATAAAAGCCTTCTAGTTTGCACTAGAGGGCTTTTTTTTATGAAAATGAATCAAAAATTATTATTTGTACTTTCAATTATTATTATTACCTTTGGATATATAACTTACCAAAGTATGAAGCTTGAGAATAAGTTCACAAGCTTTAATAGTAGTTTTAATACAGACTCTATTATTAAAGAACTTCCAAATATAAAACTTAAAGAATTTAAAACGAATAAAGAGTTTGATCTTCATAAGCTTGCAACAAGTGGTAATAATCTTGTTATTCACTTTTGGGCAACTTGGTGTGCTCCTTGTGAAAAGGAGTTCCCTGAACTTGTTAAGCTTACAAAACTTTTAGAAACTAAAAAAGATGTTAAGTTTTTGTTCATCGCTGTAAACGATACAGACATTAAGATTAGTAAATTTCTAAAAAAGTTTAAAAAATATAACAATTTTTCAATTTTAATAGACAATAAAAATATGCATCAAAAGTCTTTTGGTACTTTTAGGCTTCCAGAAACCTTTCTTTTTGATAAAAAATTAAACATAATTAAGAAGTTTGTAGGCCAACAAGAGTGGACTCAAAAGCACTTTGTTGATCAATTAAACAGTCTCTAATAGCCCGAAAACACTAGGCTTTTACAGGTAATCTTTCCCTTTCCATTCTCTTTTGAATTTAGTGTCAAGTTTTGAGTCAATTAAACCGATTAGTTTCTAGACAGTTTTAATGAGTCAGGAGACTAATATGATAGATTGGACAGCAATTAAAGATTTACATGCTAATAAAAAATTAGAGGAAGTTATCGGTAAGTGGTTTGGTGTAGATATTTTCTACACAGATAAACACGGTAATGTTCATTCTAATATATTTGATAAAGACCATGAGTTTGTTAATCACTTCTTTAAGGTTCAACTCCATATGCCACATGGTAAGGACTTCTTAGCAGAAGATATCCAAACTGGTCTTGAGAAAGTTAAGAATGCAGATGGGCAGTGTTTCTATTTTGATTCATATTTTCCGCATGTAAGAATGCTGGCTTCTAAAATTGTTGTTGATGGAGAGTTTCAAGGAGCAGTCTTTGCTTATCCATACGTAACAGATCAAGCGACTACGGCTGAAGTTCAAGAGATTGTAGATAAAATGGTTTCTTGTGGAGCTACTGAAGTAGATGCTTCAAGTGCATGTGATCATCTTAAAAAATTAGCAGTTCATGAATTTGAATATTTAAGAGAACTTATTGGGCTTGTGGCTCAAGAAATCTCTACTGTTACTGATGAAGTTTCTAAAAGAGAATCACGCATCCATGACTTAAATGCACAACTTGGAAACAAGTACAGATATCATAATATAATTGGTAAATCGAAAGCAATGCAAAGCGTTTATCACCTTCTAACAAAAGTATCTAACTCTGAAGCAACTATCTTGATTCAAGGGGAAAACGGTACAGGTAAGGAGATGGTAGCCAAGGCAATCCATTATAATTCACCTCGTAAGGATGCAGTATTTCTAGCTGTAAACTGTTCAGCTTTTAATGATAATCTTTTAGACTCTGAACTATTTGGACACGTTAAAGGTGCCTTTACTGGGGCGATTAAAGATAAAAAAGGTTTCTTTGAAGCAGCAAACGGTGGAACATTATTTTTGGATGAGATTGGAGATATGACTCTTGCTATGCAGGTTAAGCTTCTTCGAGTTCTTCAGGAGGGGACATTCCTTCCAGTTGGGGCGACTCAAGCAAGAAAGGTAAATGTTAGAGTTGTTGCGGCAACAAACAAGCCACTTAAAGAGATGATTCAAAAAGGTGAGTTTAGAGAGGATCTATATTACAGAATTAATGTAATTAACGTTGCTCTACCTGCTCTTCGTGAAAGACGTGAGGATATACCAGTTCTTATGGATCACTTCCTTGATAAAAAATGTGCAGAGATGGGTTATACATTAAAAACTTGGGCGAAAAAGACCTTAGAGAAAATGATCGACTTCAAATGGCCAGGTAACGTTAGACAGCTACAGAATGAAGTTGAAAGACTTGTTGTTCTTGCAGGCGACGATAAAACAATTACACCTGATCTTTTAAGCAGTGTTATAACTGATGCAGTTGATGGGCCAGCAAAGGTAGGAAATCTGAAGGGAATTAATACCAATGGCGGACTAAAGGCAGCACTAGAAGAGCTTGAAGCTTATATGATTAAAGAAGGATTGAAGCGTTGCAACTACAATAAATCAAGACTTTCTAAGGAGCTTGGTATTTCAAGAGCCGGCTTGATTATGAAAGTAGACAAGTATGGACTTGATAAAAGAAACAAAGCAGCAAATGAATAAATAAATTTAAAATTCTATAGAGAAAAGGGAGGCTAAAGCTTCCCTTTTTTTTGCCTGAAAGGTATAAACTACTCATTCAAATTTGAAGGAGTATTTATGTCATTTTCCAATGAGGAAAAAAGAAGTTACCTAGAAAATCTTAATGAACAAACATTACTTGGTGGTGGTGAAGCTAGAATTGCTAGACAGCATGACCAGGGAAAATATACGGCAAGAGAAAGAGTTGAGAAGCTACTTGATCCAAATTCATTTTTAGAATTTGATAAGTTTGTAAAACATAACTGCAGCTCTTTTGGATTGGAGAAGCAAAAATTTTTAGGCGATGGAGTTGTTACCGGAGTTGGAACAATTAATGGGCAAAAAGTTGCTTTATTCTCTCAAGACTTTACATGTTGGGGTGGAGCTCTTGGTATGGCATATGCTCAAAAAATTTGTAAGATCATGGATTTTGCAATTGAAAATAAAATGCCGATTATTGGAATTAATGATTCCGGTGGAGCGAGAATTCAAGAAGGTGTTGAATCTCTTGCGGGTTACGCAGAAATTTTTCATAGAAATGTTCAAGCTTCTGGAGTCATTCCACAAATTTCATTAATCATGGGGCCTTGTGCTGGTGGGGCTGTTTATTCTCCTGCTATGACAGACTTTATTCTAATGGTTGATAAAACTTCTTATATGTTTGTTACGGGGCCAGAAGTTGTAAAGACCGTAACTCATGAAGAAGTTACAAAAGATGAATTAGGCGGAGCACATACGCATAATGAAAAATCTGGTGTTGCTCATTTTATTTGTTCAGATGAAGATGATTGTCTAGAAAGAACAAGAGAGCTTCTATCTTTTATACCTGCAGGTAATTATACAAAACCAACTAAAAGCTTTACTACGGATTCGATCACTAGAGAGAATAATAAACTTAAAGACTTCGTTCCTGTTAATTCAAAAAAACCATACGATATGAAAGAAATCATCATGGATGTTATCGATGATAAACACTTTCTAGAATATCAAAGAGATTTTGCAAAAAACATTATTTGTGGATTTGGTGCTGTTGGTGGAAATAAAGTGGGAATCGTTGCAAACCAACCAGCGGTTCTTGCTGGATGTTTAGATATTGACTCATCGACAAAAGCGGCAAGATTTATTCGTTTCTGTGATGCCTTTGAAATACCAATTTTAACACTTGTAGATGTACCAGGTTTCTTACCAGGAACAACTCAAGAGTATGGTGGTATCATTCGTCATGGGGCTAAACTTCTTTATGCTTATGCTGAAGCAACTGTACCGCAGATTACATTGATCACGCGTAAAGCTTATGGTGGAGCGTATGATGTTATGGCATCTAAGCATATTAAAGCAGATATCAATCTTGCGTATCCAACAGCTGAAATAGCTGTAATGGGAGCAGATGGGGCTGTAAATATTATTTTTAGAAATGAGTTAAAAGGATTAGAGGGAGAAGAGTTTGATAAGAAAAAAGCTTCTCTTGTAAAAGACTATGAAGAGAAATTTGCAAACCCTTATAAGGCAGCATCTTTAGGATATGTAGATGAAGTTATTTATCCTGAAAACACTCGAGCAAGAATTTATAAATATCTTGAGTTTCTAAAAGATAAAAATGAAATTAGACCAAAAAGAAAACACGGAAATATCCCTCTATAAGGAAATAGAATGAAAAAGAAAATTTTAATCTGTAACAGAGGTGAAATTGCTATTCGTGTTGGAAAAGCAATTAGAGAGCTTGGACATATATCTGTTGGATTTTGGACAGATAATGAAACGCAACCTCCACATTTAGAATATTGTGACCAGTGGATTCATTTAAAAGGAAGTAGTAATACTGAAACATATTTGAATATGGATCAAATTATTAGTCTGATTAAAGAGCATAAAATAGATGCAGTTCACCCAGGGTACGGTTTCTTATCTGAAAATACAGAGTTCTCAAAAAAACTAGAAGAGCTTGGTGTTACTTTTGTTGGGCCACATGCTGAAGCTATTCACAAAATGGGTGACAAGGCGATTTCAAAACAAATGGCCAAGGATGCAGGTGTTCCTGTTGTTCCTGGTTCGACTGGAGAGATTGAATCTGCAGCTGAAGCGGCAGTCATTGCAAAAGAGATCGGATATCCAGTTCTACTAAAAGCCGTTGCCGGTGGTGGTGGAAAAGGAATGAGAGTTTGTGTTGATGAAAAAGAGCTTGATAAAAACTTTGAGGCCGTAAGGCGAGAGGCTTTATCTTCTTTTGGAAATCCTGGGGTTCTCGTTGAAAAATTTATTTTAAATCCTCATCATATTGAAGTTCAAATCATTGCAGATAACAACGGAAATATTTTTCATTGCTTTGAAAGAGAATGTTCTGTGCAAAGAAGACATCAAAAAATAATTGAAGAAGCACCTTCTCCTTTTATTGGAACAGATGAAAAACTTAGATTAGAGATTTGTGAAACAGCAGTAAAACTTGCGAAGGCCGTAAATTATAATTCAGCAGGTACGGTTGAGTTTATAATGGGAGAGGATAAATCATTTTATTTTCTTGAAATGAATACTCGTATTCAAGTTGAACATCCAATTACAGAAGAGATCACTGGAGTTGATCTAGTGGCCAATATGCTCAAATCTGCACTTGGTGAAGAGCTGGATATTAAATCTCAAGAAGAAATCAAGATTCTTGGCCATTCAATAGAATGTAGAATTTGTGCCGAAGATGCCCATACAATGTTACCAGCTCCAGGAAAAATAAATGGATTTGAGACAACTTTTGGGCAGGGCATTAGATTTGATCACTGTATTTTCGATGGCTTAGAAGTAAAACCAGATTTTGACCCAATGATAGGAAAGTTAATTGGTCGTGGACATAATAGACGTGTAGTGTTAAGAAAGATGCGTTATGCGATTGATGGTTTATATATCGAGGGAATAAAGACAAATATTGCGCTTCATAAATTAATTTTAGATGAAGAAAAATTTGTTTCAGGTCATTATACGACTAATTATATTTCCGAAATTAAACCTCAAGATGGAATTGCAGATCTTGTAAAAACTGAGAATCTTTACATGAAAGCAATATCTATAGAAGCTAATATATTAGATTAATTTCTAGTAAAACTTTGAGTGAGAGATGAGAGATGAAGTACTACATTATTAATTCAGAGGGAAAAGAAGTTTCCTTCGATGTGACTGCAAAACAGAAAAACAAAAACGGTGTTATGGCATTTAATGTTATGGCCGAAGATAGAAGTAACTATCAATATTTTGTTAAAAACTTAGCAGGGAAAAATTACCTTTCAAAAGATCAAGTAACTTGGCAAAAAGCACCGAGAGTTTCAAGCTTGGATGGCCTTGTTAATATCAATGAATCCGTTAAAGTTTATAGAGGTTATAAGCCTTCTGGTTTATCAAATGCGAACGCAGGTGAGCTGATAACTGATATGCCGGGTAAGATCGTTAAAGTTCTTACGGCCGAAGGTGCCGTTGTTAATCAAGGCGATACACTACTTATTTTAGAAGCCATGAAAATGGAAAATGAAATTAAAGCAGGGTGTGATGGTGTTGTTAAAACGGTTAATGTTGAAGAGGGACAAGCGATTGAATCTGGTCATTTAATGATTGAGATTGAAGAGTAAGTAACTAAAAAGACGTATCCTTTAGGAAAAATAATCATCCTTTAAATCGAAATTTGCATTATGCTATAATTATATAGATGACTGATGCAATCAAAAATATTGTACATGTTTCTGACTTATCAACTTACTTCTTTGATAAGCTCCACTTCCAAAACTCTAGATCTTTGTGTCCAGTACCGGAGGAGATGCTCTTTTATTCGAGTAAAGTCTTAAATAAATATTCACTTTCTTCTGAGTTTTTTGAGATGAAAAATGGAAAGGTAAGTTCAAAGATTTTGGGACTTGAGGCCTTGTCTGCAAGTGCAAAGAGCATGAGTGAGCAAAAGAAAATCTATAAAGACATCGCTGACACAGCTCTCGTATTAACTGGATTTTTTGGAGAGTCGATTAATAAAAAAATTATTGATAAAAGCTATTATATTCAACTAGGTCAAATGGCCTACTCTAAAGTGCATTCTCTTGATGTGACTTTTTTAGATATGCCTCACTTCTACAAAAGGATGTCTTCAAGCTTTCCAATTTTAATGGAATTAATTAAAAGTTTATCTTGTGAGTTAAACTTCCAGGAACAATTATCAGATAATGAATTACTCATTAGAGGTATTATCCCTGGAGATGAATTAAAAGTGTCTTAAGATTTAGGGCCAACAGTTATAATATTCCATTTTGTTTTAAAAAACTTAGCTAAAAACTTATTAAAGTCTTCATGCTTTATGTTTCTAATCTTTTCAAATGTTTCGTGTTGGTAATCAAGTCCCAAGCCTTGAAGAGCTGGAATTGAATAGAAGCCCGCATAATCATCATTTGTTTGAATGGCCAGTTGATTTTGTCCATCAATCATTCTCTTTATTCGATTAAATTCAGACTTTGTAAGACCCTTTGTTTGAAGCTTATCTAGAATACCCTTAATTGCCTCTAGAGCTGCTTCAACCTTGTCTTTTCCTGCACCGATATATATTCCCCAGTAACCAGCCTCAAGAGCTGTGTGGTGAATCGGTTGTACAGAGTAACAAAGGCCTTTCCTGTCTCTAACTTCAACAAAGAGCTCTGAAGATTGTCCAGAAAGATAGGCTGTTATCATTTTTAAATAAAGATCATCACTTTTATAAATAGAAAAAGCAGGCTTTCCTAAAAAGATATGCGTCTGTTCTCTATCAAAGTCGATATGAATATTTTCACCGTTAATGGGTTTTATTGTATTTTTATTTTTCTTCTCTTTTGCTCTTGGTTTAAGCGCTTCAATATTAGATTCAACAATCTTCCTTACAACTGAAAGGGGTTGATCTCCACTATATGTAAAAACAATTTCACTATTATCTAGACGTGACTTATGCAAATCCAGTAGTGATTTTCTTTTAACTTTTGAAAGAGACTTTTCATCGCCAATAATGCTCATTGAATATGGATGTTCATTAAAGACAAGAGAGTTAAGGGTTTTAAAACATTGCTTTACTGGGTCTTCTTTTTGATTATGAAGTGTTCGTTTTACGAGTTCTTTTTCAACATCAAGATAATCTTGAGGAAGATTTGGTCTCAGAAGTGTTCCAAAGAAATGATCACTTAGATCTTTAAAATTATCACTTAGACCATGAAGTGTAAGACCATAAGCGTTCTTCCCAGAGAATCCATTTAGATAAGCCGATTTAATTTCTAAATCAGTTTTTAATTTTTCAAAATTTAATTTGTCATAACCATAAGTCATTTGGCGAGATAAGAAGTAATAAAAGCTATTGTTTTCTTTTGATTCATACGACAGACCACCCTTTAAATAAGCATGGAGTACAAATGTTGGAGTCATTGTATTTCTTCTATATAAAAGCTTAATACCTTTTTTGATAAGAATCTCTTGTGTGTTCTCATCAAACTTAGATGTTTTCATATTCGACTTTAAAGTCTTCTCTTTAAGTTTCTCACAATATTGATTTATATTGCTGCCAATTTTTGAAACCTTTTGTTTAAGATTTGAATCCATAACGTTTTCAGGCTTTTGAATTGTAAAATGAATATTCTTTTTAAAGAGACTAATCAGAGCAGCGTTAATATCTTCAACCGAAGCACTCTTGATCTCTTTGATAAATTCATCCTCTGAGTGGATATCTCCATTTTGAGCAAATCCGTGTCCAAGAGAAAAGGCGTAAGCTTCAATTGATTCCTTTTCATAAATCTTTGAAGCAATATACTGTTGCTTTATTCTATTTACTTGATTTTCAGAGAATCCAGATTTAATGACATTTTTTAATGTCTTTTCAAATTCTGTAATCGTTTTATTTATATTCTCCTCAGGACAGGCAAACTTTAAAAAGTGAATTCCGCCCTTATTAAAGAACATCGTTGATCCACTTACAGTTGTTGCAAGACCAAGTTCTGTAACAAGTTCTTTGTAAAGAGGAGAAATCTCTCCATATGAAAGACAGTTTAAAGCAAGATCCTCTAGAGTTGCACCACGATCAAGGTATTCTGGAGCTTGTATATTCATTGTTACAGTTATTTGATTAACTTGTTTGCTGTGAAGGTTTACCGTCGAATCTTTTTTTAGCTCAAATTTAGGAAATGAACTTTGTTTTCCATTTGGAATTTTATAATTACTAATTTTTTTTTCTATTTTCTTTTGAGACTTAATATCTCCAGCAACGATAAGCATTGCATTTTTAAGATTATAATTATCATTTCTAAAATCAACTAATTGTTTTCTAGAAAAGTTTTTAATTGTCTTTTCTGTTCCAAGTATTTGATGAGAATAGCTTCCTTTGAAAGAGCTTTCTTGAATATTTTTAAAGTTAAATTGATTTGGATTATCAAGAGCACGTCTAAATTCTTCAAAAACAACTTCTCGCTCAGGAATTAGCTCTTCTTTTTTAAATTCAGGATTTGAAACCATATCCATTAATATATCGACAGTTTTCTCTAGAGAGTTAGCTGGAGTATTGATGTAATAGCAAGTGTAATCAAACGAAGTAAAAGCGTTGATTTCACCTCCAAAAGATTCAACTTCGTGAGCGATAAGGGCTCCAGGTCTTTTTGGTGTTCCCTTGAAGAACATATGTTCTAAAAAGTGAGCAATACCTTTGTTATTCGCTTTTTCTAATGCACTGCCGGCTCTAAACCATATTTGTACACTGGCACTTGTGGCACCTGGTGAATTTATAAATAATGTTTCGAGTCCATTTTGATTAGTTACTTTATTAATTTGCATTAACCATTCCTTATATTAAAATAATAGGGATAATCATATAATAAATACGGAAGAGTTCCTATGAAAATAGCTTTAATCTATGCTTTTGAAGAGTCCTATTGGTTTAGTTGTACTAAAATAGTAAAGAATTTAATTTCTTCATATGAGTTAGCATGTGCTGATTATGAATTAATTAAAATGAATTATAACTTTGATGATAAGGATTTTTCCCTTATTGGTCTTGTGGATGAGTTAACTAGTAAGAGGCCGGATAAAATTGTAGTCCTTGATCATAGGCCGCACCCAATTACATTTATTCAAGCCTTAAAAAGAAAGAGTAATGATTACAATCCTGATTATTACTTTCATGTTTATGGTGACTTCACTTTACATTTTCCCGAGTGGAGCGTTATGGGAGACTTACTAAATTCAAAAAAGGTACACTTCTTTTGTGCTTCTGATGCACAGCTTGAGCTGGTATCAAATTGCGTGAAAGAAGATGGAGTTTTGATTTCAAAAATACCATTCCCAGTTGAAACAAAAGAATTTAAATTTAACAAACAGCAAAAGAAGAGACTTGCTGATCAGTTTGATCTCGATGAAAAAGGATTAACCTTTTTATACACAGGAAGATTCTCTTCTCAGAAAAAAATAATTGAATTGATTGAAACTTTCTCTAATGCAATTCTAACAAAGAAAATTGAAGCAAATAGTTATCTCCTTTTGGCAGGGTCTTTTGATTCGATTGGTTTCGTCTTTGGTGGAATTTACGAAGCAGAGGGTGAATTTTTTAGAAAATATGATCGCTGTATAAATAAACTACCTGAAGAGGTACGAAAGCAAATAAAAGTTCTTGGCCTAATTGATAACAAAAAATTGAAAGAAATCTATAATGATGTGGACTACTTTGTGAGTCTTAGTACTTATCATGATGAGGATTATGGAATGAGTATCGCTGAGGCCGGAATATCAGGTGTGCCTTTATTATTATCCAATTGGGCAGGTTTTAAGTCTTTTAGCTTGGGAGATTCTACAAAATATGTAGAGACTTATCTGGGAGATAAATATCCTCTTCTTTGTGAGGAATCCAGTGCAGAGCTAATGAATAATCTCGAGGTTTTCAGTGAAGAAAAAAGGAAAGAAATTTCCTTGAACTTTGAAAAATATTGCTCTGTTGAAAATATAGCGGAGTTGTTAAAAGAAAAATTGAATTTAGAGATACCAAATTTTAAAGGTTTTAATGAATTTCATGCAATGCTTTCTAGAACCTCGTCTCTTGGTCTTCAACTTTTTTATGACGAATATGAAAAAAAATTAAATAGTAACTACAAAAAACTGTATGGTGTTTATGCTTCAAAGAATTAATGATCATTTAGAAAATTTTAAACGTCCTGATATTGTTATTAAGAGATGGCAAGAAAATGGAATGTCTCAAGGTTCAAAAGAAATCTATTGGCGGTATATGCCAATGATGGAGAGTTACTTTTCAGAACTTAATGCTTCATTTGTTCTTGAGTATCAAGGGCTTACTAGTATGTCGACTTATCCATTTATCACTCTTAGAGATGGTTATATGGGTATTTTATATTTTTTCTTAAAAAACCCTAAGCCACCAAAACTTTTTTCAACACAAATTCTTGTACCTGCAAAATTTGAAAAACTAATACCGAAGACATGGAAAGAAAACGTTCTTGTCTATGAAATGATTTATGATAAAACTGAAGAGGCTAAAAAGGGTCTTTTCTATGGTTTGCCTGCAAAAGAAAACTTTGTCGTAAATACAGCAAAAGAAAAACTAGGTAATGCATTTTCAAAAAATATGGAAATTCATTCTTTAGTACCTTGTCGAGATCGACTTTTTAATCAAAATGAAAATGAACAAATTTATTATCATGATTTTGCAAAAGAGCTTTATAAGAAATATGGTTTTGATGTAACTATACACTCTGAGTTTAAGCCTATGGAGTGGAGCTCGGCTGGCAGTCAATATAGCCTTTTTAATTTAGATACTGATAACTTTCTTGTATACTCAGATTACGTAACTTTTTTCTTTTGTTCTCGAGGAGCAACTTATTTGAACAGGCCAAAAGAGTTAATTAAGAAAAAAGATGCCCTAAGTGAAATCAGACTCTCTATGTATCATTCCATGAGAATAAAAGAGGTTAATGAGTTTTCTAATTACTCAACGAATTTATTAATTAAAGCAAAATTAAACTCAATACCGACACTATTTCATAATTTAACTTTTTATCGATTTGCCTTGGAGGAGTTTAAGGCTTTTTGTAAAAACGATTAAACAATTGAAAAATTTGTTTTTTAAACCAAGAAATTTTAGGCGATGTTACCTTTGCAAATATAAACTTCTCTGAAATTATCGGGTCATTGTAAAAGCGATTTAGACCTCTTGTTTCAATGAAATTTCCTTTTTCCGTTTTGTGTTTTGCTATTAAAAAATGACATATTAATTTATTGTCACTCCAAAAAATAATAGGGTCGCCAATGACAGAATTTTCAAAATTACAGGGGGAGCATTTAACCTTCTCGCCTGTATAGATGAATGGCTCCATTGATCCAGAGATTATTTGGATCTCGGTATTTTCTTTTAAGTTTTTCTTTCTAATAAGAAATTGATCCAAGGTTATTTTCATTTCTTATTTAGTTTCCTGTAAAAGTCTAAGCCTTCGTCTGTTCCACCCTCAAAAACAATTTGAGTTTTATCTAGGACAATCACCTTATTGCATACTTCTTTTACAAGATCGGCAGAGTGACTAATAAAGATAACGGCACTTGATTGTTGAATCATCTCTTTAACTCTTTTAGTTATTTTTTCATTAAAGAATTCATCAGCACCATTGAAAACTTCATCAAGGATGAGAAGGTCGCAAGGCTTTGCTGATATTATACTTAGAAAGAGTCTGGCTTTCATTCCCTTACTATAATACTTAAATGCAGAGTGTTGGAATTCTCCTAGCTCACTAAACTCAAGAGCTTCTTCTGCAATTTCTTTACGTTGTTTTTTTGAAAAGTATGGATAAAGTAAGTTTGATAAAATAAAGGCATTTTCAGTCCCAGATAATTCTGGTTGTACAACAACACTTGTATCAAATATTGCTCTTATTTGCCCATTAACTACTATCCCTTTTTGTTCTCCATGCATACCAGAGATCGCGCGACATAACGAAGTCTTTCCACAACCATTGACACCAACTAATGCTAAACGATCACCTTTTTCAAGATTGAAAGATATGTCTTTGAGTAACTCAAGAGACTGAGGCCTTCTCATTAAAAACTTAAGGGGAGAGGTTAGTGCTTCAATAAATGCGTCTCTCAAACTTCGTCCATGAAATAGTGAAGTTTTATATGTTATGTCTAAATTTTTAACTTCTAAAACATTATTAGAGGTAGAGGTAGAGTTCATTTCTTTTTTTTCTCCAAAATATAAAGGCAAGAAAGCAAGATAGTATACATGTTATGAGTGCTTTCGCTAAGGCAATGGATAATAACTGTAGGTCATAATCCCATAGAGCAATTTGTAGAGGTCTGACGATTGAATAGATTGGATTTATATGAACGATCCAAACAATACTTTTAGGTACCATCTCTATAGGGTAAAAAATTGGTGTTAAGAAATACATAATACTAACAAGGAAGTTTAGAATATATTGAGTATCTCTAAAATAAACTTGAAGTATGGAAAAGAAAACACTCATACTGTAGCCTGTTATGACAAGTAAGAGCATAGATATAGGAAGAGATAGGATTCCAAGAATGTTAAACCCCTCTTGAAAGTATAGGACTACGAAAAGTAGAGAAAATGGTGCTAAAAAATTTATAAAATTATCGATTACTTTTGAGCATAAAATTGCCATTGGGCTTACTTGAAATGATAAAAGAACTTCTCTGTTTGTAATTAATGTATGCGCAGTCATAGTGATCGTAGAACTAATAAAAATCCACGGTAAAAGACCACCTAGAAGAAATACATAGTATCTATCCATGTTAATATTAAGGATATGCTTAAAGACTAATGCGTGAACCCCAAACATAATTATTGGATTTAAGATTACCCACATGAACCCAGCCCAGGTGTTTCTGTAGCGACCTTTCATTTCGGAACTAGTTAGGGTAGATATAATTGTAAACATTTCTTTATTAAGCATGTCTTATTTTAAAGCCGCAGAGGGCAATATTGCAACAAGTATCCAGCTTATATATTCATTTTCCCTTTTGTAGACACCTTTGCAATTATTGTGACTTCTTTAAGAATAAGCTCACAGAGGGGCAACAGGTAGTTGATTTTGAAAAAAGATTAAAAGTTCAACTTGATGAAAACAAAATTCTATTAAAAGACCAAGAGTGTGAACTATCCTCATTGGAGACAATATATATTGGCGGTGGGACACCTTCTTTGTGGTCTGAGAGGGGGGCTGAGTTTTTAGAGAAAAATCTACTTGCTAACCTTAAGCTTAAAGATGGCCATGAATTTACTATAGAAGTTGATCCTGGGACCTGGACTCCAAGTGAGGTTAAAAAATGGCTAAAGATTGGAGTTAATAGATTTTCTATAGGAATCCAAAGTTTTGATTCAAAATTTTTAAAAATACTGGATCGTGAGCACACAATGGAGGAAGCTACTGATCTCCTTAGCTACTTAAAGAGTGAAGATTTTAATTATTCAGTCGATCTTATGCTTGGCCTTCCAGACTCAGAGGTAATTAAGAGAAATATTAAATCTGAAATAGATGAATTAATAAAGTATAACCCAAGCCATTTTAGTGTCTATATTCTAAAGACTAGAAAAAACTATGCACATAGTAGTATCCTTCCTTCAGAGGAGTATATTGCAAAAGAATATATTGATGTTTGTAACTACCTTGCAAGTAAGGGTTTTGAACAATATGAAGTTTCAAATTTTTCTAAACCAGGATATGAATCGAAACATAATAAAAAGTACTGGCAATATAATAGTGTGGCTGCGGTAGGAGATAATGCCTCTGGGCTTCTTGTAAAGCAAGATAGTGCTATTCGATATCAGTGGAAGTCCGTTGGAGCTGGCTGCTCTAAAGAAGTTTTGACTGAGAGTTCTTTGCTTATTGAGATGATTTATATGAAGCTCAGAGCTGGAGGAATGCTCAATATTGATTTTTTCCAAGGCGATAATAAGCATGCTTTCGAGGGATTGCTGGATAGGTGGAAATCACTTGGCTATATCAAAAAACTAGTGGATGGAGATATTTGTCTTGCTGCAGAGGGTTACCTTGTGCTTGACTCATTGATGGATGATATATTTAGAGACCTAAGTCTTTGATATTATACAGGTTAAATCATTTCAAATAATTAATCAAAATATATTAAATTCAAAACATTGACACTTATGAGATCGAACCCAACTTAAGAGTGAGTTTAATTTTAAAAATTGGGAATACAAAAAAATGGAAAACGAAAACGTTGAAACAGATGTTAAAGAAGAAGTTCTAGAGGAGCAGCTTGAACAAGAAGATAATGTTGAGCAGCTAAAAACTGAAGAAGTTAAAGAAGAAGACTTTAAAGAAAAATACTATTACTTAGCAGCTGAAATGCAGAATATGCAAAGAAGATTTGATAAGGAAAAAGAAAATCTTCTGAAGTATGGAAGTGAGAGAATTCTTAGAGACATGCTTGATGTAGTTGATAACTTTGAAAGAACACTTGGTTTTATTCAAGCGGATAAAGATGAAAAAGTTAAAAATATTGCTGTTGGAATCGATATGATCGGTAAACAGTTTATCACTGCTCTCGAAGGTCATGGACTAAAAAAAGTAAATGCTCTAGGTGAAATATTTGATCCTAATTTTCATGAAGCACTAGCTCAAGAAAAAGCAGAAGATAAAAAAGAGATGGAGATTATCCAAGAGCATCAAGCTGGATATACATTAAATGATAGGCTACTTAGGCCAGCAAAAGTAGTAGTAGTAAAAAACGACTAAGTAAAAATAATTAAATAGGAGAATATTATGAGTAGAATTATTGGAATTGATTTAGGTACAACAAACTCTTGTGTTGCTGTTTATGAAAACGGAAAATACAAAATTATTCAAAACGCAGAAGGGCATAACACAACTCCTTCAGTAATTGGTTTTGGAAATGGTGATGAGACTCTTGTTGGTCAAGTTGCTAAGAGACAAGCTGTTACAAACCCTAAAAAAACATTATACGGAATTAAAAGATTAATCGGTAGAAAGGCAACAGATAAAGAAGCAAAAGATTTTGCAGCTGTTGCTCCTTTTGAAATCTTTGCAAATAAAAATGGAGATGCTTGGGTAAAGGTTGATGGAAAAGAAATGTCAGCTCAAGAAATTTCAGCAAAAGTTTTAGAGAAAATGAAAAAATCAGCTGAAGATTATCTTGGATCTCCAGTAACAGAAGCAGTTATTACTGTTCCTGCATACTTTAATGATGCTCAAAGACAAGCAACTAAAGATGCCGGAAGAATTGCTGGACTTGAAGTTAAGCGTATTATCAATGAGCCAACTGCCGCAGCACTTGCTTATGGTATGGACCAGAAAAAAGATATGAATATCGCAGTATTTGACCTTGGTGGTGGTACTTTTGATATTTCAATTTTAGAAATCACAGATGATGGTGTATTTGAAGTTAAAGCAACTAACGGGGATACATTCCTTGGTGGTGAAAACTTTGATGAAGAAATTATTAACTGGATGGCAGAAGAATTTAAAAAAGAAAATTCAGTAGATCTTAAACAAGATCAAATGGCACTTCAAAGACTTAAAGAAGCAGCTGAAAAAGCTAAACATGAGCTTTCATCTACAACTCAATCAGAAATAAATCTTCCATTTATTACTGCTGATGCAAGTGGACCAAAGCATTTAACTTTAACTCTTACTCGTGCAAAATTTGAAGAGTTGATCTCTAAATATATAACTGGATTAACTGCTCCTTGTGAAACTTGTATTAACGATTCAGGTCTTGATAGAAATGAAATCCATGAGGTAATTTTAGTTGGCGGTTCAACAAGAATTCCAGCTGTTCAAGAAAAAGTTAAGCAAATTTTTGGAAAGGAAGCTTCTAAAGGTGTAAACCCTGATGAGGTTGTTGCAGCAGGTGCAGCAGTTCAAGGTGGTGTTCTTCAAGGTGACGTAAAAGATGTTCTTTTATTAGATGTAACTCCATTGTCTTTAGGTATTGAAACTCTTGGTGGTGTACTTACAAGAATCATTGATAAGAATACAACGATTCCAACTAAGAAATCTCAAGTTTTCTCTACAGCACAAGATAACCAACCAGCTGTTTCTATCCACGTTCTTCAAGGAGAGAGAGAGTTTGCAAACGATAATAAAACATTAGGAAGATTTGATTTAACTGGTATTGCTCCAGCGCCAAGAGGAGTTCCTCAGGTTGAAGTTGAATTTAATATTGATGCAAATGGTATCATTAATGTTTCGGCTATTGATAAAGCAACAAATAAGAAAACTGATATCGTTATTACTTCAGGTTCAGGTTTATCAGAAGAAGAAATTGAAAAAATGGTTAAGGATGCAGAAGCAAATAGAGAGTCTGATTCAAAAAGAAGAGAGTCTGTTGATGCAAAAAATAATTTAGATTCAT
This sequence comes from uncultured Oligoflexia bacterium, assembly GCA_937120495.1. Lineage (GTDB taxonomy): Bacteria > Bdellovibrionota > Bacteriovoracia > Bacteriovoracales > Bacteriovoracaceae > CAKZJW01. The sequence goes on from CAKZJW010000060.1 coordinate 83,906, forward strand.
TAATCTTCTCTACAGAGAAAGCGATGACTGAAGCTGGAGATAAATTACCAGCTGATAAGAAAACAGAATTAGAGGCTGCTTTAACTGAAGCTAAATCTAAGCTAGAATCTGAAAATCTTGATGAAGTAAAAGCAGCAACTGAAAGACTTCAAAATGTAGCTCACTCAATGGCTCAAGATATGTATGGTCAACCAGGAGCACCTGGAGCTGAAGGCGCAGAAGCCGGTGCTGCTGGACCAGAAGCTGGAGCAGAAGCGAAAAAAGAAGATGATGATGTTGTAGATGCAGACTTTAAAGAAGTATAATTTAGAATTAAAATTATAGAAAACTAGGGCCCAAATTATTTTGGGCCTTTTTACCAAAAAGAATAAAGAGAGTTATGAGCACTAAAAGAGATTATTACGAAATCCTAGGAATATCTAAATCAGCTGGAAAAGATGAAATAAAAAAAGCTTATAGAAAGCTTGCAATGAAATTTCATCCAGATAAAAACCCAGATAATCCAGAAGCTGAAGCAAAGTTTAAAGAAGCTTCAGAAGCAGCAGAAATTTTATTAGATGAAAATAAAAGGTCTCGTTATGATCAATTTGGTCATGCTGGTGTTGATGGTCAAGCTGGTGGCTTTGGCGGTGGATTCGGTCAAGGTGGTGACTTTGGTGATCTAGGTGATATTTTCGGTGATCTTTTTGGTGATATGTTCGGCGGTGGTGGCCGAGGCGGTGCAAGAGGTGGACGAGGACGTAGTCGTGGAAGAAGAGGTGAAGATCTTCAGATGCGATTGGATATAAGCTTTGAAGAAGCAGCCTTTGGTTGTGAAAAAGAAGTGTCTCTTGTTAGATCTGTTGTAAAGGAAGGAACTACAGCTCAGACTTGTGATATGTGTGGTGGTCATGGTGAAGTTAGACGCCAACAAGGATTTTTTACAATTGCTCAAACTTGTCCAAAATGTCAGGGAACTGGTGAAATTGCAGATCGAGTTAAGAAAAAATCGACGTTAAGTGTAAAGGTTCCAGGTGGTATTGATACCGGCCAAAGACTTAAACTCTCAGGTGAGGGAGACTTTGGAAGTGGCGGAGGTCCAAATGGAGACTTATATGTTCAGATTAATATTACTGATCACGACTTCTTTGAAAGAGATGCTTTTGATGTTCACTGTGAAGTTCCAATAACTTTTTCTCAAGCAGCTCTTGGGTCAGAAGTAGAAGTTCCAACACTTACAGGTAAAGTTGCTTTGAATATTCCTGCTGGAACTCAATCTGGAAAGAGAATGAGGTTAAAAGGTAAAGGAATTGAGAGGCTTGGTGCGTATGGGACTGGAGATCAGATCATAACTGTAGTACTTGAGACTCCAACTAAGTTATCTGAGGTTGAGAGAGATCTATTTAAACAATTAGCAGAACTTGATAATACGCAGACAAATCCAATGTCGCGTGGTTTCTTTGAAAAAGTTAAAGATCTGTTTCAATAAAATGTGACAGTATTGAGCTTGGCGGATAAAATATAGTCTATATATTTTAAGTTAAGGATCCAAAATGTTGCATATAGTAAGAAATATTCTCTTGTTAGCTTTTTTAGCTATTTGGGCTTCTTGTTCAAATATCAAAATGCTTACCCAGGAAGAGATTTATTCGGCCAAATTTCTCAAGAAAATTGAAGGCATTCAATTAATTTATCGCGATGGTGATAAAAATGGAGCTCTAAGAAAATTAGGAGAGCTTAATGATGTAAATTTATCAACTGTTGAAAAAGCAAAAAAATATAACTTTATTGGAGTGATTCATTTTTCAAATGAAAACTACAATGCTGCAATTGAAAATTTCTTAATAGCAAAAGAAAATATTGGTGTTGATAAAAATTTAAATGCACAAATAGACTTAAACCTAGCGAGCTCATATTACAAAAAAGATCTTTATGAAAAATCATACTCTGTTCTTAAGCAAATTGACTCCAAGGACTTCAGTTCAAAAGAGAAAAATAACTACTTTAAACTAAAGCTAGTACTTGCTCAACAATTGGATAAGCCTAAGGATATTGTTGAATCTGCAATAATGTTGATGGGAAAGACTAAGTCGTTCAATGAAATAGAATCAAATCAATATAGAGACTTGCTAAAAAGTAACTTTAGAAAATTAGGAAAAACTCAAAGAGTATATGTCCTTGAAGAATTTAAAAGTTCAAAATCTGAAACAGCAGCTTACCTTGCAAAAGAAGAAGCTCTACAGAGATATTATCTTGGTGATAGGCCAGGAGCTGAAGATGTGTTGAGTTGGATTGAGTCGGAGTATTCAGACTCTGAAGATGCAACAAATTTTATAAAAGAATTTCAATTTAGGATTGAAAACTATTCTAAGATAGATGTTGGTGCAGTAGGTGTGGTTCTGCCTTTAAGTGGAAAGAAAAAAGGTTTTGGAAAAAAGGCATTAAGTGGAATTGATAGTGCTTTAAATTTTAAAGAAAATAAAGTTTTAGCTGCAAAAATATATACAAGAGACTCTCAAAATAATCCCTATGTAGCAGTTAAGATGATTAATGATTTGGTTCAAAAGCACCATGTCTCAATAATTATTGGAGGTCTTTTTTCTAGTACAGCAAAAGAAGAATATCTAGAAGCAAAAAAATATGGAGTTCTCTATATTTCCCTTTCTCCAGTACATCTTCCAAAAGAAGAAAAAAACCATCTGCTTGTTGAAGTTGCAGGTTCTATAGAATCACAAGTTGATAAAATCATGAATGAAGATTTTCTTTCACGTTTTGGAAAAAGAATCGCTGTAATGTATCCAAATACTGAAGGCGGACTTGCATATGTAAATGAAATTTGGAGAAAAGCCGGGCAGGGGATTGTCGATGTAAAGGCGATAGAGGGCTATGATAGAACAAATAGAGAGTTTACAGATCCTGTTAGTAAGGTCTTGGGTGTTAAGTTTACCCGCGAAAGAAAAGAAGAATTTAATGTTTGGAAGGAGTTATACTCACTCCAGAAAAAACGCTCCTCTATTAGAAGAATTCAAATATTAAAACCGATAATTGATTTTGATTGGGTTTTTGTCCCGGCATACCCAAAAGATGCAATTCAAATCGTTCCAACTTTTTCATACTTTGATGCAAAAAAATTAAAATTTATTGGTGGTCCAAGTTGGCTATCAAAATCTTTAATTAAGGAGCAAAGAAGACTTGGGTCTTTATATTTAGTCGGTACAAATCCTAAAAAATATAGTCAAGAGTTTGCTTCGAGTTTTAAATCTCGTAATAACAAGTCTCCAAGACTTATTGAGACGCTTTCATTTGAGGCAATGAATCTTTCGTTGAAAATAATTGATGATGCAAAGTTTGAAAAAAGAGAAGAGCTAGAGACAAAACTTCTTAATTTTGAATCCTTAAAAGGTGTCACGGGAAGCTGGAAGTTAAAAGAGGGGATTTGGATTAAAAATATGGATTTTCTTAAAATCAAAAGAGGAACTGTAGAACAATTTGATATTGATGTTATGCCAATAAAGGAAACGAGTGAAGTTTCTTCTTAGTAGTCTTATATTGATAACATCTCTGAGCTGTGGTTTAAGAAAAAGTGGCGAGACATATTCTAATCCTCTAATAAAAAACTGGGTTCATGCTGGGGTTGAGTGTTACTACCCTGATGACAGAGGAGATCTTAAAGAGCTTTATCTTAAAGGTGACTTTGAAACGGGAGAGTTTAATGTGGAGCCCGGAAGTTTTAGTTACTCTTTAACTAAAAGTAATGGAACTGCTTGTAATACCTCTGCCTCAGGAAGTTATGCTATATCATTTACAACGACAACTTCGGGAAGTATCGATATTAGTGATTTAGTTACTAGCCCAACATGCGAGGTTGTACTTGAAGACTCTCGAGGATCTGGCAATAATGCTGTTACTTTTGGATTTCTTGGTAATACAAACTCGCTTAATGATTTAGAATGGAGAATCGTAGACAAAAAACTAAGAATTAGAACAAGTAGTGAATACAAAGGTTCAAATATTGGCAGTTACTGCGTATCTTCTTGCACTTGCTATAATATTTTTTCTTCTAATTAGGATATTTTAAATAATAAATTTCTGAAAAATTTCTTCCATACTCATCTAAGTCTAATCCATAGCCAACAATAAATTGGTCTTCAATCTGTTTCCCAATATAATCAGCTTTAATAGGAACAGCTCTTTTATATGGTTTATCAAAAAGAGTGATTACTTCAATATTTCTGGGACTTGCTTGTGTTAGACGATTTTTTAAAAAATATAAAGCTCTACCTGTATCAATTATTTCTTCAACAATCAGAACATTTTTATCTAGGATATTCGTTTTAAGATCTTTAGATAAAATAATCGTTCCGTTATTTTCTTTACTTCTACCGACAGCAGATAGTTTTACAAAATCAACGTAGACCTTAACATTTTTAATTTTTTTCATAAGGTCTGAAAGAAAAGGGGTACTACCTTTTAACGCACCAACCAAAACAAGTTCTTCACCTTGATACTTTTGGCTTATTGTATGGGCAAGAGAGTCGACAATTGTCTCAACTTCTTTTGCTGTAATGTATGGAACAAATTGATCTGATACAAAACTATTTGGAAATTTATTTATTTCATTCATTATTCTTCTCCGCCAAATCATTCTACAGGTTATGGCTAAAAGATCTATAAAATTTAACCCGACTCGTTTGGTACGGAATAAATGTATTCTTGTACATCGAATAGCTAAGTGTTACATTTTACATAAATAAATTTTAATAAGAGGTACCTATAAATGTTTAAAAAATTCTTAGACTGGTTTTCAAATGATCTTGCAATTGACCTTGGAACTGCAAACTGTTTAGTTTATGCAAAAGATAAGGGAATTATTGTTAATGAACCCTCAGTAGTGGCCGTTCATCAAGGATATCGTGGAGAACAAAAAGTTTTAGCAGTTGGTAAAGAAGCTAAAGAGATGCTTGGTCGTACGCCTGGTTCTATTAGAGCAATTCGTCCGATGAAAGATGGAGTTATCGCTGACTTTGAAGTTACTCAAGCGATGCTTAAATATTTTATTCAAAAATCAATGAATGGTTCAAAACTTGTTAAGCCAAGAATCATTATTTGTATTCCATTTGGAATAACTCAAGTTGAGAAAAGGGCCGTAAAAGAATCTGCTGAACAAGCAGGGGCGAGAGAAGTCTATTTAATTGAAGAGCCGATGGCTGCTGCAATTGGAGCTGGATTACCCATTACAGAACCTTCTGGGAATATGATTGTTGATATCGGTGGAGGGACGACTGAGGTTGCTGTTATTTCACTTGGTGGGATAGTTTTCTCAAAGTCTGTAAGAGTTGCCGGTGATAAATTTGATGAAGCAATTGTAAGTTATATAAAAAAGAAATATTCGCTTCTAATTGGAGAGAGAACTGCTGAGATGATTAAAATGTCTATCGGTAATGCTTATCCATTTGATGAAGAAGTTAAAACATATGAAGTTAAAGGACGTGACCTAATTGCTGGAGCTCCAAAAACAATCGAAGTAACTTCTGACGAAATTAGAGAGGCTTTGTCTGATCCAATAGCTGAAGTTATAGAAGCAATTAAAACATCTCTAGAAAAAACGCCTCCAGAGCTAGCTGCAGATATCGTTGATAATGGTATTATCTTAGCTGGTGGTGGATCTTTATTAGCAAACCTTGATATCTTAATTAAAGAGAAAACAGGCCTGCCTGTTTCTTTAGCTGAGGATCCTCTTACATGTGTTGTTAGAGGTTGTGGAAAGGCTTTAGAAAATATTTCTCTATTAAGACAGGTTACAACTCTTTCCTAGTATGACAGATAAGCCCTCTACTCATTTTACTAAACAGAATCAAAAAGAGATGGAGAGTCGTTTTCAACAACTAGAGAGTAAATCAAAAACAATTACTATTTGGGAAAAGGGAAAGTCAGTAAGAGAGAAATTTTCTTCAATGAAGTTTGATAAATCTCAAATGGCCTTACTACTTAGTTTCGATGAAACAGGTATCTCAAACTATCTTAATTCAAAAGTACTCTATGCTTTTAATATAAATGGCGTTAATTATTTCGGTCAAGGCGAGTTAACTCCTGTGGCGAATAATAACTATAAATTGATTTGTAACGGAGATCTGTTTAAAAGTGAAAGAAGAGAAAACTTTAGACTTTTAACTTATCCTCATTATGAATCTTATATTCAGATTCCAGCAACTGAAGAGGAATATGAAAAAAGTAATGTGGTTAGTTTTCAAACCAAAATGTCAGAAACAAGCCTTTTTAAAAACTTTCTAAAAATTGTAGATGATAAAGATACGAGTGCTAAAGAAGGGTTTACAAAATTTCGTGTTTTAGATATTTCAGTTTCAGGTTTAGCATTTCAAATTGGCGAAATTGAAAAAAACTATTTAGAACAGCAAAGAGTTTTGAAACCTGTACATATCTACTTCAATGAAGACATCTTGATTCCGGCAATCGAAATTAGATATATTGTCCCTCTAATTAGAGGAAATGGATCTGCGTATAAAGTTGGTGTTCAATTTTTAGATGTTGATACAACGACAGATCAAAGACTCGGAAAACTTATAAATAGTGCAATGAGAAGTTTTGAAAGTGACTTTGAGGATTTCTTAAAGTGATAAAAATTATTTTAGGGATCTTTTGCTTTGCCCTCATCTCTTGTTCTAGCTCTCAAAGAACGAATTTCTCAGGAACATCTTTGTTTAGTTATAAAGATCCATCGGGTGAATATTTATTAAAAAGAGATGTTTTAGATAAGCCTTCAAAGATTCAAGTTCGTCAGCAGTTATTAACACCAGTAAGGTCATCTAGAAAACCACTTGAAAAGTCTATAACGATTTCACAAATAGGTAGTATAAAGTCTAAAAAGGGAAATCGCTTAAGTGTAAGACCCTATATTTCTCAGTTTTCAATTTGGTTTGAAAAGAAAAAGTATTTCTCTCAATTTAAACTAAATAAACAAGACAAGACATTAGATCTTATAATGAAAAGTCCCGAGGCAAAGTGGAATAAAACAATTAGTGAAAAATTTCCACCGGGAACTGTCTTTTGTTGGTTTTCACAAATTCCTGAATGTGTAAGAAGAGCAGGTTTTTTAAGTCGTCAAAAGTATTCAGCAAATGAATTTGTTGTTGTTTGGGATAGTTATCCCTATTATACAGAGCAATACCAGAATGTTCCTTCTAATATTTTTTCACCTGCTGTGATTAAATATGATGGAAGTAAAGGTGGAAATTTAAAATTTAACGTAGAGGTTAATCAACAGCTTTTGATTTATCACTTTTCAAGCTCTTATGAATTTGAAAAAATGTTTTGGATTTCTCAAGGAATAACAATTATAAAAAGTAGAGGTTAGAGTGAATATAAATGAGTTAGGACAACTTTTTATAACAGGAATTTCAGGTCTTTCTTTAACAGAAGAAGAAAAATCTTTCATTCAAGAAAACAATATCGGTGGAGTTATTCTTTTTAAGCATAACTACGATTCACCTGCTCAACTTGCAGAGTTAGTTAATGAAATACAAACTCTAAGAGATGAATATCCATTATTTATATCAGTCGATCAAGAGGGTGGAAGAGTTAGAAGGTTTCAAAAACACTTTACTCAGTTCCCTTCGATGAATACAGTAGCAAAACACGATTCTCCTAAATTGACATTTGAGGTTCACAAAATTTTAGCAGATGAGCTTTCTGCATGTGGTGTAAACTTAAACTATTCTCCGTGTTGTGATGTTTGGACAAATCCAAAGAACTCCGTAATTGGTGATAGGGCATTTGGAACAACAACAGAAAGTGTTGAAAAACATGTTAGTGCAGCAATTAGAGGTCTTCATGCAGGTAATGTTCTTGCTTGTGCAAAACATTTTCCAGGTCACGGAGATACCTTAAAAGATTCTCATTATGATTTGCCGTATATTGGGAAATCAAAAGAAGAAATAGAGAAGGTTGAACTAAGTCCCTTTGTTAAAGCATCAAAGTCACGAGTGGAATTTATAATGATGGCTCATTTAGTAGTTGATGCAATTGATAAAGAACTACCAACTTCAGTAAGCCCTAAGGCTTATAAATATCTAAGAGAACAGTTAAAATTTAAAAAAATTATCATCACTGATGATATGGAAATGAAGGCGATTACTGATAAGTTTAGTAATGGTGAAGCGGCTGTTAAGGCTATCAAGGCAGGTGCTGATGTTGTTTTGTATAGATCATTGGAAACAACTAAAGAAGCATTTTTTGCAGTAAAAGAAGCCGTGAAACTTCAAAAATTAAAAAAAGATAGTCTCGAAGAAAAAATCAAAAGAGTTTTTCAGTGTAAGAAAACTCATTTCAAAGAATATCAACCTATATATATTCCTGCTCTTCAAAAATTGATTCCTGCAAAAAAATCAGATGAAATGCTTGAGCAATTAGGTTTACAAGAATAATTTTCCTCTTTAGTCAGATTTCGAAAGCCACGCAAATATTTGATATTATATTATAAGATCAAGTATGTGTGGAGAATTACTGTGGTAGGAAATCTGAAAAGATTTTTATATTTCGTGTTATTTTGTGGAGTTATAATAACTCCATCCTATAGCTACGCGCAATGTGCTGACACCTACGACAGAATAAATAAGAAATGTATCACACAGTACATCCCACAAATGAAAGTGAAGAAAATTCTGGCCGTAGATCCTGAAAAACTTGAAGAGCTCAGAGATAAGACTTACTTTTATCAAACCGGAAGTGGACACTTAGGAAAATTCACAGTTAAAAGTGCTTATGTTTCTAAGAATGAGTGTAGTGTCTTTCTGCAGGCAACAACTTATATAGGAAACAGAACTTATAATCCTTCTGCGACTTTTACAATTAAAAGAGAATATGACTCTTGGAGTTCTGATAGAGCCGGATTTGATCAAGTTAGTGGAAATGACTTTTTTCTAAGTATAGATAAGAAAAGATGTATTCTTGCTTCAGATAGTGCCAAAGTTACGTTTTATAAAAAAACAGAAGAGGTAAGTCTCTTTACTGGTAATACCTTTTTAGAAAATACAGCTTATTTTTTAATTGGTTTAGCAGTATTTCTAGTTGCAAGTTCAGTCTTTAGAGAAGAAGAACAGTTTAAAGCACAAGAGAGTTTAGAAGACGCTGATGGCAGCGACGCCGATAAAAAAGTAGTTAATGATGTCGTATTAAAGTATTCAAGACCATTCTTTAAGAGGTACTTCAGCCCCATTGTGCAGGGGATGAAAAATAAAAAGAAATTAAAAGAAAAATATAAAATTTCCCCGGCTATTCGAAACGCCGTTGCGTCTTTAAATGGTGTTATTGAAGCAAAAGAAATTTAAACTACCAATGGAAAATCAATCAACTCTAATCGATTCAGCATCCGTTCTGATTATTCGTGATAATCAGAAAACAGGTGGGTTGGAAGTGTTGATGGGAAAACGTCATCAGGATATTAACTTTGCTGGTGGTGCATATGTTTTTCCTGGTGGAAAATTAGATCAGAATGATTTGGCAGTGGGTTTTCAAAACAGCAGTTTTCCAATTGGCTACAATCAGGTTATAGGTACAGCATTTCGTGAAGTATTTGAAGAATCGGGTATTGTAATTGGATCAAGTGAAGGGGCGGCAGCCTTTAGGCAGGAATTGATTTCTCAAAAAATTGATTTAGCCGAATTTATAAAAAAGGCGCGGGTAACATTCAATGTTGATGATTTAGTACCGTTCGCGAGATGGGTTACACCAAAGATTTACACAAAAAGATTTGATACAAGATTTTTCCTAGCAAAAATGCCGATAAATCAATCAGCAACGCCGGATCAACAAGAGATTGTGGATGCTGTTTGGGTTAAACCTATTGATTTCATTGAAAAATTTAAAGAAACTATGATGTATCCTACTTTAATGAATCTAAAGCTCTTGGGGAGGTCTAGATCTGTTGAGGAGGCAATTACGCATGCGCGAAATAGAAAAATAGTAACTGTTGAGCCAAAAATAATTAACGGCGTTCGTGTGGTTGATCCCGCTGCGGGATACGAAGAAATAGACCAAAATTATATTCATCAAGGTGTGAAAAAAACTGATTGACGTTTTTCTTGCAAAAAACCTCAAAAAAATTGAAACCAATAAAGACCCTATCCCTTTTAAATACAACGACAAAGGCAGCATGGCCACCATTGGCAGGAACAAAGCTGTTGCAGAAATTGGAGCATTCAAATCTAAAGGCATAATCGCCTGGGCCATCTGGATGTTTGTTCATCTTATTACTTTGGTTGGCTTTAGAAATAAAATGGTTGCCTTATTAAACTGGAGTCAAAGTTATTTTACTTACGACAAAGGCATTCGACTTATAATTCGTCCTTTTAAAAAGTAGTGAGA
>CAKZJW010000061.1 GCA_937120495.1 uncultured Oligoflexia bacterium
TGCAAACATCATGACAGTGAGCTAGATAAAGAAATCGTTGATCTAGCAACTCGTATAGAACAAGTTGAAAATACATCAGATTTAACTATTCAAATCGCTACCTTCGAAAGACTCATTAATCGCTACAAGATGAATGTTCAAAAAGAGCACTCGGTAATGGAAGACCATATCTCTTATTGTGGCGAAACACTACAACGAGTGGCTGGACTACCTGCTGGACTTAAACGCGATCTTCGCTCTCTTTTGCAGTACCCTTCTCACGATGGTAGTAAGCATATTCAACGTATTGTCCGATTAGTTGAACTTTATGAGCGAGCGATTAAATTTATTTCTGTTGGGAAACTCTCTTCTGAAATTAATAGTAATGAAGTGATTGATAGTGATACCCAAGAACAATTAAGTAATGAGTTACAACATCTTATTTCTGAACTCGATTTTAATAATACCTCTGGTACTAAATTATTAGAAATCCGCAGTAAACTTCTTACTGGTACCGATGCCGTCTCACTGATTGATTTAGCACTACAAACACTGCAATTGGTTCTTGAGGGTACAAACAACGAGCGTAAAGCATCACAGGTATTCGTTGGTGAAATGAATACTCAAGTCGCACAGATCATCAAAACGAGCGAACAAAATCAAAGCCAAGGCCAATCTTACTTAGAGCAGCGTTCTTTACTTAATGAAGAGTACTCACTTCTAATTAAACAAGCTGAAAACCTATTAGATAAGAAAGCAAGTGAACAAGAACACAAAGCTAAGATGGCAATGTTACTTAATGAAATGAATGACTTAGCAGAACGAAATAGCGCAATGCAAGAGCGTGAGGCAGCACTGCTTGAACGTCATGAATATACAACAAAAAAACTCAATAATTTATATGAAGAAACTCTTGAGTACCGTCGCCAGTTAAGTGATCAACAGCAACGTGTATTTAGAGACCCCCTAACTAAAGTATATAACCGTGCAGCAATGCATGAACGTTTAGATCTAGAATATAAACGTTGGGTTCGTCATCAGCACTCTCTTGTTTTAGCAATGATCGATATTGATCAATTTAAACGTATCAATGAACGATTTGGCCATTTAGCAGGCGATAAAGCACTTACTATTATTGCAAAAACCATCGAAAATCAAGTAACAGATACCGATTTTGTTGCTCGATTTAGCGGTGAAGAATTCTTAATTTTATTTACCGAAACTAATAAAGAAGAACGAGAGAAGAAGCTTAAGGCGATTCAATTAGCCATTTCAAAATTGCCATTTAAATTTAAAAATTTCTCAAAAGAGCTTGATCCAAATTCTATTTTGTTTTGGATACAAAATAATTTGAAATAATAAAAAAGATAAATCCAGTTATTAAAGCAATCAGAGAAATTATTAAAACTATTTTTATTTCTAAACCTATAAGCCTCAATTTCAATCTTAATAGAGTTTAATAAACTATTCTTTTGTAATTTTTGATTTGCATATAGGGCTTGATTTAAAATCTCTGCATGGATAAGAGACTTTGTTTTTACATTTGAGACAAGATTAACTTGATAAAGAGTAATTGGCTCTTTAGCATTTTTGCTAAAGCCCGCTTCAATTATATAGTCGCCTTCATAGTCTTTTCTAAATTTATGAAGAAAGGTCTCTAAAGGTTTCATGAATGGTTTTTTTGAAGATTTAGTTTTGGCTCCAATAAAATCAAACTCTTTTTCCTTTGAAATACTTTCGATAAAATCAAATCCACCTGTTGAAAATATTGTAAGGTGGATTTCATGTTCAACTTGTTTTTGTAATATGCAAAAGTCAATATCTTCCAAAGACTTCATTCTTTTAACCGCGACATCTAAGTCAAGGTTAGTTTGTATATCTTTAACTGAAAGACCAACACCAGAGTTAAGCTCTCGGTTATTCTCAATTTTAAGCGCGCTTCTTAGAATAAACCTTCCTTTACTGGCTGGGAGGGCTTTTAACTCATTTAGATGCCAATATCTTGGAACCATATTTTCAAAATGTTTCTTGTTAGATAATTCGAATAGAATTTTAAACTTTAAAGATTGCTCCATTTGTATATCATATAAGTAAGGAGCATTTTTATGAAGTATTTATTAGTATTATTACTATCTTTTAACCTTTTAGCCGTTAATAAAAAGCTAAGAGCTAAAATTGGGCCAACAGTTGCAGCGCCAATTGAATACAAAGGAAAACTCTACTTTCTTGCCACAACAGGTAATCTATATGAATCGGACTATAAGCTGGATAAAATCAAATCTATATTTAATACTAAAAATAGTTCTGTAACTGAATTAACTCTGGATGGAGAGCTTGTATACTTTGGGGAAGGTCTTCATGATACAACGAAAGCCAATTTCTATATTTATAATCTTAAGAAAAAGAAAATAGAAAAAACAATTTCACTGCAAGGCCATATTCAAAGAGCGGCAGCATTTGATAAAGAATCAATATTTATTGGACACGGTCCAGGTGGCATAAGTTCAATCGACAAAAAAAGTTTTAAGCTAAATTGGACTCTTTCAAAGATTGCGGGGAAGAAAATCCATATCGATAGTAAGCCAATCATTATTGGAGAGAACGTTTGCTTTAATTCAATCTACACAACAAAAGCAATTATTTGCGTTAATAAGAAAACTCAAAAGATTGTTTCCAGACATGATTTTAAAGTAAGTCCTAAAATGGAAAATCTTGAAATTGGAAAGTATATTGTTGGAGCTACGACAAAAGCAGATATGCTTAAAAGCAAATTTGATATTCCATCGATGCTTTATTTTTTCAATAAAGAAACACTAAAAGTTGAACACACAAAAGAGCTTAGGGGTTATAATTTCTTCTCTCCAAAAGCTATGAATGAAAATGAATTTCTAATCACTTTATCAACTGGTGATATACTTACTTATAATATCCCTAATAAGAAAATAACTTTTGTTGGTGAATTCCCTGAACCATTTATTTCAACACCATTTATGAAAGAAACTGACCTTTGTGCAATTGGAATCATGGGGCAGCTATTATGCTTTGAAAAAGGTAAAACTCGTTATCACATAACGACAAAGAAAAGATACTTTGAGTCTCCAATCGGCATTATAAAGAAAATAAAAGGGAAACATTTTATTCCATCAAGAGTTGGCTATTTTATAATCTGACTCTCAAGAATCAAAATATGGGATTCAAGATTTTTAACTTTTTCGCTTAATTGAGTATTTTTTTCAAGAAGCTCTTTTATTAGGTCTGAAGCTTTTGCTTTTTCTTTAGCCCAACCAAAAAATATTTTATTTTTAAAGTCTTCATGGTTCCAAGGTTTAACAACATACTCGCTAATTCCTTTGTATTTACTTTTCACCATATCATCAACATTTCTATTACCAGTAACCATTACAAAAGGAGAAAGACTATACTTATTAGATTTTCTAGCCGCTTCAAGAAGATCAATTCCTTCACCGTCTGGAAGATGCCAATCACAAAGAATATAATCAATTTGTGTTTTTCTCATCTCTTTTTGAGCACTATCAAGATCTGAAGCGATAGCAAAAGGACCTTCAAACCCCATAATCTCTAATTCTTCTTTGATTATTGCAGCAAGATTTAGATCATCGTCAATAATTAAAAAACTTATATTTTTAGGTATAGAGAAGCCATTACAAAAGAGATTATTTTTTTCCATAAATAATCCTAACTAATATTGAGAAGATAGCAAGATAAAAAGATGAAAAGGAGTAATATCTCTACAATACTTGTTGTGGATCAACGTCAATCTTATAACTTATTGAACTAACAGGTTGATAATTTTTCTCAAAAGTTGAGATTAGGTTATGTAATTGATTAATATCTTCCGTTTTTAACATAATTGCCCATGTAAATTGATTAGCTTTCTTCTCGATACTCATAGGTGCTGGTCCTAAGACTCTTACATCTTGAAAAGATTTAAAGGCTGCTGTCTGAAGGCCTTTGGCCACAGAGTTTATTGTAGAAATAAGCTTCTCTCTAAAGCGAGAACTAAAATACAACATAACAATTCTTGAAAATGGTGGACAATAACAAAGTTCTCTTAAAGCGACTTCATCATCATAAAACTTTGTAAATGAGTGAGTAGCAATAATTTCAAATACAGGATGTTCTGGATTCATTGATTGAATTACAACTTTACTCTCTTTTGAATACCTACCCGCACGTCCTGCTACTTGTGATGCAAGCTGATATGCTCTTTCTGTTGATCTAAAATCAGAAAAGCTGAGCATCGAATCAAGTCCTAACATGACAACAAGATTTACTCTCTCAAAGTTATGGCCTTTTGCAAGCATTTGCGTTCCAACCATAATATCAATTTCTTTATTATGAAAACTCGAAAGTTTTTCATTTAATTTTTTTGTTGTTGTTATCTCATCTCTATCAAAGCGATCAATTCTGTAGCCAGGAAAAACACCTTTTAAAACTTCAGCTACTTTCTCTGTACCAAAACCTTTATTTAATAATGAAATACTTGCGCACTCTGGACATTTATCTGGCAATGGCATTCGAAATTCACAATGCGAACAGCTTAATTCATTTTTCTTTTTAAAGTATCTAAGATTATTATCACAGCCACAACTTTCATTTTTAAATTGATGACCACAACTTCGACACTGAACAAAACTAGAAAATCCAAGTTTATTTATAAAGACTAAAACTTGTTCTTTTTTTTCAAGAGCAGCTTCTATATCCTTTAATGTTTCATCTAGAAGTGGCCATGCTGGATCATTCTCTTTAAAGCGGTCTCTAGCATCATAAACAGAAAGCTTAGGCATATGCCCTGAACTTACTCGTTCTTTTAGTGCATAGTAATTTCTTCCAGCCGTTTCATTAGAAAAATTATAGTAGTTCTCAAAGCTTGGAGTTGCGCTTCCAAGAACAACAGGACAATTATTGATCTGAGCTTTTTTTATTGCAACGTCTCTTCCATTATAAGGACATCTATCAGTTTGTTTAAAAGATTGATCATGTTCTTCATCAATAACAATAAGTCCAAGATTCTGAAGAGGTAGAAAAATAGAACTTCTTACACCTAATAATAAAACTGGTTCTGAGTTTTCATTCAGTGATTTCCAAATATTATACTTTTCACTAGGTGTTACTCCACTATGGTATGCAAAGACTTTATGTCCTAAATATGACTCAAACATAGAAGTAAATTGAGGCGTAAGATTAATTTCAGGAAGAAGGAACTGTGCAGATTTCCCACTATTTAAAACATCTTTTATAAGGCTTAAGTATATAAGTGATTTTCCAGAACCAGTTACACCATGAGTGTAGTGTTGAGAAAAACCATTAAACAAAACGTCTCTAATTCCACCATAGGCATGCTGTTGATGAGCATTTAGTTCAAAAGGAAGATCTTCGTTCTCACCTGTTTTAAAATCTGGAGTTCTGGGTCTTTTTAAAATTTTAGGAAGACAATCAAATATCAGTTTTCCATAACTATAATGATAATACTCACTCATCCATTTATATAGAGAGAGCTCATTTTCACTTACAATAAAACTATTTTCAATTACACCTATAATACTTTTTATTTTTTTAGCATCAAAAGTCAGATCTTTTTGTGCAACTTCACCAAGAACGACACCTTGAGACTTACGTCTACCTAGTGGCAGATCAAGCATTTGTCCTCGAGATAATTCAATTTCACTTTTGTAAGTTAAAACCGAATCCAATACGGGAAGGTTAACTGCTATCTGATAAAACTTTGTCATTAGTCTTCTTTAAGAATTTTAGGAAGCTCGCTATATTGATTTGGCCATACTTCACCAAATGTTACTTTCTTTACAACTTTATCTTTATTTCCAATATAAATAGGTAATTCTTTGTGAGCAAATTCACTTATTGCCTGACAACAAACACCACAAGGAAGAAGAGCAGGTTCTGTATTAGAACAAACAACCACAAACTCTATTTCAATTTTTCCATTATTACTTACAGCATGCGATAAAGCGGATCTTTCGGCACAAACAGAAACTCCGTTCACTACGTATTCTACATTTGCTCCATAGTATATTTCATCAGAACCTTTTATTTTAACTGCGGCTCCAACCTTTACACCTGAATAGTCAGCATAAGCATTAAGCCTAGCTTTTTGAGCTAATTCGAAAGCACTTTGAACAATATTGTCTATCTGCATCATTAATCCTCTTGATATACGATTTTTCCACCTAGAAGAGTTATTTTAGCATGGCCATAAAGAGTGCGTCCAATGAAAGGAGAATTCTTAGACTTTGAAGCAAAATAGTTTTCTGTTATTAGCTCTGGAGTGTCAATATCAATTATTGTTAGATCAGCTAGTGAGCCCACTTCGAGCTTTCCCAAGTCTAGCTTAAAAAGCGAAGCCGCTCCCTCTGTCATGAGCAAGACAAGTCTTTCCAAAGAAATTATTCCTGTTTTAACAAATTCTGTATAACAAACTCCAAAGGCCGTTTCTAATCCTATGATTCCAAAAGGTGCTTTTTGAATCTCTTGGGCTTTCTCATGTGGCGAATGAGGCGCGTGGTCTGTAGCAATAGCATCGATTGTTCCATCAGCTAGAGCTTCAACGCATGCCTTTCTATCTTCACTTGATCTCAAAGGTGGATTCATTTTCCAGTTTGGATGAAGCTGTCCTTCTTCTCTTTCTGGGATATCTTCATCACATAAAACAAGGTGATGAGGTGAAACTTCAGCCGTTACTTTAAAACCTTTTTTCTTAGCATCTTTTACATGTTCAATTGATTCTTTAGTTGAAATATGTAGAACGTGATAATGACAACCTGTCTCTCCACTGAGATCACACCCTCTTTTAACATGAACTGACTCACTTCTTGAATCAATACCTTTTACTGAATATTTTTTTGCGTGTTCACCTTTATGAATCGCACCACCTGCAGATAACGATTCGTCCTCTGAGTGATCAAGAATTGCAAGATCAAGCTTTGCTGCATTAATCATCGCTTCTTTAAAAAGTTCATCTGATTGAATTCCCTTTCCATCATCAGTAAGAGCAATAGCTCCGGCATTTTTTAGCTCTTCAAAATTTGTTAAACTCTCCCCTTTAAGTCCCATTGTTACTGCACCAGTTGGATATACTCTACAAAGAGAAACTTCTGATTGCTTATCCCACATGAATTTTACAACCTCAGAGTTATCAGCTGTTGGCATTGTATTAGGCATTGAGATTACACTTGTAAATCCACCTTTATTTGCTGCTTGAGAACCAGACTTTATATCTTCCTTATATTCAAGGCCAGGCTCTCTAAAGTGAACCTGAGGGTCTATTAAACCAGGTAGTAGGAGATTATTATTTGCATCAATAATTTTATCTACCGTCTCATCTTCGGCATTTATTAAGGAATCAATTTTTTTTACTTTCTCATCTTCTATTAAAAGACAAACTGGCACGAGAGAGTCATTTGAACCTAGATATTTACCAAGAGTTCTTGCATTTTTAATAAGTGTTTTCATAATTACCTACAAATGTTTTTTTAAATATTTTCCAGTTAATGATCTTTTATTTTTTACTATTTCTTCTGGTGTAAATTCATAGGGATTTCCTATTTCGTTAGTCATCTTTCCATCCCAAACAAAACGATAATAATCGTCAGAAAAATTAGGGGTTCCAAATAACAAGACCAACCTGAAAATAATAGCAATAACCACAATCTCTTTTACGTTAAAACAACTGTTTTTCAACCAGTAAAAGTAAATTACCCCTAAAATTGCTACGCCAGAAATAAGAAACAAAAACTCACTTCTATCGATGTAATAATACAACAACATATACCAAACTATTGATACTAAAATCAACAAATATTTTGAAATAAATTTTGGTCCCATGTTTTCAAATATACTATAAAGTAAACAGTTAGATGTGTATAAATATGAAATAAAAAGCCTTAAAACTAACAAAACCCTTTTACTTTTATAAACGTAGATATAGCAAAACCTAAAATATTGTTGAATAATAACGAAATAAAAGCACTTGTAAGCCTCTTAGACGATCCAGACGAATTTATTTACACGGAAGTAAAAAATAAATTGAGATCCTTGGGAGAGGAATCTATTCCATTTCTGGAAGAGTTTTGGGAAACTACCTCTTTGAATTTGGAATCGCAAAGCAGGATTGAAGATTTAATTCAAGAAATTCAGTTTGAAGCGACTTATACAGAGCTGGAAAAATGGGTGAATAAACCTTCTCCAGATTTAATGAAAGGAGCACTTCTAATTAATCAGTTTCAGTATCCAGATTTGGATCCAAAACCAATTATAGATACTATCGAAAAAATAAAACGGGATGTTTGGCTTGAACTAAATCCGAATCTCACTAGTTTTGAAACTATTAAGGTTATTAATAAAATTATTTTTGATGAGTACGGTTTTTCGGGAAACAAAAAAAACTACCATTCTCCGCACAGTTCTTTTTTAAGTAATGTTATCGAAAATAAAAAGGGAAATCCGCTTTCGCTCTCCATAATTTACCTATTGATAACACAAGATTTGGGATTGCCAATTTACGGAATAAATTTACCAAGCCACTTTATTTTGTGCTACTTGGATGAGTTAAACACAAACGTTCACCTCACAGAAATGGAATCTGAAGATGTATTGATTTACATAAACCCCTTTAGCAGAGGAAGTTTATTCGATAAATCGGAAATCGATTCATTTTTATTTCAATTAAATATCCCACAAAAAGAAGAGTTTTATTCTCCATGTACAAACAAACAGATAATAAAAAGAATGGTGAATAACCTTATTTTTTCTTACGACAAATTAGGATATACAGATAAAGTGAAAATCATGAAACGAATACTTTACCTTTTTGATTAATCAAAATCTTCCTCTTTGATTAAGGTCCCTTTTTTTTCTGTTAAACATCCTTCTTTTATTAGCCAAACTTTGTCACAATAGGATTTACAAAACTCTATTTGATGTGTGGAAACAAAAATGGTTTTATTATGTTTTACGGTCAATTCTTTAAGTAAAGAATAAATTCTGGATTTGTTTTTTATATCCAAAAATGCAGTAGGTTCATCCAATAAAAGAATAGGAGTTTCTTGGGTCAAAGCTCTAGCTATCATTGCTTTTTGAAACTGACCATCACTTAAACTGTCAATTTGCAAGGTTGCTATATCCTCCAATTGCATTTGATTCTTGAATAGCAGCCCTTAGAGAACAATTTCCTGAACCATCATCACAAAATCCATCTCCTGGAATAGCATCTGTGATATCGTTGGTAGTATTAACTGTGAAATTTTGACCAAAAGTAAAAGATAAAAAACTGGGTGTCATAAATGAAAGTGAGTATTTCTTTTATTTGCCTACAACAGAATTTTATTCCAAATAATTATAATCCCCATTAAACCTTTTCGAAATAGCAATGTTCTAATTACAACGATATAATAACAACATAAAAATATTTTTTGGTAGAAATTTATTTAAAATAATAACATTAGTTTAGTTAGTTAGTTGAATTGATCCCCAGCGAGAATTA
>CAKZJW010000062.1 GCA_937120495.1 uncultured Oligoflexia bacterium
TAAATTAGCCTCATGAATATATTACTGACAGGCGCAGCCGGCTTCATCGGGCATAAAACAGCACAAATTCTTTTAGAAGAAGGTCACTCAGTTATTGGCGTTGATAATCTAAATGATTATTATGATAAACGTTTAAAGGACTTTCGAGCTCAGAGTCTAGAAAAGTTCGAGAAATTCAAATTTTTAAATCTCGATATCGAAAATTTAAACACTCTAAGAGAAGTTTTTAAATCACATAAAATTGATAAAGTTCTTAATCTTGCGGCACGTGCAGGAGTTCGTTACTCAATGGAGAATCCACACATATATATGTCAACAAATGCACAGGGTACTTTGAATATCCTGGAATGCATGAAAGAGTTTGGTCAAAAGAAGTTAGTTTTAGCTTCAACGAGCTCTTTGTATGCAGGGCTTAAGATGCCATTTATAGAGTCTCTTGCTGTAAACGAACCAATTTCTCCTTATGCGGCAACTAAAAAAGCTGCTGAGACTATGGCTTATACTTATCACTATTTATATGGAATAGATGTTTCTGTGGTTCGATATTTTACAGTCTACGGACCAGCAAGCCGTCCTGATATGGCGCAGTTTAGATTTATGAGATGGATTGAGGCTGGAGAGGATATAGAGCTTTTTGGTGATGGAACTCAATCTAGAGATTTTACATACGTTGATGATATTGCAAGAGGTACAATCCTTGCAATGAAAGACGTAGGTTATGAAGTTATAAATTTAGGTGGGGGAAATAACCCGATTGAAATTAATAAAATGATTTCGATATTAGAAGAAAATCTTGGAAAAAAAGCGAAGATAAATTATAAAGAATTTCATAAAGCAGATATGAAATCAACTTGGGCCAATATCGAGAAGGCTAAAAAACTTCTTGGGTGGGCTCCAACTATATCTTTGGAAGAGGGTCTCCGTTTATGTGTTGAGAGCTATAAAGATAATAAAGAGTTTTTTGATGGGATTAAATTATAAATGAAGGATTTAAATCAGCTTTACTTCGATATTCTTAATAATAAATATAATAAAAATGAAAAAATGGAGTTTGTGCTTCATCAACCAGAGGCAGGGATTGAGTCAAATATTATTTGTCTTCCTCTAGCAAATGAAGATGAGCTTAAGCAAATAAATATTAAACAATACGCAGATCTCTCTACGGAGAATGTCGATGTTCTTTGTGAGTATGACTATAGACTCGTTAAGATGCAGGCCGGACTTGGTTCAAGTGTAAAAAGAGACGATTTGATTAATGAAGTTGAAGGCAGAACTGAACTTGGAGCTAAAGGAACAGATCTGTATTTTGAAATAGATGGTAAGCTTCAATCGATATCAAAGATTCAACTTCTTCAAGCGAATAAACTTAGTGAAAAATCTTTATATAAAAATATTTATTATCAAAACCTTGTAAATGATCAAACTCAAAAGACAGTTGAAAACTCTCTTGGGGGAGTTGAGTTATCAAGTAAATGTAAAATTGTTAAAGAGTATTTTCAAAAGAAGATGCCTACTATTTCAGAGACCGGAGAACTTACGAATGAGAGAATGGCTCCCGCGGGACATGGCTTTGTAGGAATTTGCGAGATAGTTAAAACGTTTTGTGAGCAAAAAACCGATGAGTTAGTCTCAATTGGAAATGGTGAAGACCTTTGTTCAACAGCTGATGAGAAAATTACTAGCTGGATTGTGAAAAACAAAATTCCCGTTACGATGATAACGACTACAAAAACAGATTCCGATAAAAAGGGTGGGCAAATTTCACTTGTGAAAGGTGCAGATAAATCCTATGTGACAATCGTCGAAAAAGCACAGGCTGAAAAATCTAATCAACTAGAATACTTTGAGCAACTTGGTCTTAGAGAAGATGATAATGAGTCTCTATTTAATACAAATATTGTTGTAATTAATAGAAAGGCGTTAAAAGAAGTTTTTGAAAAATATATTCCAAATTTGAAATTAGAAAAATTTATTGAAAATATTTCTCCAGATGTAATACAAAATTCTAAAGAGCAAGATGGTAAAAAATTTATTCAACTTGAAAGCGCCCTTGGATCGGTTGTTCTAAATTTAGATAAGTTTTTTAGACTTAATTTTTCTGAGTCAGTCGTTTCCTTTTTAAACCTTTCTCAAAAAGAGAGAACGAAATTTTTTATGCCAATAAAAAAGCGTGAAGATTACGAATTGATAAGAAGAAGCTTCATCGTCGACAAAGAGTCATATCTTTTAGTACAAAAAGATTAGATGCGAAGCGCATAATCTCGTTATATCAGAGTCTTAGATGAATCATTAAAATTTCAAGTTTGTAATAGTTCCTAGTAACAAGGAGCGATTATTATGCGTGAAAATTCAGAAAGTACAATTGTCTATATTGATCTCTATGATCAGATTGTTAATGGCCAGCTAGTAGATATGGGCTTCGGTTATGATTCGTGGACGGGTTCTTATGAGAAAGAGGACTGTGAAAAAAGGGTATTTAATTTAAAGGTTAAAGGCTACTTTGATGAAGAGTTAGAGCAGATGAATGCTTCTTGAGTATAAGCTGGTTGGCAATAAGTGATCCACTTTGAATTTTTATAGTGGGCAAAGCCGTATACCCAGTTTACGTGATTTGAAATTGATGGATCAAGAATTACATCCGACATAAGTTTATCTGGCTGGATACCATTTACTTGGAAACACCAGCCATATACTTTTATTTCATCTCTAGTGAGAATACTATAAGCATTTTCACCTGTAGGTGTGTCTAAAATAGAATCTATAACTTTTTTGTCGCCAATAAAGGGAATATCAAATTTTTTAAAAATATAATGAGTTAATTCAGATACACTAATTGGTGCTAATACTTCTATGCTTTGCTTTAAAAAAGGTTTGTTTTCACAAGGGTGAATAACACTAAAGTCTATTGGAAAAGCAGATATTGATAAAAGAAAAACTAATATTTTTAACATAGGCAGACAATATGTCTGCCCTGATTATTTGTAAAGATTAAATGATTTTACTAAGAACCTGAGTCAAAGCGATGGCTCCGATCATTATACCCGAAAGCTTTATTGTCATTCGATTCTCTAATGCCTTGATATCGTGCTTTATTGTTTGAAGCTCTGTATCTACTCTTGTGAATTCTTCTTTCATCTCAGAGCGCACGTTTGCAAATTCTTCTTTCATTTCAGAACGCACATTTGCAAATTCTTCTTTCATTTCAGAGCGCACATTTATAAATTCTTCTTTTGTTATTGACCGAAAGACAGATAACTCTTCTTTAAGAGCAGTAATTGAACTACTAATGTCAGAGCTTAGCGATAGTTCACTTATTTTAATATCTTGTTTTGTTGAAAAATTATTTAGCATAACTTCACTTAAAACCTTTATCATGGTGGTAGCTTGATCTTTTGAAAAGCCACTTTCTTCTAAGTATACAGTATACCTCATTGCGTTAACCATTTGAACTCCTTTTTTAAGTTTCTTGTTTGATTCAGATTCTCATTTGCAAAGAGAGAAAAAAGTTGATTTGAGGTAAGTAATTAGAATTATTAGGCCAATTAGCTTAGCAGGAACTCAATGTCATTGCGCTTAAGCTCTTTTATGAAGCCTTCATTACTTGCGAGTACTTTATCATAAAGGGCCTTTTTACTTTCTTGGAGTTTATCGACTTTTTGCTCGATAGTGTCTTTTGTTATGAGTCTGTAGGCAAAGACGGGGTTTTTTTGGCCGATTCTGTGGATTCGATCAATCGCTTGTGCCTCAACGGCGGGGTTCCACCATGGATCTAGGATTATGCAATAGCTGGCATTTGTTAGATTAAGCCCAACTCCACCGGCTTTAATACTTATTAGAAAAGTTTCCAGTGATTTGTTTTGTTTAAATTCACTTATGACTTCTTCACGATTTCTTGTCTGTCCATCGAGATAGGAGCTATTTTCTTTGGTTAAAGAAAGCTCTGCTTGAACAAGCTTTAAAAGTTTTGTGAATTGGCTAAAGATTATAACTTTATTTCCAGATTGATGAATGTCAGCAACCAGCTCTTTTAAAGTTTCCATCTTGCTGCTGGGAATTGTATTTGCATTGTCCACAAGGCTTAGGTGACTTGCCGCTTGTCTAAGCTTTGTTAGAACTTGAAGAAAAATAAGTTTTGAAAATTTTTCTTCTGACTTTGATTCAAGCTCTTTTCTTAGGGAGAGATGATAATTTAAGTACATCTCTTTTTCTTTCTTAGACTGTTCGCAAAGAATTGTTTGTATACTTTTTTGAGGCAGATCACTTAGAACTTCATCTTTTGTTCGTCTTAATAGAAAGGGACGAAGAAAATTAAAGCTATCAATGATACTTGGGTCTTTAATATTTTTGCTCGCAAATAAATTGGGAATAAGAATATTAAAAATATTCATTATATCTCCGGCGTGATTTTCTATAGGTGTACCAGTTAGTGCATATTTGTGTTTTGCTTTAATCAGCGCCACGGCCTTATGTGTAAGAGAAGTCGCATTTTTAACAATTTGAGCCTCATCTAAAAACAGATAATTAAAATCAAAGTCAAAGTCAGCTTGTCTTTGTAAAAGCTGGTAGGAGACAAGAAATACATCATTTGAATCATACTGTTCTTGAGTGAGTTTTTTTGTTTTCCAGTTGAAAGTTGAAATCTCCGGTGCAAAGTTTTCAAATTCACTTTGCCAGTTCCCTGTAAGGCTTTTTGGACAGAGGATAAGTGTTTTAAGGGCTTTGTTTTTTTCGTATTTCTTTTGAAGGTGAGCGATAACTTGAATCGTTTTTCCAAGTCCCATGTCATCAGCTAGGCATCCTCCAAAATGACATTTTTCTATAAAATCAAACCACCCAAGTCCAAGTCTCTGATAGGGCCTAAGAGTTCCTTTGAAATTTGAAGACTCCTCAAGAGGTTCAATTTGAGTGAAGTTTTCAAGTTTATGTTTTAGCTGCTTTATATTTTTTTGTAGCTTAATTTCTGGAAATTCATCCATCAAAAGAAGTTTCGCTGGATGAAGGGAAATGGCCTCTTTTGTGACTTTTGCGTGTCTTTGAATCAATTGAATTTTTCTAAGCCACTGTTCTGGAATGACCCCAACTTCACCATCGGCAAGCTCGATTGTATTGGATTTTAAGTTTATTTTTTTGATAAGGCTTTTAAAATCAATATCATCAGATTTTTTAAATTTTAATTTTGGATCTAAATCAAGCCAGTTGATTTCACCTGTTACATTCATACTAAAGCTACTTGCGGCCTTGAGTTTATTCTTTTTAAAAAAAATGGGAATGTTGAGATCATTTGCATATTGGCATAGTTCAAAAAGGTTTGTGTTTTCAAATAAAAATGTATTCTCATTAAAGTTAAATTCTTTAAACTTTTGAAAGAAGTTCTCTAGACGAGAGTAGTCAATTTCTACAAGAGAATTATCATTAAGCTCGTTTGGTACATAGATAAAGCCTCTAATGAAATCGGTCTTCTCCTCCCATTTTAAATAGAGTTCAAAGTAGATATCGACCTCAGAGACTTTGAGATTAAATTTATCACCACAAAACATATGATGGGGGATATTTTTTAACATCAAGCTTTGAAGTTCATTCCACTGCTCATCGGTTAAAAGAAGATCCTTTTCAAAACAAGTAAGAATAAATTTGTAGAGAGAATTTTTTATTAAATCTTCTTTTGCTAGCTGGTAGAAGCGGTCATAACGTAAAATAAATTGATCATAAATCTCTTTATCAAACTCTTGAAAACTTATGCTTTTTTCTTCGAACTCAAAAAAAGGAATAATTTTTTTTGTTTGAGTATTTACCTGGAAGCGAAGATTAATTTTCTCTTTAGCAATTGTAAGCTCTTTATCTTCGTCCACATCATAATAGCTATAGGTTCTTTTTATACATCTATTGGATTTAATTATTTTAATAAATAGATCTCTATTTTCGTGAAGATAGAAGCTTCCATTGTGAAAGGTGGAGGCATTTTTACTTTGAGAGTATTCCCAGCGTCCAAAAGCCGAGAGGATATTTAAAATTTCTTGGTCTAGAACATTTGGTATCGCTCGAATAAGATCGGGGTTTATTTTTATATTTTTTACTTTTCCAAGACGTCCTGAAGCGAGTCTCGATTGGCATTGGAGAGAGAACTCAACCTTTATGCCAGTATAATCCTCGTAAAAATCGATTATGTACCAAATGAGTTCAATTGAATTAGTGTTTTTGGATTTATCCGCATAGAAGATCTCTGGAGTTTCAATGCTTGAGCTTTCTCTTTTTTGTTCAAGAATATATTCGTCAAGAAGTTCTGAGAACTCATCACTTTGCTTTTTGTGTTCCATTGTAATGGGAGAAGGCTTATTAAATATATCACTTATAAATTCATAACTTGAATCCCATTGATCAAAAAAGTTTCCGCGCCCTTTTAAGACTACTGCTGCTATATGTTTGCACTGGGAGCTTGTGATAAAAGCTGGGCACGAACAAAAGCCATAGATGCCTTGGTTGAGTTCAGATTTTTGAAGGCTTATTTGGTAGGGAAGTCTAGCAGAGCCCTGAATGCTTGCCTTTAATCTTTTTTGAGTAGAGTCCACCACCACTACCTTGTCGAGGTAATTTTGTGCTTTTTGAAAGTTGGATTCATCAATATTCGTTAAGGAGCGTGGCATAGAGCTAATTTATAAAAACTTGTTTTAATTGTATAGATTTGATTGCAGGGAATTAAGCCATTTTAATTTGTACTCATCGGTGATTCCAAATTTATCGACTACGACAAAGGGCATGGATTTTCCATTGTAGAGGTAATTGATTGAGCTGTAGGGATAATGCTCAACGCGGCGGACGAGATTTGCTCGAATGGGATTTCTATAAATGTATTTATAGGCGTGTTTTAGATACTTGTAAGAGATAATAAGCTCGTATTTGTAGTGGCTTAGGTAGCTTGGGCTAAAGAGTTCTAAGAACTTATGGATATTATAGGGATCAATCTTGAGCAGCAAATGATAGTGATTATTCATTAATACGATGGCCATTATGTCTGAGGGAACTGATCTGTAGGCAAACTCAAGCTTCTTTAGGCATTCGGTCCAAACCTCAGAAACTGGCTTTTGGAAATAAAGATCATTTTGAGTTCGGGCTGTAATGTGAAAGATTTTATTTTTCATAGAGGGAACTTTTGCAATTAGATTAGATAGCTCTAAAGATATAAGGGCCTAAAAATACAGAGGTTGATGCATAGCCTTAAGTTTGAAATGGGAGTGTGTTTACCAAAAATGCAATTTAATTATCATAGTGGTTGTGCTAAATTTTTTAAATGTCTGACTTTGAAACAAAATATATTGCGCGAAATGCACATGCTCCGAAAATTCGTGCGTGGCTGGATGCGAAGTTTAAAAAAGACACAGAGTATCCCGAGACTATTATCTCTAGTATTTATTTTGATGACTACAATATGAGCTATCTAAAAGAGAAAGACGAGAGTGATCACGTGAAGTCGAAATTTAGAATTCGCTGGTATGAGGATATTAAAACAAAAGAGGCGTCGGATATTTGTTTTTTGGAGTTTAAGCATAAAATTGGCGAGAATCGTTTTAAAAAAAGAATCAAAGCGGCCAATGAATTTTCAAGCCTCGCTCTTGAGTCGAGCGAATTTGGAAATGCCGTTGATAGACTTCGCCAGTTTGAGGGAAATATCTTGGGCCATGTTTACCCTAGCTATATTGTGAGCTATACGAGACATCGCTATATAGTGCCTGGTACCAATATAAGACTTTGTATTGATTCAAATATTCATATTAAAAAAAATAATAAAAGATTAATCAAAAGAGAATTTAAGAAAAAATACCTAGACCATTGTGTCTTCGAACTTAAAGGTGAGACCGCGATTTTGCCGGGATCATTGAACTTTATCGAGCAGCTGGGGCTTAAGAAGGATTCCTTCTCTAAGTATGAGCAGTGCTATAGACAATTAATAGAATAAAAAAGGAAATAATATGGAATCAGCTTTTAATTTAAAGATGCTTAGTAATTCGGGAATTCAAAAAATGACGGATGTGGGACTTGTGCCCTTTTTGTTACTTATGCTGGCTTCGCTTTTGGCCTCTCTTTTCATCTCGCATTTGTATGTAAGATTTTATGGATCGCGTGGAACGGGAAGTACACTTCACAGGGCCTTTCCTCTTCTTGGATTGTCGATAACGTCGATATTTATAAGTTTACAGTTCTCGATCCCTTTATCTCTTGGACTTTTAGGGGCTTTGTCGATTGTAAGATTTAGAACGCCGATAAAAGATCCTGAGGAAGTGGGATTTATTCTTCTTGTGATTGCAACGAGTTTAACTTGTGCAACTTTCAATATTCCTTTTCTTCTTCTTATAATGCTTGTGGCGATTATTGGTTTAGTTGTCTTAAAGTACGATAAGAAGTTTTTTAGAAGAAATGCCAATGAGGGGATGCTTATTTTAAAGATTAATTCTCAGTTGTATGAAAAATCTTTTGAAGGTGTTTTGAGTGCTATTAGTTCAAACCCAGCAAAGCTTGTGGCCGATAGTATCATTGAAGAGGAAGAGACGACGACTCTTTCATATTCTTTTTCAACTCTTTCGGATCAAAGTTTAATTGCCTTAAAAGGGGCTTTGAAAAAAATTGATCCAAATAGCTCGACAAGTGTTTTCTATACGCAAAATATTCTTTAATGAAAGAGAGCACCAAGTCCAATATTAAAATTGTGGGCTTTTTTCTTGCGATAATTGGAATAAGTCTTTTTATCCATAAGAAAAAAGAGAGGACTTCTTTTCGAGAGAAGGTAGAGTTTTTTCACGCTACAAGTGAGGATGCACGAGGGATTTATACGGGCAAGACGAGGGCCGTTTATAATCCTCTGGATCAGTCTTATAAAATAAGCCCATGGCTAAAAGAGAATTCAAAAAATAAAATAAATCCAAAACCCTTTGGCAGCTGGCCTGTAATTTCTTTATGGATAGATCCACAAGATCTTGATGGGGAAAACCGAGGAATAATTGCAGCAAATAATACTTTTAAAAAAGGCCGTCTTTGGGAGCGCGCGGTGATGTTTAGATATTACCAAAATGGAGAGCTTCGCTTTGAGTCCATGGCCGGTCTTCGTCAACACGGACGAGGAAATAGGGAAGTAAAAAATAAAATTAAAAACTTTAGGCTCTATCTTCGAAAGAAATATGGAAAAGAATATTTTCTAGAGGATTTAAATATTAGCTTGGCCCGTAAAGCCCAGATTAAGACTTTGGCCATTAGAAAAGAAATTGGCATGAATTTTACTAATGATATCTCTGGATATTTAGTGAATGCCCTTGGAGGAATTTCTCCGCGCTTTTCTCATGCAGCTTTATTTATCAATGGAGAGTTCTACTCCTTTCACCATATGACTCAGCATCTCTCGACAAAAGCCGTGGGAGAGTATCTTGGACATGAAAACTTTGCTTACGCCAAAATGTATTCGGATAAAAGTATCAGAGACAAAACCCTCTATGATGGATTGAGAGCAAAGATTGAAGATGAGAAACTCGATTTTGATTCAGTCTCAAAGCTTTTGGATATGGATTCAATTATGTCGAGTCTTTTAGTTGCTATGTATACGGGAAATGGGGACTGGATGCAGGGAGTGTATATAAAGGATTTGAATAAGAATCTTTGGAGTCATATATCGTGGGATTATGATGTGGCTTTTGTGCCTTCGTATCATAATGCAAAAAAGGCAGATAGGAATAAACCGAGCTGGACGATTCAAAGTCTGTACCTTGGGCTTGATCATAAAAAGGCCAAAAGAGTTTGGTATAAGAAAATTAGGTATTTAGTTTTTAAGAAGCTTATTTTTAAAGATAAAAAATTTAGAGAATATTTTTCAAAACTTGTGGATAAACTTTTTTTAGAAGTTATTCCTTCAAAGGGTCTAGAGGATAAATTCTCTCTTTATGAGAGACTTGCAAAAGATTCAAAGAATAAAAAAGTGCAAGGGAGATTTTCTGATCTTGTGAACTTCTTTAAATATAGAGAGAAAAATTTCTGCGAGAAACTTTGGCAGAGAGTAAAGCTTCGTCCTCAGAGTTGTCGGGAGTAGTGCTACACAATTTAAACCACTTATACGCATCTGTTGCAGATTATGCTAATAAAGTGCACAGGAGTTGCAGATTGTCAGGGGAATATGCAGATCGATAAGCTTTAAAGGGGGTTTTTACCCTATTTTTTGACCCTCCTAGGGTTATATTTACATACATATTCGACCTTTCAAACAGTAAATCAGTATGTTATAATGTTCTTATGAAAAGAGTCGCATTAACAGATCTAAATGAATGGGTTTCTAGAGCTAGTAGGAAGCCACTCATAATTAGGGGGGCAAGACAGGTTGGTAAATCCACTCTTGTTCGAATGTTCGCTAAAGAGAACTCTCTAGAGCTTTTTGAATTTAATTTTGAAATAGATAAACTTAAGACCCTTGAAAGAGAGGAGTTTGATCTTCAGGCTCTAATAGATGAGATTCAGATTAAGGCTAAAAAAAACTTAACTGAGCGATCACTAATTTTTTTTGATGAAATTCAAGAGTCCCCAAAACTCTTAAAACTTTTACGTTACTTTTATGAGAACTATCCCGATTTAAAAATAATAGCAGCCGGATCTTTATTAGAAATAGCTTTAAAGTCAGAAGAATTCTCTTTCCCCGTTGGAAGAGTTGAGTTTTATCATTTACAGCCAATGTCATTTCAAGAGTTTTTGTGGGCTACAGACAATACTTATTTAGATCAGAAACTATCAAATTTTGAATTAACTCCAGAGGTTCACGAAGCAGGTTTATTAGAACTAAGAAAGTTTTTTTATATTGGAGGAATGCCTGAGGCTGTTAAGCAGTATGCAGAGTCAAAAAGTTTAGTTTCGATTCGAAATATCCAGTCTCAACTCATTCAAACTTATGAAGCAGACTTTCCAAAATATAATAACAGAATAGACTTGAATAGAATAAACCGTATTTTTAGTGGAGCTGCACTGACACTCGGAGAAAAAGTTATTTTCTCAAAACTAGATAGTGAAAGTAAATCTAGAGAAGTAAAAAGAGTAATAGAGTTATTGATTGATGCAAGGGTGTTAAGTGCATGCTTTCACAGCTCTAGCAATTCAACACCTTTGTTCGGAGAGGTTGATCTGAGTCTTTATAAATTGTATTTTCTAGATATCGGTTTATTAAATAGTTTACTAAATCTCAGTGTAGATTCATTGGATTTTGATTTTAAAGATAATTTCAAAACTCGAGGGGTGCTAGCCGAACAGTTTGTTGCCCAGCATTTAAACTCTTTTAACGGGCCACAAAACTCACCTCGATTAATTTATCATCTTCGAGATAAAGGGGTACGAAAAGCTGAAATTGATTTCGTAATCGAAAAAGAGCAAAATGTTTACCCGGTGGAGGTTAAATCAACAGCAAAGGGGCATCTTAAATCTTTACGCTATTTTTGTGAAACTAAGAAATCAAGCCTTGGGATTAAAACCTCGTTGTCTCCATTTAGTATTGATGAAAACTTTGTTGGAGATTCAAAACTTGTAAATATTCCTCTATATGCAATTGGATATTTATATCAAAATTTTGATAAGATTAATTAAGAGAAATTTAGATCATTTTTCTAAGGATGACTTATCATCAAATATAAATTTATAAATAAAATATTTAAATACTAAAACAATAGCCGTCGCAATTAACTGAGCTAGCAGTAAGTACATGTCCATATAAGTTAGAAATGCCATATATATTAGCCAATTCATTAATCTAAAACTTGCACCTGTAATTAAAAACTGAATTAAAGTCTTTTTATAAGATAATGATTTATTGGCTTGAAAGACAAAGTGTCTGTTTACTATATAGCCTAAAATAAAATCCAAACAAAGGATAAATATATACGAAGGGCTTGGTGGAAGCGTTAATAGAACGACTAAAACATAATTGAGTCCAAATGAAATTGCTTTCATGCCAACTCCACCAAGAAGAAACCTCATGATTTTATTTTCTAGAGCTTTTTTTGATAAGGAATTAAGCATCTACTCTTTTGGTTTTTACAATTAAGTCTGCTAAGAAACCAAAAAATAGCGTTTGAAATCCAAATAAGAATGATCCCATTACAAGGTTTACATGCTCAATAGGTTTTGGAGCACTACCAACTAGCCACTGAATAAGTTCAACTCCACCAACTATCGTTGCAATAAAGATAAAAAATAAAGCGATAGGGGTGAAGAATTTTAATGGCTTAATTCCAATAACGATCTGAAGAATTTGTGGAACGACTTTAAATGGATACTTGTATGAAATAAATGACTTACCAGTTTCTCTTTTCTAAACTCAACATCAACGTGAGCAAACCTCATACCAATATGATAAGAGTTTAGAAGAATTTGTTGAGTGTAGTTATAGTCGCCAGGTAGATAAAACCCTTTGAGGTAGGCAGAGTTCACGGCTAAAATTCCTGGTTGGCTATCATATACTGGCCATTTTGTTAGCCATCTCATAAGTCCTGTAAAAACCTTATTTCCTGTTTTTCTAATAAATGGCATTTTATATGCAATTTGATTGAAGCGGTGTCCGTAAACTGTGTCAGCTTCATCATTTAATATAGGCTGAATTAAATCCCAAATATTTTCAGGATTGTGTTGAAGGTCGGCATCAAACTTTACAACGATATCGGCATTATCCGTTTTAGCAGCTGTAAGTCCTGTTCTAATTGCAGCTCCCAGGCCTCTGTTTACTTTATGTTTAAGTATTCTATCTGCACCAGCTTCTTGAGCAAGTTTTAAAGTATTATCCTTAGAGCCATCATTTATAACGTAAACAAGAAAATTAATATTCTTGGCTTTATATGATTCTTTTAAAGCAATAAGGGCACGAGTAGCCGCGCCAATTCTTTCTTCTTCGTTAAAAGCTGGGACAATTACAATTAGTTTTTGCATAGTAAAATCTCTTGTTCGTTGATAGTGTTAAGTTCTGGAGAGTATATTATGAATATTTCACTTAGTCCGAAAAAAATCTTAATAATGACATGCGTCTTTTTTACTTTGTTTGCAATTAGTATTGTGCATCCCGTAAATAGGACTCATAGGGACTATTCGTCTTCAACCTATGGGAAGCTTCCACGTCATATTGATAGAGTATGGAACTTTGCAATCGAAGATGCTTCAAAACCATTTCTTGAAGTTCGTGATCATTATCTATTTCATGGAAGATCCCCTGGTCTATTTAAATTTATAGCTGAAATGACAGCAAGGCTTGGAGCAAAGTCTCCGATTCCTCTTCAATTCATATTAATCATACTGGTAAACTTAGGAATCATTGCTCAGTTTAAGTGGTTGTCACTTTTGTTTAAAAATTCAGTCTTTCCAGTGGTGGGGTGCTTATTTCTATTAGGAAGCCATTTTCTAACTTACTTTGGAACGACTATCCATCAACATCCATATAACTTCGCCTTCTTTAATTTTTGCATGTTTTTTATTGTAAAGTATGCTCAGACAAAGAATATCAAAGACTATTGGTTGTGTTGGTTTTGTTATCTTTTCTTATGCCAGAACTACTATATGTTTTGGGTGTCAACTTTTGTGATGATGGTAGGCATTTTGTGGCTTCATGGAAATAAAATAATATCTTTTAAAAATCTTGGGCTTGGATTAGCTCCAGTCTTAACGATTGGATTTTTAGTTTGGAATATATCATATGCCCATGGAGGCTTTGATAAGGGGTTTCCAAAGCTTGCTAAAATCTATAAAGCGAGAGTCTTAGGTATTGTTGAAAAAGATGCGGTTCAAAAGCCCCTTACAAAAAAAGATTATATTAAATATCCTCTGACAGTTTCATCTAGAGTTGAGAGATATTTTTATATACCAGGGATTGTATTTATCTTTTTGGGGTGGATATTATTAAGGCTAAAAAAAGCTAATAATTCAAAGCTTGATTATAGAGTCTTTCGATTTTTAATCCCTGCAGGGCTTTCTTGGTATTTACTAGTTTACGAGCATACAGTAGTGCATCAGGTTGCTGGGCGTTATAGCTATTTTCTTTGGATGGTGTTTTTTGGATATTTTTTCTTTGAAATTCACACCTATATATTGAATTCGAAAAAGAGATACATGCCATACTTTTTAAAACTTTGTTGGCCATTTGTTTTGATTTACGGTGGTTACGGATTTTTATATCTAAATGTTGGTGGGTTGATAAAGAATTTGATGAGATTATTTAAAATTTTATAAAGTACGTTGTTGAGCAAAGGATAATTTTCTAATAGAGAGTTTCCTGTAAGTTTTGGCATTAAGATCGTTTTTAAATCGCTAAATAAGCTTACTGTTAGCAAAGAAGACTTCGCTAGTTTTTTGATAAGTGAGGTCGATAGAACTACATCAAGGCTTAATTGTATGGTCTTTTTTCTATATGAGAAATCATCCTATTTTCATCATATCACCGAACAATTTTTAGTGGAGTCATTAGAGTAAATACTTGTCAGGATAGTTTTGTCTGAGCCTTTTATCAAATAAATATGGGCGTAGCGCGTTGTGTGTACTACTTAAATAACAAAAAATGGATTTGAACTTCAAGAATCTTTGGAGGGGGGGCTTAATTGATCATTAAAAAAGTCTCACAGAGCGCAAATAGAGAGATTCAAAACTTATATCTTGGAGAATGAATTTGAATCGAAAGACTTCGTCATTTCATCCGATTGTAAGATTAATAACTTTCAAATTAACTTTCCAAGAAAAATATATGTTTTGCTTATCAAAAAAAATGAAAGATTCGATTTATAATTAATTGTATTTTTTTGCTATGCAGAAGGTTTGTGGAGCTTGAAAGGCTTTGTAAAGGCTAGGTTGAGGAGCCTTTTAGTTGATTTTGAAAAATTATTTTTCAAGAAAAATGTACATGATTGCGCTAGTAAATTCTAGATCAAATTGCTATGTTAGCTCTCTATATGAATAAGCCCCTAAAAACTGAAATTTACACATCGAATCATAGACTTAAATCTTCTTTTATTGAGGTTTATAATTTTTATATACATTCTTTGTTAAAATATAAAAAATTCATGTGGGCTAATTTTCTTAAGAACTTTAAGGCTTCTTATGAGCAATCTTTTTTAAGGTTTTTTTGGAAACTAACACTTCCTCTCGTTCCTGTTGGGGTTTACGTTATTTTGCAAATGATAGGAGTCCTTAAAGGATCTACAAATATGCCTAAGGTCTTATATGTCGTTATCGGTATGACATTTTGGCAGCTTTTTACTTCTTCTTTACAAGCTGTAATTAGTTCGCCGATTAAAGACTCTGCTATGCTTAAAAAAATGAACTTACCCTTTATACTTTTTTATATTTCTAATTTAGGTGAAGTCATCTTCGATTTCTTAATAAGAATTGGTTTAGTTGTAATATTATTTTTTATTCTAGGTGTTGATTTTAATTTTTGGTGGCTAGCTTTACCTTTCATGTCGATTCCCTTTATCGTATCAGCTTTGGCTTTGGGAATTTTTATATCGTTCTTTTCTGTTTTTTTTGGAGATATTAAAAATATTGTTGATATTGTTGTTCGTTATGGACTATTTGCTAGTGGGGTTATCTTTCCTCTACCTGCTAGTCTAAGCTTCTCTTTTTATTTAAAGCTGAATCCCTTATATATATATATCGAAAACCTTCGTTCTTTGGTTGTTTTTGGATCAATATCTGACTTTGGACCTTTCTGGATAGCTAACTCAGTCGTATTTATTTTTTGTTTATTTGTATTGAAGAAACTTTACTCTATAGAAGCTAGGTTAAGGGAGTATTTGTAGTGGATGAAATTTTAGTTGATATTAAGAATGTTTCCAAGAGGTTCTCTACTGACTTTAGATCAAGCGCGAAAAAGGGTCTTCTGAAAGCAGTTCAGAGCTTTTTTGGTCTCAATCCCAAAATTAATGTCAAGTCTAGTTCGACTGAGTTTAATGCGTTGAGAGATGTAAACATTGCTGTAAGAAGAGGGGAAACTGTTGGCCTTATTGGGAAAAATGGAGCAGGCAAGAGTACTTTATTAAAGCATATATCTGGAATTTACCTTCCTGATACAGGTACGATTGAGGTTAAAGGGCACCTAGAAGGTTTGATAGAACTCGGTGCAGGTTTTCATCCTTTGCTGTCAGGTCGAGACAACATCAAACAAAGAGTTGCAATGTTGAACCTATCTAGTGAAGAGTCAAAGGAACTGACAGACAATATAATTGAGTTTAGCGAACTCGGACAATTTATAGATATGCCACTCAGAAATTACAGTTCTGGTATGCAAGCTAGGTTGGGTTTTGCTAGTGCTGTTTTAACAAAGCCGGATGTTTTATTGGTTGATGAAGTTCTAAGTGTTGGAGATTTTGAATTTAGGCAAAAATGTTTAAATAAAATAAATGAAATCAAGCAAGATACGGCAATACTATTTGTTAGTCATAGCTTTCAAACAATGTCTATGTTTTGCGAGAGGGGAATTGTTTTTAATAAAGGCAACGTTGTTAAGGATGCAGATATAGTTAGCGCTATAAAGTTCTATATGAATGGAAATGTTTCAGACTCCAACTTAAATGAGAACGAAAACACTTTCCAGGGAAAGGAATTTTTGAACTCAGGTTTAATCAAAAATTATGCACTATGCTTTATTGATGAACTGGGAAGTAAAACGACCAGTTATAATGAGGAAAAGCTTCGTTTAAGTGTATTCATAGAGTTTTATGAAGATGTTGATACTAGTTCTTTTCGCTGTACTTTCGGGATACCAATTTGGAATAACGAGGGGGTGAAAATTACTGCGATTAATCTAGACAAAGATAATTCAATGCTGAAAATTGAAAATAGAAAAATTAATAAAATTATCGAAATTGAGAACTGTTTTAATTCATCGACTATATTATCGTGTTTTGCTCTTGTAAATGGCACTGAGTATCTGCTGAGGAGAAAACTTCCCCCCCTAAAAATAGATAAATATCACCCCAGAGAAGACGGCCTTGTTCAGTTAAGCTATGAGGTAAAAAATGTATAAGTTTTCGGCTGAAAAAATAGACGGTATGAACACCGTCCAAGTTGCTGCAAGAGATAGACTTTTATCGGCAATGAATTCAGGTGAAATTCGTATGGAGCATTTAAGTCAGTGCCCGTTATGTAAAAGCACAGTTCAGTCAAAAGTTTGCAGTCACGACAGACACGGTATTAGTTGTGGCTCGTTTCTATGTCACTCTTGCTCTTTAGTCTACACGTCACCTAGAGCAAGAGATGAGGATTTACCTTGGTTCTATAAGAATATATATATCCCTCTAAACTATGGTGTTGAAACTCGGGCTGGAAATCTTTTTAGTAAGGCTCAAGGTGAAAATATTTTTTCTTATGTGAGAGAGTTCTTGGATAGTGACTCTTGTATTGTTGACCTGGGGTGTGGAGCTGGAGATGTTCTGACATACTTTAAAGATCGAC
This sequence comes from uncultured Oligoflexia bacterium, assembly GCA_937120495.1. Lineage (GTDB taxonomy): Bacteria > Bdellovibrionota > Bacteriovoracia > Bacteriovoracales > Bacteriovoracaceae > CAKZJW01. The sequence goes on from CAKZJW010000062.1 coordinate 17,440, forward strand.
TCCCTGATGCTGAAGTGTATGGTATTGACTTTAATTGTAACCTTTTTCCTAAAGATAAAGCTTTAGCTGTTAAGTTTATTGAAGGTGGTATTGATCAGCTAAAGCTTATTCCACGTAAAATAGACCTTTTGATTATGAGTCATGTTTTAGAACATATCGTAGATCTTAATAGCTTCTTTCAAAAAATGAAAATGTATATATCTAAAGACACAATAGTTTACTTTGAGGTCCCCGGTTTGAAGGGATATTTATCTGAAAGTCGCTACTATAATATGAGTTTTGAAGAGTTTCATACCTTTGCTCATATTTATAATTTCACCAGAGATAGCTTTAAACGATTAATTCAAGACCAAGGTTTTGTTTCGCTTAAGTCAAGCGAAAGAGTAAGTTGCGTTGCAAGGCTAATCTCCGAAAATGACAAAGTAGAAATTGTCGAAACCCAAATCCTTTTGAATAAATCCTTACCTTTCTTGAAAGACCATTTTCTAGATAAGGTCTCTCCTTTTTACGAATCAAAGTACTCAACCTATATTTTTCCGGTGAGAGAGCAGGCACTGTCAGATTTAATAGTTGAAAATAAAATTCTTCATAAAAAATATGGCGACCTTTGGGATAAGATAAATACCCTTAAGCGAAAGCCAATATCTAGTGTATTTAAATATATACTTAAGAAGCTTAGAGGTTAGAGATAAATGAACTCTGAGTTAACTTTTGTTATTACATCGATGGGGCGTACTAATTGCCTGAAGAGAGTTCTTGAGTCTTTGCGAAGAGAATTTAGAGATGTAGGTATTATTGTAGGTATTCAAGACGACCGATTGAAATCAGATATGGCAAAGATACTTGAGCCATATAATGCGGGCTATATATTAACTGGATTTGATTCAGGATTATCATTTACAAGAAACAGACTTTTTGAAAAGTCTAATACTGATTTTGTCTTTTTATTGGATGATGACTTTGTATTTGAGAGCTCTAATGGAGTTGAGTCTTCTTTAAATATGATTAAGTCTGATGGAGAGATTGGAATCATCGGGGGGAGACTTTTCGATAGAGATTCGAAAGGAGTTAGAGAAAGAAACTACGAATATAAAATATCTCTTGATCTAAAAAAGAAGTCTCTTTATTTGAAAACGATTAGAAACAAAAGTAAATCTGATGTTGATATCGTACTGAATTTTGGTATATTTCGTCGAAGCCTGTTTGTTGATAACGATATAAAATGGGACGAAAACATTAAGATTAATGGAGAGCATGAAGATTTTTACTTAAACTATAAAAAAAAATCTAACAAAAGAATAATTTATAATGCTGAGTTAGTTGCTTTTCACGAGAGAGAAATCTCTGAGGAGTATTCAAAGTTTCGCTATAGAACAGATGGTTATGATTACTTTCGGACAAAGTGGGACGTGAAAAATATTATTGTAGGGGAAAAATACGTTCAACAATTGTTTCATCCATATTCAAAATTAACAATAACGAGTAGACATTCAAAAGGTAGTAAAAAGATAATGAATAAAATGCAAAGAATATATTCTATATATGAAAAAGAGGGCGTTGTAGGGCTTTTTAATTTCTTGAGAATTAAATTAGGAAAAATAGTTGCCGGGCCAGCATCTAACCTTTCATCAGCAGCGTACGTTTTTAATGAGGTTAAATCGTACCTTCCACATGACAGGAAAGAATTAAAAAAATTTAAAAATAAATATTCTGGACAACGTTGTTTTATTATTGGTAATGGTCCATCACTCAATAAAATTGACCTGTCTAAACTAGAAGGTGAAATATCATTCGGAGTAAATGGAATATTTTACAAATATGATGAGCTAGGTTTTACCCCTGATTTTTATATGGTTGAAGATTCTCATGTTATCAATGATAACATAGAAAGAATTAAATCTTTTAAGCCCAAGAAACACAAGTTTTTTCCCACAGATTACAAGCCCAAAATAGGTAAGAGCGCTGACACTAGTTTTTTTAGAATGAATCACGGATTTTATGATAAAAAAAGTGCATACTTTCAAGTCCCTCGGTTTTCCACTGATTTCAGTGAGGTCGCATATTGTGGCCAATCAGTCACAATGATAAATATTCAGCTTGCTTATTATATGGGGTTTACTGAGGTTTACTTAATCGGGATGGACTTTAGTTACACAATACCAGATTCCGCTATAGTTAATAAAGGCAATATTACTTCGACTGAGGATGATGTAAATCATTTTCACCCCGATTATTTTGGAAAAGGGAAGAAGTGGCATGATCCTTTACTAAGTCAAGTTCTTAAAACTTATGAAGCTTTTGGTTTATATTTTAGACAATCGGACAGAAAAATTATTAATGCCACCGTTGGTGGAAATCTTGAAGTTTTCGAGAGGGTAGACTTTAATGAGCTTTTTGATGAATAATAAAATCTCAGCTCTTATTTTATTTATGCCTAATGAGCTTGTTCCAACACAAATGTGCGTCGAAAGCCTGCTTCGGGCTGATTATGAAAACTTTGAAGTTTTGATATTACAAAATGGAATTGAGGGCACAGAGTTTTCTGAATCATTTACTTCTGACTCTAGAGTGAAATTTTTTGCAGTTCATAAAAACTTAGGCGTTGCTGGAGGGAGGAACTATCTACTTAATCAAGTCTCAGATGAGTCTGAGTTTATATCTGTTCTTGATAACGATTTACTTGTACCAAGAGATTACTTCAAACTAATGTCGAGTTCATACTCTAGTGATATTGGAATTTTAGGGAGTGTGGTATTTGATTATAAAGAGTACTTACTCTCACCATATTTTCTTAAGTTCATTAAGACTAGTAATGAATTAACGGCTTATACTTTTGACTTAACTAATAAAGACTTTGCTAATTATTACAAAACACAAAAACGCTTTCTTAATGAAAATGAAATATTCCATATGGGGATGAATTTTGACTATAGAACTGTCTACTTCTTAAACATCCTCAAGTTTTATAGACAATTTACTTCTAAAATGAAGAGAAAAGTCAAGATATTGGATCGATGTGAATTAGATCTAAAAAAATCTATTTATCATCGAAGCCTTATTTACTCAGATAAACTTCTGAGTGTCTCTAATGTTGCAGGCTGTTGCCAGTTTTTTAGTGTCTCTTTTTTTAAAAAGATTGGCTTCTATGATGACCGGTTTAATCCATACGGATTTGAAGATGTAGATTATTCTATAAGATCTATTAAATTGGGATATAGCAATAAAACCTTAATGAATTCATTTTTAGTTCACGGAACTGATGAGAGGCATTCTGTTAGGAATCCATCCTCCCCTCATTTAATCATTAAATATAGAGCCCTTTTTCGACTTTTTGATAAGTATAATAAAAGCCAACTGTCACGTTGTCTGTTTTTCTTCAATTTTATTCTATGTCTCTCGTTAAGAGTGTTATTCTCTTTCAATTTGACTAGAATTAGAAGTCTTAAACAGCGTTTAGTTGTCATAGTTACTGGTAAAAAAGAAAGTGTAAAGGGGACTAAAAAGTGATTAGGATAGCAATATGGTTGATTTAAAAAACATTAAAAACTTACTAAAGTTGGGTGATATTCAAAGAGTTGAGAGCTTATTGAAAGAATTACCAAAAAAAGATTTTGTTGATAAAATTATACATCTCCAGAAAGTGATCAATAAAATCCCCTCCAAAACGGACTCTGTTTGTATTGGGCTTATAGGTGGCTCGACTCTTTATCCCCTTTCAGAATATCTAAAAGCTTTCCTGTTTAGAGAAGGGGTTCATGTATCTTTGTATTGCGGTGAGTTTAGTAATTATAAACAAGAAATCCTCGATACTACGTCTTGGTTATATAAAGAAAAACTAGACCTTCTAATTGTTTTTCCTGATGATATTATTAATTATGTACAGCCTAATATTTCCAGCGAGTTCGAAGTTGTAAATTCTAGCCTCCAGGCGTTTGTTGAGGAAACCAACCTATTGTTGGAACATTATCATAAAGAAAAACCTTGCTCTCAGGTCATTCTATTGAATCGAGCTCTTATTACTCATCATGACTTTGGGCCAAATATTCGAAACTCTTCTTTAGGGAGTTATTGGAATCTTTCAAAGAAGTATAATGAACTTGTAGCTCAACAAAAAAAATCTTGGTACGAATTAGTGGATGTTGAGTTCTTATCAGCTAAAGTAGGAGCTAGTAATGTTTATGACTCCAAGTTTGAATTAGAGACTAAGAATATTTACTCTAATAACTTCTTAATAGAAATAGCAGATGAGATTAGTTTTGTTGTTTCTAGTAATAAGAAGCCTATTAAGAAGGTTTTAGTTTGTGATTTAGATAATACGCTATGGGGTGGGGTGATTGGAGATGATGGTGTAGAAGGGATAGCATTGGATGAGATTTCAGCCAGAGGAACAGCATTTAAGAACCTTCAGAGATACATAAAGTCCTTAATGGATTTAGGTGTCATTTTAGCCATAAACAGTAAAAATGAAGAAAGTGTTGCTAGGGAAGCGTTTGAAACACATCCAGATATGATCCTTCAATGGGATGACTTTGTTTCCAAGAAGGTTAATTGGAATCCTAAGTCGGATAATATTAAATTAATTGCTGAAGAGCTTAATCTAGGCCTCGATAGTTTTGTTTTTATAGATGATAATCTTGCTGAGATTGAAATTGTAAAACGTTTCGTTCCGGAAGTGGAGACTGTTACAATGAACGGAGATCCTTCAGATTTCATTCAAAAACTTGCTGAACGTCGATTTTTTGAACCGAAAGAGATTACTGACGAAGATCGCGATAAAACTACACGGTATAAAGTGGAATTAAAGAGAAAAGAGTCAAAAATTCGTTTTACAAATATCAATGAATATTTAGAGTCTCTTTTAATGGAAGTTGATTTTAAGAAGTTTGAGCCAGTTTTTCATGCTCGAATCTCTCAGTTAACACAAAAAAGTAATCAGTTTAATTTAACAACAATCAGAAGAAGCGTAAGTGAGATTGAAGATCTAGCTAACGATTCTTCTATAAGAACCATTTCGACACATTTGAAAGATAAGTTCGGCGATTATGGTCTTGTTGGTGTGAATATCTTGAGGTTGGAAAACGACTCCCTAGTTATTGATACTTGGCTAATGAGTTGTAGAGTTCTAAAAAGAGGCGTCGAGGATGAAATCTTAAATAAAATTATTCAAATTGCTAAGGATAATGGTAAATCTAGAGTAGTTGGAGTGTATATTCCTACAGCTAAGAATGTGATTGTCAAGGATATGTATAGTCATTTGGGCTTTACTAAGGTTGGAGACACAGAAGAGCAAGGAACTAAATACGAACTGTTGGTTGAAGGGTATCAAGATTTAGAAACAAAAATTAATGTAATATAAGGAGTTTAAAGATGAAAAGAGAAGAAGTGTTTATTAGTTTGAAGAGTGTATTCGAAGAATTCTTTTTTGATGAATTTATATTTTCTGAAGAATTAAGCGCGGATAATATAGAAGAATGGGACTCTCTTGCACATGTTTCTTTGATAGTTGAAGTAGAAAAATCTTTTGATATTCGTTTCGAGAGCGGTGAGGTAATTGGGACTAAGAATGTAGGAGATCTTATCTCTCTAATTTCTAAGTACAAAAGCTAGTAAAGAAGTGAAGGAAAATTTTCACAACATCTACGACAGAATCGGTTTTCTTCTTTTAGTGCTTTTTGTAAGCTTCAATTCGTATCTATTACCTGATTTTTTTCTTAACAAAAAAGAAGACCTCTATTGCTCTTCAAGGCTTAAGGAAATCTCTCGTGACATCTGTTATCATATTTTTATTGAGGCAGGAAAAATCGATGTTTTATTCCTGGGATTTTCCTCTCTTTGGGTCGGGCTAGACTCTAAAAGTATTGAAAAGGACTTGAGCTTAAACCGAAATTCAAAAGTTGTAGTTAGAACGATAGGTATGAACCATCCTGGAGAAGATATTCTAGAAATTCTGGCTAAAGATTTATTGGCTCGAAGAAAAGTTAAAGAAGCCTTTATATCTCAACCTAATAGGTCAACAGATAGGCCTCACCCTTATATTCATCATATCCTAACTCGTGGAGACATAGGAGAGGGTTTAGGTGTTATTGAGAAAATTCGATTAAATGGTCTTGTTTCTTTGCGTTTTTTTAAGAACCTTATGAGTGTAATTTTCCCCTATCGTAAAGAGTGGTCTGTTGATTACTCTAGTCCTTGGAACGGTTCTACACCGAGAGCATCAAGATGGAAGAAAGCTAAGAACTTGTCACTGATTCAAGCTAAGAAGAGTATTAGACAGTATAGGCCAATTCTTAAAGCTTATAAGAATAATGTTATAGGTGTTAATAGTATAGGAACAGTTTCAATGTATCAGCAAAAGTCTCTGGAGAGGTTAAGAAATACTTTATATTCTAAAAAAACGAATTTAAATTTGATTTATATGCCTCTTTATCCAGAGATAAGAGAGAAAAATTTTAAGCTAAGAGTTAATGATTCAGTATTAGAAAATGTTCCGATTTGGGGACAGGAAAACTTTTTTGCTTTTGAAGAGATTAATGACAATGAAGCTAAAACCTTTTTCTATAATAATAACCATCTTAATAATATAGGGACGTACTATTTTTCAAGAGCGTTTGTAAAACTTTATAAGGAGCTTTATTTTGAAAAAAAATAAAATTCTAAGAAATCTCTACATTCTAATTCTGTTATTATCATACCTTTTCTTTCTTGCGATACCTAGTGAGTCGTTAGATTTGAACTTAGTGTATAGGGGGTTTTAATGGTACAGAAAGTAATTCTTGTCGGTTTTATTTTTGCTATCGTTAAAAGAATCATAGATGATAAACTTGGAAAAGCGGCTAAAGATAAAGTTATTTCTTTGCTTTCTATTTTGGGGTTAGGGTACTTTTCGACTTCAAATTTGAGCTGGAAGTGGTTAACAGTTTATCTTTTATTTGTTACCGCTCATTATTTCTACACACATTCCGAACTGATGAAGCTTAAAAAAATACTGAGCCCCATCTTTGTTCCTTTGCTCTTTATATTCTTTGTTAAATATGTTTCTTCCGTTTGGGGACAAAGTAATTCTAATATTTCAATATACTTCTTGGGAATCTCTTATGTTTCATTTAAAATGAGTCTGTATGCACACTTTTACAAGTTTAAAGAGATCCGTGCTGAGTCACTGTTTGAATACTTTTGCTATGTAATGTTTTTGCCTTCTCTTTTTGTCGGACCCATAACAAAGCCTCATGTGTTCTTTAGTCTTTGGCGTTCACCAGAAGGAATTAATTGTAATAACGTTGCTATTTTTGAAAGAATACTTGTAGGTCTTGTGAAGTTTACTCTCTTATCTCAATTTTTTAATCAAACCACTTTCACAGAACTCATTCCTTCGAATCAATCTTATGAGATAGTACATCTTTTTATATCAGGAGCTTCTTATTATTTGTTTTTGTATTTTAACTTTTCTGGCTTCTGTGACATCGTAATTGCAATCGGCCTCTTAGCAAGAGTTGACCTAGGCGAAAACTTCAATCGGCCATATATATCTCGAAATATTCAAGAGTTCTGGAAGAGATGGCACATAACTCTATCTGACTTTATGAATACAGTTGTGTTTGTACCTCTTAATTTGTATTTAATGAGGAGGGTTGGAAGAAAGTATCATTCATTAGTCACTTTATTATGTATTTCAATCACTTTTATTCTAATAGGTTATTGGCATGGTAAAGACAGTCAATATCTATGGTTTGGTTGCTTGCAAGCCTTTGCTGTCGGTGTTAATTTTCTATGGGGTATCATATTGAAAAAATACTTATCTAAAAAAGTTTATCGTAGATACTTTAAAAGTAAAATAGTGTACTTCATTTCATTTCTATTAAGCTTTATATATATGTCATTTTGTTTTGTAATATTTGGTAATGACTTAAAAAAGCTTAGTGAGATATGGACATCCCTATAGGAGATAATTATGAAACAATTAAATGACTTGTTGAACTCAGTTAAAAACTATTGGCCAGATCATGAAAATTTTTTAAATAGAAGTATTTCTTCTCGTTCAGAAGAACTACTTCTATTTTCTGACGATTTATCAGGAGAAATTTTAAAGTTGATTGACAAAGACTTAGATTTATATCTAGAAGGATATAAATGGACATGCGAGATGCTCACACAAGAAGAAATTTATTTTAGAAGAAACGAAGAATACCGATACAAAACCTTAAATGAAGTATCTAAACATGTATATGAGAACAATTCTTTTATGTCTAAATATGTCCGGGGCCTATTACTCTCACAAGTTTTATGGAAAAACCACACTAATACTTTTAAGAAGCTAGATGATTTGCTTAAAAAGATTAAGCCGTCATCAGTTTTAGAGATTGGGCCTGGCCATGGATTACTACTTTCCTTATGTGCTAAAAACTGTGTTCATGATCTCCATGGTCTAGATATTAGTGAAAGTTCTTTAAATGAAGCAAGGAGAAACTTTGAAATACTTTGTCCTGATGCCACTTTGAGTTTGACACAGGCTGATGCTTTAAAAAGTGAAAGCTTAGATGTCTTCAAAGAAAAAGTAGATTTAATTATTCTTAGTGAAGTATTAGAACATATTCAATTTCCAACAAAAGTTTTAGAGAACTTAAAGCCTCAGCTTAAAAGTACTTCTAAAGTCTTTATTAATGTTCCAATTAATTGCCCCGCACCAGACCATATCTATTTTATGGATTCTAAGAATAGTGCCATCAAGATGGTAGAAAAATCTGGGCTTCGTATTAACTCTGTGGAGCTTTATCCAGCTACCGGGTATTCTATTGAGCAAGCTGTAAAAAGAAAATTGACAATATCTGTGTGTATAGTTGCTAGCCTTTAGCTTCTAGTAGTTCCCATAGAAGCCTGTCGGGACCTACGACGAATGCAATCCTCCTATTATTGAATGCTATTGCTGGCTTTGGTGATGACACTATCAGTTGTCTGTTTTTTTCACACTCTTTAAGAGCATCATCGATATTTTCTACCTCTATGCATATATGGTGGTAGCCTGCAGGCTTCTTTTTGACGAATTGAAAAACTGGAGAGGTTTCATCTATTGGCTCAACTAGCTCTATCGTCCCCCCGTCTATCTTTATAAATAATACATTTGCTTTTTGGAGTGGGTCGAATATTTTTTGTCCTATAAAGTCCGTATTAAACAAGTGTTTGAAATTAACATCGAGATGTTTATCAATATTTTTTACAACTATCCCAAAATGATTTATTCTTTTGACGATCATATTTACCTCTCACTTTAAGGAAAGAATGTTAAAAGATAATTTATGTAATAACAAGCTAACAATTGGTTCTTGGATATCTATCGCTCACCCGGATGTCGTTGAAGTGATGGCATCTGCAGGATTTGATTGGCTTGTTGTCGATATGGAACACACTGCAACAGATATTAATACTGCAAAAAATTTAATAGCTACAATAAAAGCTAAGGGAATGCAGCCTCTTGTTAGGGTTGGCACTAATGATGAACTTATCATAAAGAGAGTTTTAGACTCAGGAGCTGAAGGTGTTATTGTTCCGATGATTAAGACTGCGGATGAGGCAAAGAAAGCTGTTAGCTTCGTTAAGTACCCTCCGTTTGGTAAAAGAGGCGTTGGCTTGTACAGGGCTCAAGATTATGGAACTTCTTTTAATGAATATAAAAAGTGGAATGAAGATAATAGTGTTGTAATTGCTCAGATTGAACATGTTGATGCGGTGAAAAATATTGATGAAATTCTTCAGGTTGAGGGACTCGATGGCACTATGGTTGGGCCTTATGATTTATCAGCTTCTATGGGCTTTCCTGGAGAGTATGATAGAGAAGATGTCAAAGAGGCACTTGAGAAAGTCAAAGAAGCTTGTAAAAGGCATAATAAGCCCCTTGGTTTTCATGTTATTAAAAGTGAAGCAAAATTTCTTCAAGAAAAAATTCATGAGGGATATACATTTTTAGCTTTTAGTATTGATTTCTTTTTCTTAGGAGATAGAGCTAGGGAAGAGATGAAGAAGCTTAAATAACTTATTCTCTTGTTAATCACTTTTCATAAAATATTCTATGGGCTATAAACAAAGTTCTTAATCAGCAAAAATGGCGCGGAGCGCAGGTGTGTTTATGGTAAAAAAAGCAATTGTTCTTGGTTCTTCGGGCTTTCTCGGAAGTCATGTTGCTGATGCGTTGTCAGCTTCAGGTGTAGAGGTAACTCTTTTTGATATAAAAGAGTCGCCTTACAAGCAACCAAATCAAAAGCAAATTATTGGAGACATACTTGATATTGACTCTGTGGAGAAAGCTATCTCTGGTCACGATTATGTTTACCATATGGCCGGTATAGCAGACATAGATGAATGTTATAAAAGACCTGTGGACACAGTTAAGTTTAATATCCTAGGAACTACCCATGTTTTAGAGGCATGTGTTAAACAAAAAGTAGAAAGACTTATTTTTGCCAGCTCTGCATATGTTTATTCTCAATCGGGATCATTTTACAGGGCAAGTAAGCAAGCCTGCGAAAATTTGATTGAGGCATATAAAGAAAAATACAACTTGGAATACGTTATTTTAAGATATGGTTCTTTGTATGGGCCTAGGTCTGATCGAAGAAATAGCTTGTTTCGTATATGTGAAGATGCTCTTACAAATCATGAAGTTGACTATAAAGGCACTGGAGAAGAAAAAAGAGAGTTTATTCATGTTTACGATGCTTCTAGTATGAGTGTTCAAATCTTGTCAGAGGAATTCAAGAATCAAAATATTATGCTTACTGGTGCGGATAGAATTAACTATAGAGATCTTTTGCTTATGGTTTCTGAGATTATGCACGACAAAGTTAAAATTAACTTTCTAGAGCCAACATCTGGTACTCACTACAAACAATCTCCTTATTCTTTTAATCCCAAATTTGCTAAAAAACTATCTGTGAACCCTAGGGTCGATCTTGGTCAGGGATTAATCAATTTATTGTCGGATATTCATAGTGACCTACATCCAGATATTCAACAAAAGTTTGGTCATCTTATTCAAAGATCTGAGCAGTAATATGAAGACTTTATTTTTGTCTTATGAGCTTTCTAATGATTTGTCCGGTTACGGTGGCGGAGACAGGATAGAGATCGAGAAATCGAGAAGTATGTGTTGTGGTGATACGTCAAATAACACTGTTTTTAAAATGCCAACTCACTTTGGTACACATATAGACTTTCCTTTCCACTTTTCATCTGAAGGAGCAAAATCTTCATCATATTTAAGTCAAGACTTTGTTTTTGAAGAAGTTGAACTTTTAGAGCTGGACTTGAGAGAGAGAGATTCAAAGATAATAGAACCGGCTGACCTAGGACCAACAGTTAATACTAAAGCGAGACTTCTTTTTATAAAGACATTTTACTGTGAAGTGAGAGATTCTCATCTTTATTGGGAAAATGGTCCGGGCTTTGCCCCTGAAACAGCGGCAGCTTTAAAAAAGTTATATCCTGCTTTAGAGGCAATCGCTTTTGACTCGATATCTTTAACCAACTTTCAAAACCGTCCACTTGGTCGTGTTGCACATAAGTCTTTTTTGATTGAAAATAATTTACTAATTATCGAAGATGTTGATTTAAAATTAATTAGTAAAGATACGGAAATTAAAGAGGTCATTATCGCTCCTCTTCGCATGAAGGACTGTGATGGTGCTCCAGCAACAATTATTGCAAAGGTAGAAAAATGATTAAGACAATTCTTTGGGATTTTGATGGAGTTATTGCAGAGTCAGTCAATGTGAAAACTGAAGCTTTCAGAGAAATTTACTCACAGTATGGAGTTACTATAAGCGATAAAGTCGTTGAGCATCACTTAGCCCATGGAGGAGTTTCTCGCTTTGAAAAGTTTAAGATATACCATAAAGATTTTCTGGGCGTAGATTTAACTCCAAATGAAATTCAAAAGCTAGCTTTGACATTTTCTTCTCTTGTTAAGCGCAAAGTTGTGGAAGCCCCTTATGTCAATGGTGTATTAGAATTTTTAGAGAGCTCTGGAGATCTATATTCTTCATATATTATTTCAGGTACTCCCCATGATGAGATGGTAGAAATTGTATCTGAGAAGAACTTAAAAAAATTCTTTAATGATGTTATGGGATCACCAAAATCTAAGACTGATTGGATAAATAAGCTTGTAGAGAAGAAAACTATTGAAATTGCAAATAGTGTTTTTATCGGAGACGCTACAACAGACTTTATTGCCTCCGAAAATACAGGAACAAAGTTTATTCTTAGAGAAACTGACGATAATAAGAAATACTTTGAAGACTACGCTGGAGTAAGAGTTCGTGATTTTTACCAGCTACAAAGTATAATAGAGGAACTATGAAAATACTTATCACATCGACGTCTTTTCAAGATACTCCTGGAAAACATCACTCTTTTCTAAACGAAAAGAACCTTTCTGTAGATTTAAAGAGGGGGCCTTTAACTGAAAGCCAGCTTTTAGATATTGATTGGAGCTATGATGGTATTATTATGGGGGATGATGAATATTCTGAAGAGGTTATTCTTAAAGCAAAAAATGGCGGACTTAAAATATTATCTAAATATGGAGTTGGCTTAGACAAAGTAGACTTGGATGCAGCTAAAAAGCACTCTGTAGAAGTACGGAATTGTCCCGGATTAAACTTCACGACAGTTGCTGAACATGTCTTTGCTTTATTATTGTCTTTTAAAAAAAATATTATGAAAGAAGTCGCTTTTACTTCTAAGGGGGAGTGGACCAGGCTTTCCGGTGGTGAGATAACTGGGAAGAAAATAGCGATTATTGGTCTTGGAAAAATAGGTAAAGAAGTCTCTCGATTAGCTAGATGCTTTAATATGGATATTTACTGTTTCGATAAATTTCTTGACAAGGACTATGTCGAAAAGAGTGGGGTAAAAGTTATAAACGACCTTAATAAAGATCTTAAAGAGATGGATATAATCAGTTTACACTGTAACCTAGACTCTGAGAGTACCGGTTTAATCTCAAAGGAAATTTTATTAAATGGTACGTCTGATAATGTTATCCTTTTGAACACAGCAAGGGCTCATCTTGTCGATAGGGAGGCTTTGCATTATGCACTAAATGAGAAAAAGATTGGAGCTTACCTTGCTGACGTATGGTACGAAGAGCCAATGCAGAACACTGACCCTTTAAAAGACTTCGAAAATGTTCTGATAACTCCTCATATTGCTTCGCGTACAATTGAAAACGTAGAAAAACAAGGGATTCAAGCAATAGAAAACTTAACAAATTTCTTGGATGGCTTGAAATGAAAGTTGTAGCATTATTGCCGATGAAGGGGAACTCTGAACGAGTTCCTAATAAGAACTTAAAAACTTTTAACGGTAGACCGCTCTATCATGTCATAGCGAATACTTTGTTGAGCTCTAAACTTATTTCAGAAATATATATCAATACAGACTCAGAAAAAATTAAGAAAGATATAGAAACTCATTTCAAATCGATTAAGGTTCTAATGAGGCCTGATGAGCTTGTCGGAGATTTTGTTTCCATGAACAAAATTATTGAACATGACTTAAATTTAACGGATGGAGATCTTTATATTCAAACTCACTCTACAAACCCTCTTTTAAAAGTTGATACTATCGACTCTGCTATCGAGAGGTTAGTCGAAAGTGAGGGAGACAGTTATGATTCAGTTTTTTCTGTTACTAAGGTACAAACTCGGTTTTACGAGCAAAGTGGTAAACCTCATAACCATAACCCTGAAGAATTATTGAGAACACAAGACCTCGAACCTCTCTATGAAGAAAACTCAAACTTTTTTATTTTTACCAAAGAATCTTTTCAAAATCGTAAGGCTAGAATTGGATCAAAGCCTTTAATGTTTGAAATGGACAAGGTTGAGGCAATTGATATTGATGAACCTCAGGATTTCATAATTGCAGAAGCAATCGAAAGAACTCTGGCTTAGTTTTTTGAACTAATGAGCAGCGAACCGTTAAGAAAAGTCCAAAAGGATTTAGGTGACTTGTATATATAAATTATTTGCATATAAACCCTTCTAAAGTATCTGTTCGATGGCCTTCGTCTCAACCTTTTTAATACTTGTGTGTAGAGATCATAATTTTGAGACTTCCAAACTTTTGAATAGAAAACAACCTCAAGAGATAACTTTCTGTATTCATTTCGTGGAGAGAGTTCTAGCAGAGATATATATTGATTCCAAAAAAAATCTTGATACTCTTTAGATGCAGTAGCGAGGTGATAGGAATACAAGGGTAAATCATGCGAAAGAAACTTTTGGAAAAAAGCCGAATGTAGCTTTTTGCAATTATTTTCCTCAAGCATTTCAACAACGAGCCTGAGAGAGTGAGTTCTGTCGGCGATATTTTGTATTTCTAACCTACGTTGCGTAATAGACTTGTTCTTTTTATCTGTCCGAGATCTCCAGTAGTACATCTCTTTGTGTACAATCGAAATACTGCTTGCCTTGATTAACGATTTTGTAATAACAAAAATATCTTCATAAAATCTGTCCTCTAGAAAAGAGAGCTTATGCTTCAGCCAAAAAGATTTTTTGAAAATTTTGTTGCATGCTATTGTATCAAAAATTAGGTCTGGGCTTTTAGATATATCCTTAACGCTTTTATCAGACATCTTGAGAATTTTATTCACTCTTGATGGAAATGTATTATTATTGCTATCAAACTTCTTTATGAGCCCAATAGATATATCTGAGCTCTCAGAAATCATTTTTGATATCATCTCTTTGTAAGTAGCTGGATTTATTTTATCATCCGAATCCAAGAAAGAGATGTAAGTCCCTCGAGATATTTTTAGTGCATGGTTCCGTGTATAACCCAACCCTTTATTTTCTTGAGAAATAAGGCGAATATTTTTATTCTTTCGAGCATAGTCTTGAGCAATTTCAAAAGAATTGTCTGTTGAACCATCATCTACAAGGATCACCTCATAGTCAATGCCCATAAGCCCCTCAAGAGAGTCAAGACACTCACCGATATACTTCTCCGTATTAAATAATGGTATTATAATTGATAGCAATGGAGTAGTATTTTTCATGAAGGAATAGTATTTAATTTAAAAATATTCGTAAATAGAATAAACAGGACTTTGTATGAAAATTGTCATTCTTGCTGCCGGTTTGGGCTCAAGACTCCGAGAAGGGGTCACAGACAAGCCAAAACCACTAACTATGCTGCGCAGTGGTGTGAGCATAATGGAAAATCAAGTTTTATCGATCAGCTCCAATTTCAACATTCATGATGTATTTGTAGTGGTGGGTTATAAAATGAATTTGATCATGGAGGAGTTTCCTTCTTTGAGTTATGTGTATAACCCAGACTTTTCATCAACGAATACCTCTAAAAGTTTATTAACAGCCTTGCATAAAATTAATACCGATTCAGTATTGTGGTTTAATGGAGATGTTGTTTTTGATTCAAAGTTACTTGAAGACTTAAAGGAGATGATTCTCGCTGACCAGAGTTTTGTTTGCGTTAATAATTCTAAAGTTGCAGATGAAGAAATAAAATATACACTAGACTCTTCAGGGAATATTAAAGAACTAAGTAAGACTGTAAAGGGAGGATTGGGAGAAGCTGTAGGTATCAACTTTATATCGAGTCAAGATTTGGAATTATTTAAGGGGTCTTTAGCTGATTGTGAAGACAATGATTATTTCGAAAGAGGACTTGAGTTTATTATTGATAAGGGCGCAAAAATTAAGCCTCTTGATATATCTTCCCATTTTTGTATGGAGGTCGATTTTCAAGGTGATTTGGCTGAAGTAAATAAAGCTTTTGTTGGGAGCAAACCTTGAAGGTTGGATTTGTTTTCGGAACAAGACCAGAAATTCTAAAGGTCTATCCTTTAGTTGTTGAAGCTAAAAAAAGAAAGATCGATTATTTTGTAGTGCATACAAATCAGCACTACTCTCATGAGATGGATCAAATCTTCTTTGAAGAATTAGATATGGATGAGCCTAATTATAATCTTGGTATTGGCAGTGGTTCACATAACTTGCAACTAGCGAAGATGCTATCTGGCATTGATGAAATTTTAAATATAGAAGAACCAACTCATATTATTGTTCAGGGAGATACGAATTCGACTCTTGCTGGAGCTCTTGCAGCCTGTAAAACAAAAGCTAAGGTTTGCCATATAGAGGCTGGATTACGCTCTTATGATAAAGATATGCCAGAAGAGCAAAATCGAATTATTACAGACAATATTAGTGATTACCTCTTTCCTGTAACAAAAATCCAAGAAGAGATATTGCTTTCAGAGGGAATTGATAAAGATAAAGTTCATACTGTCGGAAATACAATTGTAGATACTTTAAAACTTAGAAGCTTAAGTGCAAAAGATAATAAAACTATTTTAAAACAGTACAATGTGAAAGAAAATGGGTATTTATTACTTACAATGCATAGGCCTTCAAACGTTGATGATGCTAATCATTTAAATCAGCAGATAGATAATCTTGAATCTTTTTCAAAAGAGAAAGAGCTAAAGGTTGTTTGGCCGATTCACCCACGAGCTAAGAAAAACCTTGAAATCTTCAATATTACTTTATCTGAAAAGTTTATTTTAACGGAACCTTTAGGCTACAACGATTTTCTTTCGTTGATATTAAACTCTAAAGTTATTATTACTGACTCTGGTGGAATTCAAGAAGAGGCATGTATTTTAAAAAAACCTTGTATTACAATTAGAGAGAATACTGAGAGGCCAGAGACTGTTGAGGTTGGGGCTAATTACCTCGTAGGGAGAGATTTAAATAAGATACAAGAAGCTTATACGAGTTTATTATCATTTAATTTTGATTATAAGAACCCTTTTGGAGATGGAAGAAGCTCTGAACAAATTTTTAATATCTTACAAAAATGAAAAAAATCTTAGTCCTTGCAGAACATTACGTAAAAGATGGAAATTACTCGCTTCTTTATGTTCATACTCGTAATATTCAATACATTGAAAAAGGTTATGAGATTATCGTTCTTAATTTTTCTGAAAAAGAAAACTATGTAATAGACGGAGTTAAAGTATACGGTGAATCTTCTTTTTATAGGCACAATGCTTTAGATGAATTCGATATTATCCTTTCTCATGCTCCCAACTTAAAAAACCATTTTCGTTTTTTACTTAAAAACTTCCGTTATATCTCTAATATTATCTTTTTCATTCATGGACACGAAGTACTTATTAAAGATAAATTTTATCCAAAACCTTTCCCTTATGAAAAAAAGAGAATACTTCGATTTTCTATTCACTTTATATACGATCGAATAAAAGTTTTAATATTAAAGAGTCTTTTTTCTTTTTTTAAGCGAAGAAAAAATCTTCATTTTGTTTTTGTTAGTCAGTGGATGATATCTGAGTGTGTTAAGTCAATTGGACTGAGTCATAACTTCTTTAAGTCCTGCTCTAGTATTATTCATAATTCTATTAACCCCGTATTTTTAGAGCGAAGTTATAAAGAGAGTGGCGAGATATCAGGTGATTTTATTTGTATTCGTCCCTTCGATGGCCCAAAATATTGTGTTGATCTTTATTGTGAACTTGCCTTAAGAAACCCTTCAAAAACATTTACGTTGTATGGTAAAGGAGAATTCTTTAACTATAACTCAACTCCAAAAAATCTGGTTATTCATGAACACTACCTTGACCATAAAGAGATACCAGATATTTTGAATAAACATAAAGCAGCAATAATGTTATCTCGTCTAGATGCACAAGGTGTAATGGCATGCGAACTTGCCACTTATGGGATTGCTCTAGTTACAAGTGATATTCCAGTAAAAAGAGAGATGTTAAGTGGAGCTAAAAATGTTTACTTTATGCCAAACGATTTGAGCTTAAAATTAAGCGACTTTGCTTTAGAAGCTTCTCGACCGTTAAGCCTTATTGAGAAATTTGGCGAGGATGCGACAATTTTAAGAGAAATTGAGTTATTCAAAAACCTCTAAGATTCTTTTGCATGCAGATGAATCAGTATACTTATAAAAAAGACTCTTTACTCTTTTTCTTTCGGATTTAAAGTTGTCATGGCCATCAGAAGTAGACTTTAAAAAAGTATATATTGAGCCTTTAGAATCTAGCGTTATTCCAGGACTAATATTTTTATAATCAAAGAAAAGACCCTGCTTCTCTTCATAAGCCTCTAGATCATATGGATAAAAAGCAATAGGTTTATCTGCTAATAAAAAATCGATGTAGATACTAGAGTAATCCGTAATCAATCCATCAAAGTTAAAGAGGTACTCCTGAGTTTCTTTTAATATTTTAGACGATGCATCTAGAATATTTGAAAAAGGTTTAAATATAGACATATCTAAAGTCTCATTTGGATGAAATCTAATACAAAGATATGAGTTTGTTGCCCTTAAAGCATCATTGAGATCCGTTAAAGGTATAATGTCCAGAAATTTTGTCTGTTCATCTTGCCTATAAGTGGGAGCATACAAAATATAGTTTCCATCTCTTTTGAAGATTTCAGAGGGCATCTTAGAGCTTTTTAAGTGATCATTGCGAGGAAGACCTGTTATTCTAATTGTTTCTTTTCTTTTTTTAAATACAAGTTCTAGGTTTTTTGCATCAACTTCTGACGAGGCGATGATATTCTTGTAGAACCTCGATTCAATAGCATTCATAATGAAATTAACTCTATTGGGAATGGCTCTTTGTTCAAATAACATCTTCTTAATTGTGATGCCATGTCCAACATAAGTAATTGTTTTTCTAGGAGAGTTAAAGGCATAAGAGATATCACCGGCTCCATGGGATAAGAAAATATACTTAGCTCTAAGAAGTAAAACAAGTGACTTCAAGGTATAAGGGTTGTGTATAAAATACGATTCTTTGAGAGATTCTTTGGAAAAATAAATATGTAAGTACTTAATATTACCCTTATAATTTTTTCCATCTTTAGATGTAAAAACATATATATCTTTTTTGGGAATAATAAGGTCGAGCGTGAAGTAAATGAGCTTTGAGAGCAGTAAAATTAACTTTTTCATTTTATAGAATTCCATTGTCGTTTTGTTGCCTTACGAGGATAATAAGTATCAAATGAGTAGTTTTTTTTCAAATAGTATATATTCAATTATTCAAAAAGTTTTAAGTGTTATACTTAGCTTCCTAACCCTTATGTTAATTGCAAGGGCTCTTGGGCCAGAAGGGCAAGGGAAATACTCACTTCTCACGTCTCTGAGTAGAACTTTTCTTTATTTTTTATCTTTTGGCTTGAATGTAGGGCTAGTCTACTCTTTTGGTAAAGATAAGAGTGAAAGACAAAATATTTCTAAAACATATTTTATTCTTATTCTTAGCCTTGCTGGAATTGCTTTTGTTAGTTCCCAGCTGTTCATGTATACATTTCAATCGAGTGTATTTAAAAATATAAATCAAGGCTCTTTACTAGTCGCAAGCATAAGTGTTGGAGTATGGTTTTTTAATTCATATAGCAGTAGTATCCTTAGTGGACTTGAAAAATTTAAAGATATTGCAATCGCAAATTTTCTTCAGTCGCTCATGCTGACTTGCGGAATAATCGTACTCTGGGCGACAGACAGCTTGTTTTTAAGTTCAGGAATAGGAATCTTTTTAACAAGCCTTATTTTCTTACTTTTTTATAACCTTTATGTTCTTTATAAATCTGATTTCAGAGTGAATTTTTTCAAAAGCCAGTTTAAAAAAAGCATACTTGTTAATAATTTAAACTACTCTCTTAAGAGTTACCTTGGAAGTATTACTGAATTTCTTATTTATCGTGTAGACATTTACTTTATTGCTTATTTTTTATCTAAACTTGAACTTGGGGTCTATGTTATTGCTGTTAATCTAGTCGAGAGAATTTGGATCTTTTCGGAGTCTTTAGAAAGAATTCTTTTTTCTAAGCTCGTAAATATGGAATCTGAACAAGAGAAAAAAAACAAAATAAGTATTCTTGTTATTAAAACTAATTTTATGATATCTCTAGGTTGCGGTTTTTTTCTTGCAGTAGTCTCTGACTTATTTATAAGAGTGTTTTTCGGAGATGAATATTCTGGGAGCGTATTCTATGTATATGTTCTTTTACCTGGTGTTATTCTTCAGGGAACATCTAGAATCTTTAAAAAAATTTTAGAAGCGAACTCCTACACGGGAACAAATGCGAAAGCGGCTATCTTGTGTATGTGCTTGAATATAGTTCTAAACTTATTACTTATCCCTAAACTAGGAGCAATGGGAGCTGCTGTTGCATCAACAATTGCTTACACTATTTATTTTGTGTCTTTATTGATAGGTTTGAAAGCTAAGCTTAACATCAAAATACGTTCAGTTGTATTTTTATCGATTACTGATTTACGTACTGTATGGGACTTTCTTAAAACGAGAAAGCTCGATAAAAATTAGTTCAAGAAATATTTTCTAAGGCCATGAATTGCGTAATGACAGAAATAATAGGCTGATGCAAATATATTCAAATTAAATTCTTCTCGATAAAGTTTCCATTGAATCGTCGCCATCTTCTTTTTGTTTGCGGAAAGAGAGTCTGAACCAAAAATTCTGTAAGAGCTTAGCTCTCCTTGAATTAAAAAACCATGAGAGAGTTCATTTAAAACATCAAACCAAAACAAATAATCTTGCCTTCTTCTTAAATGAACTTTAAATCGAATTGCTTTTTGATCTAAAATGTTCTTTCGTATCATGATTGAACTTGTTGCAAAGGGGTTAAACTTTAGTAGATCTATGCTTGTCATTCTTAAGGGACAGGACTGGGACTTTAGTAGTTTTCCACTTGCATCAACAAGCTTATAATTGTGATAACTAAAGTCAATATTATTTTTAAGCATACTATTAACTTGTTGTTCCAACTTTGTCGGTACCCATAAATCATCAATATCTAAAAAAGCAACGAATGAGCCAGTTGCATTGTCTAGGGAGCTATTTCTAGTTACAGCTGCACCAGAGTTTTGCATATTTTTGAAAAGTTTAACTCGATTATCTTTAAGCCGAATGGCATCAATGATCTTTATCGATCTATCAGTGGAGCAATCGTCTACAATAACCCATTCCCAGTTTGAATGGGTTTGTGCTTTTATAGAGTTATATGTTTCTTCTATATATTTTTCTGCGTTAAAACAAGGTGTTATAATCGATATCTTTTCCATTTGTTTACCTTTTTACCGAATATGTTTTGCAAATATTTCACTAAATTCTTGTGGATTTATCAAGTGATGGGAGTCTTTTAAAAAATTTCTAAATCGAGATTCATAAAATTCGCCCTTTGGGGCGAAGTTTAAATATTTAATGTTGTTATATCGATCAGCTAATTTATAAAAGAGGCTCAAATGATTCATTCTGTCTTTTTGCATCTCTACGAGTTCTTTACTTTCTGGAGCTGTATATAAGATGAGGTTGATTTTATTTTCTATTACAAGATTAATTATCTTATGAAAAAAATCTAAGTATACTTTGTCTTGTTTTAAGTTAAGAGAATTTTTTTCTAGAATTTTGAGTATAGACTTTTTTTCTAGGAAACTCATGTTCTTCGGCTGTTGATTTAAATGATTTGAGTATCCAAAATTTTTATTCTTTTTATATGGCACTCTATATTGTTTATAAAATCGTAAAGTATATTCAATATAAAATCCCATGTCGAAACTATGTTGGAGAGGAGACTTCTCTTTGAGATAATAATATACATCGTAAAGATGTTTTCGATTTGTATTAAGTCTTTTTTTACTGAAACTCATCCAAGAGACTTCATATACAATAGTTTTCGGAGCTCCCACTGAATCTATAAATGCTTGTAGCGTATAGTAGTTATTCTGAGGAGAGCTTGAGCTAAAGCCGAGGTGTCTCACTGAGAGGTTTGTCATTTTGGTCAAAATATCAGAGTCAAGGCTTGATAAGGATCGGCTGTTACCCAAAATGATGACATCAGATCGCTCTTTATTTACAAAACTATTATTGTAGTGAAGATTAAAATTCATATTTCTTGGAGGGAACTCAGGAGTGGCCATATTCGAAAAAAGTGGAATCCCGAAGAAGATTGCAAGTAAAACAGAATAAAATAATGTAAAGGTCAAAAATTTCTTCATATTAAAATTGGAAATAAATAAAATCCACCTTTTGTTTAACTGAATCATTTAAAATTAAATAAAAAACTAA
>CAKZJW010000063.1 GCA_937120495.1 uncultured Oligoflexia bacterium
AAAGAGAAGTTAATAACTTTAAAAGGTTTTTCACTAGCATAGTCAAAGTCTAGATAGTCTTCGCCAGAATTATTTTTATTATAGCAGTCTTGGCAGTTTGAAAAACGTGTTCTTAGACGACAGTTAAACGTTGTACCTGGTTGAATCCACTTATTTACTTCCATAACTACAAAAGCAGAAGAGAGAAGATTCCCTTGTCCATTTGTCGTTGTCGCGGCCATTGTTTCTGTCCATGTTTTTTGTGGATCAAGCTTTCCAAGAACAGCTTGATTTGCACCAGGAACAAAACGTACGAGACATTCGTTTGGATTAAAATCTAGACTTACACCACCACCAGTAGATTTACTATTTAGACATTCGTTATCAGAGAGTCCCATTGATACACGATGCTCATCTTGAGATACCCATTTTGTTTCGTTTTCATCACTGAATTGAACGGTACAAATTGGTTGAGGCGCATCTGCTTCGTACGTTGGCATCGGAGTCGGTCCGCTTAGGCTAAACTCGTTTAGTATTTTATTTGTTCTAGTTGTGTAATTACACTTACCAGGGTTTTGAAGATTGTGAGCATCTTGAGGTGTAAAGGCAACACCGCCTTCAGTTTCTAGAGGCCATCCATCAATTTGACAAGGTTCCCATTTTGCAATGTCACCAGCATGAGTTGCTAGGTTTTCAGTTCTATTGACATAGTTTTTAGCTGGATTCGCAAGTTGCATATGGTCCCAGTCATTTGCTAGGATTTGAACTCCGGCCATAGGGGAGTTAGAGTTATTTTGAAGATTTAAAGAAATGGCAACAATCTCACCTGGACTGATTTTTACATTTCCATTGTTATAGACAGTACTTGCAAGTCCATCAGATAGTTGAATTGGTTTTCCCTCAAAAGTTAGAGAGTTTAAAAAACTTTCCATCTCGCCTCTAGAGTCAACAACAAATGCTGTTGCTTTACCAACAGGAAGATCGATAAGACTTTTAGATATTAAAACAGAGTTGATTCTATTTCCCTCGTGAACAACTGAAGAGGCATTGTTTGCATTAAAAGTTGATCCAAAAGATATGCTTGATTGGTCAACCATAGAGTATTCAGTAAGGGGATCGTTTATATGAGCAAGATCAATTCCACGACCTGTGTCTTTATAAGACTTAAACAATAGAAGTCCATAATCATCTAGTAGTCTTTCTGATTCATCGTAATCAAAGTCCGTACAAAGATTTTCTGTAATATGGGTTCTAATATTTTTTGCAAAAGTTCTAAAAAATCTTCTAAAGTTTGGAGGTGTAACTTGTTGTCCCCAAAGAAAAGATTCATCGTTATTCAAATTTGTAAAAAATAACTTTGTCATATCCTTTCCAAAAAGAAGAGGTCCTTTAGAGAAAAATTGAGTAAATTGACTTAGATAATCAGTAGACTTACCAGTCATATCTCCAATTTCAGCTAAACTCTCTGTTAGAAGTAGCATAATGTATTCGCTAGCTCTTTCGTGCTTTTTTTGTTCAGATAAATTTCTTATAGAAGAACATTGGTTTTTAAACTCTTTTGTTAAACTAACTAGATAGTGTGAAACAATTTGTCCTGCATTGTGAATATCTTCAATCGCATTGTCTGGTGTTTGAGCTTCATAATGTAGATACTCAGGGTAGCGAAGTTTATTTGGAATTCTACCATCGTGGAGTTCATTCTCTTCACTCATAGGACGATCAAGGTCGAAGTGAGCTCCGATTCCCCATTCTCCAACTCGCTCTCTTGCAGTTATAAAGTATGCGAAATAATCGGCAATACCCTCATTGATTGCACCAGCTTCATCATAAGCTAGAGCTCCTAAGTTACTTTGAAATGGCGTTCTCTCTAGAGTGAATCCATTTGTATATTGATTTCTTAGGTTCATCATAATTTTTACAAATACATGTCCCATCTCGTGATAGATAATTGAAGGATCTTGGGCCATTCTAAAGTTGGCAACTTCATCATTATTCCAACCGAGACAAACTTCATTCTTACTTGGATCAAAAAATGCATTTAAACTCTCAAGATAACATCTTGAAAAAACCTGTAGTGTTTTTTCTGAATTTGTTGAGTCACTTAACCAGTAGTTTTTATTATTTCCAATCCTGTAGGGGATTGAACTAGGGTTTCTTACATTCACATAGCTGTGACTTTGAGCTCTTGCAAACTCTAAAGCCTTGTTGAATTTCTCTTGAACAAGCTTTGCGTGATAGAATGTATTTGTCTGATAGAATTCATCTGTATCATTTTCAAATTGCCAGCTGTTATCTACTTTTTGAATTAAAGAAGAATTTGCTACACCTCGATCATTTTTAACTTCAAGACAGTTATTCACGGTAACAAAGTTCATAGAGTCTTCTTGGAAGCTACACTTTTTTGTTAAATAAAAGTTTGAAGTAATGAATTTAGGAATAAGCTTATCACTCCATGTAAGTGATTTTAAACCTTCTCTTCCTGATAATACGATTGGGTTTGCTGTGTAAACATATGCTCCATTATCTTCTAATGAAGCTGTACTTCTTGATGTTGTATTCTTTGCTTGAGTGGGATCTTGACATGAAAAAATAAAAGGGGATATCAGTGCAAAGACTAATGCATATTTTTTATCCCATAATGTTTTCGTCCAATCCAGTAGACTCATTCCAAATCCTTATTCATGCCATAGCGGCATTTTATTTACATTCCTAAAGCGCCTGAAGTCGCTAACGTTCTTGTCGTTTGCTCTCCAAGACCTAATAAACTCTTACCAACACCATTATCCATTGTACTATTACAAGCAGCTACAGATACACCACCCATCTCTGAGAATCGGTTTTGGATCTCTCGGGCTTTAACTTGCTTTTGTACGTTTGCAAGAGCTCTAACTAGTCTTGCGTTCCCTTTAATTACTTTCCTACCTTCACACCCATTGAAGTCAGATTTAAATTGATCAAGTTCAGACTTATTGTTTTCAACATATTTAGCTAGGATATTTGAGGCAACTTCACCACCGTTTACTGGTTTTATTGTCTTGTCTTCGTCACAGTTTGTTTCCGTGGTACTTAGGAATTTTCCATTTGCTGAAAAACAATATTTTTGATCAACTATCTTTTGACTCAAGGTTTTTCGTTGTTTTGAAGTTAGATCGGCAAGTTCTAGCTCTACATCTTCAGCAATACAAAGGTCACCGATTTTTTCGTCTTTATATGAACTATGCTTTTTGATTTTATCTAACTCGTCACAACCTTTGTAGTCAGAGTTGTCTTTACAGAACTGTGCTACACTATAAGTATCAATTGTTTTGTCATTATTGGACCCAGATGAATCGTTAGTGTTAGATCCTGAAGATTGGTGTTCATCACAGATTTCTTGGAAACCTCTTATTGAACCAATATTATCAGTTGCTTGAGTAATCTCTCCAACTTCATCACCAAGAGCACTTAAATCACCACAGAAACCTAGAGGATGCTCTTCGAATTCAGCAACCTTTCTACATGCACTTGCTAGCTTTTTATTTCTCTCGTCAATTCCTTTATTTTCTTCAGCAACTTGTCTTGCATTGTCAGCGTTATACTTTGCAATTAAATTCGTACAACGAGACTTTGTCTTCTCCCATACGCCTTGCATTTTCTTTAAGTTCTTAGCGTATTTTTTTCTTTCTTTATCTAAACCAGCGATAAGAGTTTTATTATTCTTCTCAACACTTTTCTTTAGTAGGGCAATGTCTTTTTTAGCTTGCTTTAAATACTCTTCAGGATCTTCTAACTCAAGAGAGCTGTTAAATCCTTTTGCTTGTGGAAGAAATTTATTGTTTAATAAGTCTAAACTTAAATTCACTGGAACATTGTAAACAGAACCTTTTTGGTACATACCATCAAGTTGTCTTGCAGATGCTTCCATTTGCTTGTTTATAACAGAGAACTGTGAAATCATCTTCGTTTTGAAGCTTTTCATATTTGCTTTATATCTATCAGCAATAATCCTTTGATCGTTCTTTGTTTTATCTATAATCTTTTGAGCTTTGTCCTGACATGCAAGCATATTTCTTGCACAAAGGTTTGCTGTCTTTAGACAAAATTTATTACTTGATGGCTCCATCGCCCCATTACAACTTTTTTGAGCAACACCTGTTGTTGAATCAGATGGACAGTTTTCCATCTCAGAGATGATGTCAGATCTAAGTTTAGAAATAAAAGTCTTTTGTAGCTGTTTTCTTTTAGAACTATACTTTCTTACAGCGTTAACCATGTCTTTTCTAGAACTACCATTTGATACTTTTTGATCATTGTATCTTTGCTTACAGTTATCAGCAAAGATCTCGATCATCTGACTTGCTTTTACTCTTGCAGATGCTCCAATCTTTTGTCCTTTGATATTCATTGATTTACCAGTTTTAAAAGAATATCTACTATTTGATCTTTCTTCTTTCGCGATCATTTTAACTTTTTCTTCCATTGTATATTCTGAATCGTTAAGAATAGTAACAAGAACATTTTTAAAGTAACTATCAGTTTCTTTGTTTAATTTTTTAGAAATTGTTGGATCTTGAAGTTTTTTAGAAAAACCACTTGCTCCACCAAAGTTACTTTTTAAATAAGAGTTTAGACAAGCATTCTTTTGTCCTCTTTCGTAATTGAATAAAGAGTTTTCTAAATCAACTTCGTTTGAGTCAATATTCTTTATAAGACCTTTTAGATCTGAATCTCCTGAAATCTTTGTTCCAACTTCCTTTTGAAGTTTTTTTGCTTCTTGCTTAGCTTGAGCTTGTACGTCAGCTAGAACACCTTTAAGTGATTTGTTTGAAGCATCAATTAGGGTCGTTCTGATTCCAAGATTCGAAGGGTCTACTTCTAAAGTATCATTATCTTTGGCGAATTTAGCCGCTCTATCTGCAATCTTTCTAATATCTTTTTTAATATCTCTTGTTTTTTGAATAAGGTCAGTTGCACCCATCTTTCCAACAGGGTTTACAGCTTGGTCTAATAATTCTTGTATTCCATTAAAACCTTTTTTAGCTGTTTTTTTGAAGTTACCCTGGCTAAAAATTGAATTACATTTTGGATCGTTGAATTTATTTTCTAATTTTGAATCTCTAAGATATTTCGCAGGCTTTCCTGTTAAGAAAGCTTCATTTTTTTTAATATCTTCAAGGTCTTTTTCAGCAAGTTTTTTAAATGCTTTAACTTGTTGCTCAAGATCAGCTTCCATTTTGTTAAGCATCTCAACTCTTGCTTTTAATGTTGCATCAAATTGATCTCTAGCTTTATTAAAACAACCAATACCTTGAGTTGTAAATCTTTCGTTACCCTCAGTTAAGAAGTTATCAAATTCATTTGCATTATCTCTAGCGATCCCTTGCATTGCTGTGTAATAACCAGACAGAGCTTTTTCTGGAGAGTACATATCTTTTTCACACATATCTGAAGACTTTTCAGTTTTTGCTTCAATAACCATACAACCACTTTGAGAAAAAATCGGTGGCACTTGATTTGGATCAACAAGCTTAGGTCTTAAACCTTGTCTTAGTGATTGCTGTTGAACCATAGACATTTGTTGCATTTGTGCTTGTTGCATTCCTTCAATATAAGATTGGCCAAGAGTGTTCGCAGCATTTAATCCAATTAAGACACCGTCGGTGAAACTAACTTTTTTATTCTCCGCAATAGCAACGGTTGGAAGAATAAATTGTAGGTTTATGGCCATAGCAATAAACTTCTTAATTGTGTTTTCTCTTTTCTTAGACATATCTTAATCCTCTAATCTTAAGCACATTTCATTAACTTATCGGCTATAAGCCTTTGAAAATTTAATAATTATGCTTATTTCTTTTTCTTTATTATAAAGCCTGACCCTTTTTGGCGGGTTAAATAATGGTAATTTGCTTAAAATTGTTGGCAAATCATGCCAGTTAGATAAACTAAATATAGGAAATTAATAGATTTTTCAGCAAGAGGCCTATGGATTTAAAAGGAATGTTTTCTAAGAAGAAGCTGCCAGAAAATGGTGGCAACCATCCGTTGGAAAATGCAGATTCAAGTAATTATGTCGATAAATACTATTTAGTCTTTAATGGTATGGAAGGTGAGCCGACTTACGAATTAGAGGCGTCAGTTACTATTGGAAGTGGTGATACAAATATTGTTTTAGATGATGAAAGTATATCTCCTAAGCATTGTACGTTTGTATTGAACCAAGATGTTGTTTCCGTGATGGATCACGCATCAGTTTTAGGAACCTTTATAAATAAAAAGAAAGTAGAGCCCGGCCGCTTTTACATTCTTCAGCCTAGCGATAAATTAAAAATAGGGAATATTCCGTTTCATATCTCACTAATCCCGACACCAGTCTTTGAAGAAGATGACTTTGATATTGAAGAAGACATTCTTGATGATGAAGAGGTAGTTGATAGGACTGAAGAATTTGACCTTCCTCCAAATTTGCCTGAGGATGCGACACTTATGACTAAAGTCATGACAAGTGCCGATCTGGATATTAAAGAAGCCCCTGTTCAAGAAGAAGAAGATCTAGATTTAGATGATTTAGGTGAAGATGAATTTGAGGAGGACATCCTTGAGTTTGATGATGAATTAGAAGATGAAGACGAACAGCTCAGTTCAAGTAGACATAGTGTAGATGAGTTAAGGGCCAGTGGATCTAAAAACTTAGCAGATGAAACGCTAGTATTTAAGATAACAAATAAAAGAGCTCCAAATGCACTTGTTCGAATAGTTTCAATTCTTTTAGAGATTTTATTTATAGTTATTCTTCTAAGTTTTGTTGGAAAAGACCCCGCTTTAAATCAAATTGCTTCAGATATAGGTAATGAGGGGATTGCTCTTTTAAAACCTCTTTATATGGAACATGCAAAACTTATTATTGATCAAGTTGTTATGGATGTTCCAGCTTTAAAATCTATGGGGCAGGAAGTTGCTAGTTTTTATAATGAAAACTCGGCTATTGGGCTAGGGATATTGCTCTTTTTTGTTTTAAGAATCTCAACAGCTCTACTATTGGGCGTAAGTATTGGGCAGTTCTTCCTAGGTGTTCACTCAACAAGTAATCATTTGGTCAGAAGAATTTCTGGGGTGATTAGAGAAGTGGTTGGAGTTGTAACGTTTCCCTTCTTTTTTATCTTTGATCTTTCAACTCTTTTTTCGAGAAGGTCTCTTAAAGAAGTTCTATCTGGATCAAGTTTAGAGTCTCTCTCTTTGATCAAAACAAGCTTATTAGTGGCAATAGTATTTCCTTTGAGTATTTGTTTTTTTCTTGTTAGTCCATTAATTCAAGGCTTGGACTTTAAGACGGCTTTAACTGTAGATGGATCTTTTCAAAATAAAAAGAAAGTTGAAATTGAAAATATTGAAATTCAAAGTAGCTATTTTTCTTTCGAAGGTAATGTAGAAGCTAAATATGTTTTTCCTTCTTATACTATCGTGAGGAATAATAAGAAAAAAATCTTAAAACCTCAGGTCACTTTTGTAGACAGAGAAACTTCAAGAGGGTTCCAGCTGTCAAAAATAAAGACATTTTCTCTGAAAAAGCTACTTGCTTCTTCTATCGAGAACAATTTTTTAGCAAAAGAGAAATTTTCTAATATTTTAAGTGCTACAACTGACATAGCTTATGAAAATAAAAATTTTAAAGGACATTCCTTTGGTACACCAAAATTTAATAAAGAGATTCTTGAAATGTCAAAAGCATCATTCTCGTTGAGCTTTGAAACATTGATTGATCATGTTCAAGTATATGGACCTTTTATTGGTGGCTTTGTAAACTTTAGAAGTAATTTGGAATCAATTATTAAAAATAAAATCATTAGTATTACTGGTGGTTCAATAAATAGCGTTCCATTTCTCTTTGTGAAGACTCAGAAAGGAATCGTTTTCTTCCCACTAGATAAACCTGAGGTTAGTCTTTATCAAACAAGTTTCTTACAAGTTAAGAAACTTAGAACAGAATTTAACCAACTAAGATTCAAAAGAATTTCTTTAGCCAACAGTAGTGTTCAGTTTGGAGAGTTCGTAGCAATGGACTTTATTTTAACGCCTCAAAAAATGAAAAAAGAATTTTTTCAAATCTATTATGAGTTTCTTTATAATAAAGGTTCTGAGATATTAAGTTCTAAAAAAGAAAATATAATTCCGAAATTTATTACAAGTTTAAAAAGTACTCTTAAAGCTGTTAAGCTTCTTGGAAAAAAAGAAGTTGATAAATTTGAGCAAAACCTAGCCGACTTGATTAAAGCCTTAGAAAATAATGATAGACCATTTTTTCAACTCATTGATGACGAAATTAAAACAGTGAGTGTTCAATAGCATGAATGAATTATGGGCGCTTGTTTATGGTTTTATACAAGGGATAAGTGAATTCCTTCCAATTAGCTCATCAGGGCATCTGGCCCTTTTACCAAAGCTATTTGAATTTCGAGATCCAGGTGTTGTTTTTGACTTAGTAATGCATCTTGGGACAGCTTTAGCTGTAATAATCTATTATAGAAAAGAGCTTTTAAAACTAATTAACGAGGGCTTTCAGATACTAAAATATAAAGATCTTGGAAGAGGTGTTTTCTTTCAAAATTTCATTGTATCTACATTCTTTTCATTTGTTTTTATTTTATTGATTAAAGATTTTGCATTGAGCTTTGGTAGAACTGAGGTTCTTATTGGAGCAAACTTAATCTTTTTTGGAATATTGATGTACCTAAGTGATCTGTCAGTTCAAAGTAATGAAAGCTTGGTAGAGAAGAAAAACTATAAGAAAGCTGCAATTATTGGTATCAGTCAGAGTCTTGCTATCTTTCCTGGCGTTAGCCGTTCAGGGATAACGTTAACTTCATCTCGCTTTTTGCGAATAAACCGTCTCGAAGCCAGTCGTTTTTCATTTTTACTTTCACTCCCAATTATATTGGCCAGTATCGTTTATAAAATACCTGAAATTTATTCTGGGGAAGCGATTCATACGAGTCCAGTGATAATTATTATAGGTGTATTATCATCATTTGTGTTTGGTATAATCACAATTCACTTTTTTATAAAACTAATTTCAAAAATGGGGCTTTGGGGTTTTACACTGTATAGAATTTTAATAGGAACAATTGTAATCTGTTTAGCTTAGTTTTGAACAGCTCCACCGCCGCCATCACTACCGCCTCCGTCACTCACTGATGAGTCAACACAGTAAACATGGTTATTCCACTTTCTTCCATACTCATGAAATATAGAATACGCAGGTTGATCCATAGTATCACTTTCAATAAAACGTCTTGTTAGAGTAGGAGGAGTAGAAACTCTATCTGTATCGAAATATACAGGAAGCTCACTAATTGCCTCTCCATATTTTGCTTGTCCTGAACAACAAAGATTCGAAGCCATTTGAAGTACAATTTCTTTTTTTACACTCCCACTTAAAGGATCAATATCGTTATCACTAATAGGTTGGCCATTTATAGTAGCACCTTCACTTGATACATATCTATTTGTGTAAACAGTAACGTCAGTGTTAGCTGGTAAACAACATCTTCCTGGTCCTCCGACTTTAGTGTACTGACCAGTACAACATTGTTCATTCGTTGTACCATCAGGAGCTGGGCCAGATGGAATACAGCAGTTAAATTTATTCTTAGAGAAAATTGGACTCATTTTAAAATTAACATCATTCGCTGCAGAGTAGTAATCAGTTCCGTTGTATGAGGAATCTGACTTACCTGTAAGGCCACCGTTTCTATAAATCGTTGAAGGGATGACTGTTTCTTGATCTGTAGTTGCTTCTTGAAGCATTGTAACTTCACTGAAAATATCATTTTCAGAATTGATATTATCATCGGCAGGATTTGTATCATTTGTTTCAATAAGAACTTGTGGAATACCAAGTAGTTCAAATTTTGCAAGCCATGTTAACATCTTCTTTTCATAGTCAGAACCAACAGCAATATATCTCATTTCACAAAAAGGAGTATTGTAATCATCACCAGTACATCCAAATGAAGGTCCGTCATTTTTATTTGAAAACCAGTTTAGATATTTAAAGATTCCAGGGTCATATGTTTGTCCTGAGGTACCTGAGAACTTATGATTACCATCTGCGTGCTCTCTGACCCAAGCACCAGTACAACACATTCTAGAGTTATTTAAGTGTAGAGTATTGTATTGTCTCAACATTTCATACGTGTAGTTTTTCATTGCAGTTGGCGTTTCTTTAGCCTTTGTTAAAGCTGGATAGCGTGCTGCTTCTGTTATTTGCTTGTCATAAGTTGTGTGAATTCTTGAATACCTTTTCGGGTCATTTATATCGATATTCACACCTGCAATTGCAGGCTTTCCATCTGGTGTTGTTGCTGTGAAATCTGACCCTTCATGTGCTTCAGAGTAATACGTAAAGCTTTTACCCATTTCTCTACAGCATTTATTTTCAGTTGTATCATAGATAGGGTTGGGGATAGTTGAATTATCTAAATAACGAGCATTCGGGTTACCACAAACGAGTTCTTCTTTCCAAAAGTCTTGCTCTGCTATATTGATTTGATCTAAAAAGTCTGTAACTAATTTTATTTTTCCTGAAATGTTCTTATTAGGAGAACAGTCAAGATCTGTAAAACAGCTTGCTCCAGGAGCTCTCAGACATGAATTCTTATGATGACCTTTTTGCGTAACAAGAGTTCCCTCATCATTGAAAAGTTGTAAGTTTTCAAAGACAGGAAGTATCAATGAGTTTGTTGACATATTTTGAGCAATTGCAAAAGGGTTGTGTGCATCAGTTGTTAAAAATGTATTTGTAAGGTTTGTAAAATAACCTTCATCATTTGTCGCTGGACAAGCAGCGAGGTAATTTGGATTTTGAAGCACAGCAGAGTCAAATGTGCGTCCAATACCTAGGATTTTATCAGCTTCATTTTGAGCATTTGAAACATGATTAAGATCAAAAGTCATAGCCGCAAGTTCTGGAGCTTTACCTGGAATACATAGACCGTCGACATTGATTGAATTTAATTGGGCTTGAACTCCACTTGGAGGTGTTTTATCGCCATAATAATTAAATGGGCGCCCAAGGATACGAGCACCAAGACCTATTAGGTCAGTATCGTCAGTTATGTAACTTTTATTGTTTTGGTTTGCAGCAGTAATCCCATAGCGTGAAACTCTGTCGTTAAATTTTGACTCAGCAAGGTTTGCACAATAAGTATTTGAAGAACATCCATTTAAAGCTGAAGAGCTTGAAAGAGTGAAGCTATTTGCTGGATTGAGTCCTTGTAGATTTTGTTTACAAACAGAACCAGCTCCGCGGTAAACACAACGTTTTACCTGGCCATTAGATCCGCCAACAAGGCTTAATAGGTTTAATGTTGTAGAGCCACTAATTTCATTTCCGTTGGCATCGTATATTGGCCATGGAGTGCTTTGAGCAGCAACATTTTGACATGTGTATTCGTAACCTAAGTTTGTTATACAATCATTATCGTTACTACAGAAGTGAGCTTGCTGACATTCAGCTCCATCGGAATCTGAGTCATGAGTGACAGTAGATCCTGAATTTACAACAGCAGCAGTTTCACTTACTACAATTTTAAAAGTGTTATTTGCAGTTACATCACCAAAGTAGGCGTTGATTGCTAAGTAGAGTTTATTCGTTGTTGCTTGAATTCTTCTTTGATTTCCAATAGAGAACCACTTTACACCGTCAAAAGATCCAATCAATGATCCATAGTCAAAACCATACCAATCTTTATTATATCCATTGGCAAATAGAAAATGTTGAGTTTTAAGCCTTTTTCTTCTTTGTGTTTTTATGTCGTCATCAGCAACATGCGACCAAGGAAGCATTGTCGGTGGAACAAAACATGCTCTACCAAATTTCATATCATCAGCATTATATAAGCCTTGATTTAATTCTCTTCTTGATTCTACAAAGTTTGGAGTATAGCCTCCACCTTTAGAGCTAAAATTATCAGGGAATATTTTTTGTAGGGAACTGTAATAGTCTTGACCACAGTTTATACAACTCGAGAATACTCCTGAGTCAGTAAAGATATCATATTGACGTCCACGAACAACTTCTACTTTTGTCGCAGGTACCGGACTTTTTTCTGTTAAATTAAAAGATCCAAGAATTTCATTAAAACCAGTATAGTCACTATTATTAGGCCTTGATGGATCATCATTTACGTATTGAAAGCGGTTACAATTCGATTCATTTCCAGCTGTGTCTACTGCACACTCTTGTGTTAAGTCACCAGCGATTTTATCGTAATCATAGTGAACCCCATTTGAATCATAGAATCTATGAGCTACTGTTCGAGCAGACATGAAGACAGTTTGTTGAAGTGGAGGAGTGCCTTCATTACTAGGATAAAGACATGCGTAGTTTACTACTTTTTGTTCACCATTTACTTCAGAATAAACAGGCTTTAGGTTACAAGTAATTCCTTCTCCACAGGCACAATGATCATCAACTTTTTGTTGTGCTTCATCTCTTGATGCCATTAAATATTGAACGTTACTAGTAACAAAGTATGTAATTACAACTTCTTGATTTGTATATATTTGATAATCATTTGAAAAGACAACTTGGTTTGACCCAACTAGGCTCCACGTATCAGAACCTGGGCTAACTTGAACTCCACCAACTTCTACAATCAAACTAAAGCTGTTTGTGTTTGCATAGTTTGGTATTAAAAATATTTGGCTAAGTCCGTGATCACTTGATCTTGGAATTGGTGATTGCTGACCTTGTTTGTAAAACTTTTTACAACGAGCAAGATTTTCTCCTAATTTTTCACATGTACCATCAACACGATATCGAATTTTTAAAGTATCGTTAACTGGATTTACTGGAGGTGACATCTTAAAAGTAACAAGCTGACCTTGAGTAGGGTGTAGTTGATCATTTCTAAGACCTAAAACAGCATTATCTGAATCGAGAGCAATCTCTGGATCTGTATTTATAAATTGAGCTTTAAATATTTCAATACCAGCATAAGTTAATGAAGTAATATTGTTATAACTTACAGTTGGGTTAATCGCAGAGAATGTAATATCATCACCAGCTGCATAGAAAGGAAATTCACCTGTAGGAGAAACTTTCGTTGAAACAAGTTCTTCTTTTTTAGTACAAATTGAAAACTCATCAATAACTAGGTTTAAACAGTTATAGTAGTCCTCTAATTCTTCAAATAAATTATTGGCCTGTTGAACAGGGTCACTATTGTCATCAACTGGATTATTGTCTGGATTAGTTGGTACTAAGTTTGGACAAATATAAAAGTATTCAGGGTAATTTGCTATTAGCTCAGGTCTTGCAAGTATTTGTGCAAGTGCACCTAAGTATTCATTTGAAGATTGAACGACACCCTCTTTAACTTCTCCATGGTTTATACATTGTCCAGAAAGACAACAATTAAAGCCTAGAGAAACACAAGCACTGTCTGTAGTACAAGCACTGTCATTACCAGAGCTAGTTCCTGGAGGAGGCATTACGCCAAGTCTTAGGTGATTAATATTTATGTCACTAATTAAAGTTCCATTAGAATCATATAACTGAAGAGCGTCACTTGTTGTTGTGTTTAAACAGTTTGGACATAAGTCTGATAGTTTATAAGCAAAGCTTGATGTGCCTAATTGATTAGTAAGGGCAGATGATAGGTTGACTGTTAAACAGTCAGAAGAGTTTGCAGATTCATTTGCAACTTCTACTTGTAAAAAATATTCACGAGCGTTAATTTCAGTATTATAATAATCACGAACACGAGCGGCCATGATTAGTACTTCTTTACTTTGGCTTGTTGCATTTTGTGGAAACTTACTTACTAAGCAAAACTTTTTATTTGAAGTTCCTACAAGGCTTGAGAGATGAAAGTTAATTTCGTTTCCGCGGATAATAAAACTATCAATATAGTCTGAAAACAAATTCAGTTGGCTTAACTCTTTAGTTGTTCCAAGTTGCATGAAGTTACTTGTTTCAGGAAGATCATTTCCTGGTACTTGATTTGATGGTTCATCGTTATTAGACGCATTTGAGTTTTCTTGCGCTTTGGGCGCAACGGGTGTTTGACTTGGAAGACAAGAAACAAATAATAAAGATAATAGAATTAACGTCGTAAAAACTTTCATCATTAACTTATCGATTCTGAGGGTTAAATTCTTGAAATTATTATCTCATACTAGAGGCTGCAGCTAGGTTAATAGGGCTAAGTGCCTTAAATTAAATGAATACTAATTTTATTGATGGAACTTTATTGCCCATTTTTGTGCGCAACTATCTATTATAAAGTCTAGTTCCAAGCTATAATAAGCTTTAAACCATTAGGGGGGCAGATGAAAATTTCGATAATACTAATTCTTTTAACATTCTCAATTTGTGCTTTTTCTCAGTCAAAATCTGATATTTCAAATATGTTAAACAAAATGAAAAAAAGTGGAACATTCTCAGCAGAGCAAATTGATGCAGCAAAAAAACAGCTAAATCAATTAAGTGATGAAGATATGAAAAAAATTATCAAAGCTAGTCAAAAAAGCTTAAACGACCCTAAGATTCAAGAAAAGTTGAAGTCGATTAAGG
>CAKZJW010000064.1 GCA_937120495.1 uncultured Oligoflexia bacterium
GCAGCTAAAGATGCAAAGCTTAAGACGTTGTTAGAGAAAAATCTTAATGGTGATTATTCTAATATGAACCTAATTGGAACAAATATTGACTCTCATAAGTTTATTGGTGGTACGGTTTATCGTCCAGATGTGGCAACGGCTCAAAAACGAATTCTCAATGAGATTAGAGACTGCCATAGAGATCCAAAGTGTTTAGATCTAAAGGTAAAAAGATTTGAAAAAATACACTCTGACGGAAAAGAGAAATTTGAAGTTGCTAATAAATTTGTAAGCTTTAATCGAGCAGAGAGTTTTAGACAATTTACTAATAAAATACAATCAGAAAAAGGTGCACAAGTTCAAGATATGCTAAAAGAGCTTTTTCCAAACTACTGGAAAAGTGGAACGAGTCAACACGCAGTACTAGATAAATATTTAAACTTTTCTTATCCTCTGAGAGATTGGTCAGGACATATTGATGTTATGAAAGATGTATCAAAATCTATGGGCGTTGATCTTTCTAGTAAAATATCATCAGCACAAACAAACTATGTTCGAAAACTAGATCAAGTTGCAGAAAAGTTATACGGGACAAAAATTACAGCTGAAGCTGCTAAAAAAGAAGTTCAAAAGGCTCTTGTTGAGTTTGTTGATGAATCAAAAGTTCACTCCGTTATGGAAAAATGGATGAGTGGTAAAATATGAAAAAATCTGTCTTATTTATACTTCTCTCTTTCGTGCTTTCATTTTCTGCCTACGCAAATCATGGTTGCGCATCTGTATACACAGATTTTAGTGATAAAGTATTTAATAAATTCTACAATCAAAAAGCGATAAAAGAATCTTCTGATGATCTGGCAAATGGTGTTAAAGAGATTCATTTAAATGCAAAGCTTAAAGAAACACTTTCAAAAGATGAAAGCTATAATAATATGATGAAAAACTCTGTGGAAATTATCTACCAAGACATCGAGCCATTTGGTCACATCAATTTACGAGTTGGAGAAAATATTTATTCATTTAATTATATTGCAAGTACTTCGCAAAATAGTTTTAATCCTTCTCGCGTAGGCGGGGGAAATATTGGTTTTGTATTTCGTTCTAATGAAAAAACAATAAAGGCGATGGAACAAAAAATTAAAACTTTCTATGATAATTCACGCAAATACAATGTACCACCTTTCGATGCTTACTCCGGAAATCTAGAAATTGTTGAAAGTTCGGGAAGGCTTAAATATAAATCTTCTGCACCAGAACATGGAAATAATAGCTTTATTGGCGAGGATGTTAAACTGGTTGATAATAAAGATGGAGCATTTTTAGTGACACCTAATGGTGAAAAATATGCTGTAAATAAGGTAGGGGATACCTACTATACACCTTCCTTTTCTTGTTCCTCTTCGGCGACTTGTATTATGGATAAATTCTTAGGTATGGAGATTAAGTCTGATCTAGGAAGAGGTGGGGCTAAATACCTAAAAAGCGTTATCGAAAATCGACTCAAAGTTGATTTTAATGAGCTTGAAACCATAATGAAGTATTAATAATGATTCACTCGGTCGTGATATAATCAAGTTATAAAATTAAACTATACTACTTTAATAATGACTTGAGGTATGGATGGGACAGGATATTAAGGCTGAGGGATTCAGCTTAGAAGATATTCAAAATTTTCAAACAAAATTAACAGAAGAAACAAAGCTCCTAAAATCTTGGTTTGATAAAGACCAGTTCGATAAATCTGCACCAATGATTGGAATTGAATTAGAGGGGTGGCTTGTTGATAGAAACAAACTTCCAAATCCAGTTGCTTCCGAATTTTTATCAGCCATTTCCCATGAACAAATTGTTCCTGAAATTTCAAAATTCAACTTTGAGATAAATAGTACACCATATGACTTTACTGGAGATTCAATCTCAAAATTATTTAAAGAGATGAAATCTATCTGGGATAAGTGCCAAGGAATTGCGGAATCTCAAGATGCACAAGTTCTTCTGATGGGGACTCTAGCAACTCTCAGACCTGAGATGCTTTCATTAGAGTATATTTCTCCAAACAATCGTTATTCTGTTATGAATAATCAGATTATGAAATTTAGAAATGGAGAACCTTTGCATATACATCTTGAGGGAAAAGACTCCTTAAGTATAGATATGGATTCTGTTATTGCTGAATGTGCAGCAACGAGTCTACAGGTTCATCTTGGTGTAACTCAAGAAAACGCTAAAAGATATTATAATGCTTCAATCATATCAAGTGCATTTGTTGTCGCTGTCTCAGCCAACTCACCATACTTTTTTGGTAAAGAGCTGTGGGATGAATCTAGAATAATGGCATTTGAGCAATCGGTAGAGTTAGATGGTTTTCAGGGAAAAAGAGGAAACGTAATCAAAAGGGTTACTCTTGGGGATGATTATATTAAAGATAGCCTTTATGAATTGTTTGAAGAAAATTTAAATAAATATGCAGTTCTTCTTCCTGAAGTAGAAAAAGATGAGGCAAGTAAACTTCGCCATCTAAAACTTCATAATGGAACTATCTGGAGATGGACAAGACCTATTGTTGGAGAGAGCTCAAACGGTCAAAAACATTTGAGAATAGAACAAAGAACTCCAAGTGCTGGACCTACGATCGTTGACTCTATGGCCAATGCAGTTTTTTTTCTTGGTTTATGTGATTACCTTGCTCAAATGAATATTGCTCCAGAGGACCTTTTAAGCTTTGATGATGCTCAAGATAATTTTTATCTAGCTTCGAAACAAAGTTTTTACTGTCGAGTTAAATGGATTGATGGAAAAAAGCATGACATGATTAAACTGATTCAAAATGAACTTCTTCCAGGAATTAAAGAGTGTCTTAGTAAAAGAGGAATTAGTTCTATGGATATTTCTTACTATATTGATGATATAATAGGAGGAAGACTTAAACATGGTGTTAATGGAGCTCGCTGGCAAAAAGCGTGGATACATTGTCATGGTAAAAAATTCCAAGAGCTTATGGAAGTATACGTTGAAAATCAAAAGACAGGAAAGCCTGTTCATGAGTGGGGAATTTAGTGGATTTAAAAGTTATAAAAGAAATTCCAAAAGAACTTCTAAGTTGTAATGTAAAAGATATACACGCTCTTTTAGAGGGGCCAACGATAATACATTTAAGTGGGAAAAAAGAAGACGCACTTTTTGTTGGAGCTCTTTTACATGGAAATGAAACAACTTCGTTCTATTCAATACAAAATCTTTTAAATGAATACAATGATAAAGAATTACCAAGGGATTTAATTCTTTTTTTCGGCAACACACTTGCTGCATCGAAGGGTTTTCGTCACCTACCTGAACAACCTGACTATAATCGAATTTGGGAAAAGGGAGAGACTCCTGAGCATAAAGTTGCAGAGCAAGTTTTAGACTACGTTTCTTCAAAGAAAATATTTGCAAGTATTGATATTCATAATAATACGGGGAAGAACCCTTTTTATGGATGTGTTAACTATACGAAAAAGTCATGGATAGAACTAGCGAGCCTATTTTCTAAACAAATTGTTTATTTTACGGAGCCAAGTGAAGTGTTATCAAATGCAATGGCACAGCTATGTCCTTCAGTTACAATTGAAGCAGGGCAACCTGGAGAAGTTGAAGGTATCAAAGAAGTCTTTTCATATTTAAAAACGGTTCTAAACCTTGAAGGGTTTAATGAAAACTTTGATGAAATGGAAGCAGAGGTATATCACACGATTGGCCGAATTATGATTGATAAAAATGCATCGGTAGATTTTAAAAATGAATTAGCGGGAGAAAATCTTTCCTTTGTTGATAATATTGATGAAAATAACTTTTCTCTTGTTAAGAAAAATACACACTTTGGATTTTCAAAAAATTTAGAATCAATTCGTGCAATAAATAATGATAATAAAGACATTACAGAAGATATATTTATTATTGATGAAGACTCAAGTTTGAAATCAAACAGAATGTTTATACCCGCAATGTTCACTAAAGATATCTATATTATGAAAGAAGACTGTATGGGCTATATAATGGAGAAAATGATTCCATTGAAGCTTTAGTAGTTAAGTTGATTTAAAATAAGAGGCTTGTTTTTCAATTTAACTTCTAGAAGATTTAAAACGGTCTCCATAGGAAGTCCAACATTATATGACTTATCGCTTACAAGTTCAGCACTTTGAGCTGTCGCTATACCAATTACATCATTTTGATCATTGAATATTGGTCCACCTGAATTACCTCCAAATAAAGGAGCATAAAAACGAAATCGTCCCATTAGTGGTGAGTAGATATTATCAAGATCTGTCCCGATCCCAGTAGAAGCATGAATACCAAACCCCATAGGGTTTCCAATTACCATTGTTCTCATAAAAGGAGAGTATAGAGAATTCTTTTTAAGCTTAAGAGGAGTCTCTTTAGTGATTGAATATCCTCTTTTGTGATCTTTTAGTTCGATCAAACAAAAATCAAAGTTCTTATTACAATAATGAACTTCCTTGCAATATAAAGTTTTTGATTTTTGATTCGAATTTAATCTTATAGAGAAACTTTTGCATTTAGTAGTGTTTGTCCTTTTTGGACTAAGAACATGCTGGTTTGTTAATATTAGATTTCCTCCAACGTAGAAGGCCGTTCCATGTCCACCAGTATCTCCGGGAGATGCCCTGAAAACTGATTGTGATAATGTTCTTGCTCGTTCAAAAACTGCAAGTGGAACTTTAAATCTTCTACCACTATCGGAATACTCTTGATCAGATGTTGAATACCTAATTCCACTAACAACAACTTTACCATCTCTTATTTTCTTTTTTCCAAAAGTTTTAAATTGATGATACTCAACTTTTTTAGTGTTGATTGATTTTACTTGAGAATATACAGCGCCTGAAAAAAGAAGAGCTAGAGCTAATAAATTATTCATAATTATACTTAGCATAGAGTTTGATCAGATAGGGATAAGTTGAAAAAAGTATTAGCTTAAGAGATATTAATGACAGCTAACTGATTGAAAGTACATGTGATCTAATAATAAATAGCTATATTTCTGGGGGATAATTCGCGCTCAAAGACCTCAAAAATATTAGCAGCCCTTCCGTTTTCAATTAGAAAAAGCGCGCGGTCTAGGATGATATAGAGTTCAATTAATCTTCCAAGAAGTGAGCGTAATGTTCCTGCCTTTATTACCGAGTCAATAAAATGAATATTTTCTTTATAGTACTTCTCTAGTTCTTCTTTTGTGAAAGAGAGGGTTTTTTTGCAATAACTATGAGCGTAGTCAGAGAAGGGGCCAAGATAGTCATGTTTTTTTGCATTCCCTAGAGTTACAAATGAATCTTGAAATTTATCTTTTAAAAAGTAGTGGAGCGTGTAGCGAAACCGTTTAACAATAAATTTATTTTCAAAATCTTTTTCCGATAAATAAGCATGGCCTTTCGCTGCACTTGTTTTAGCGTGATTGGTAAACCATATAGGAGAGTTAAGAGATGCTGCTGATAAGTTGTATTCCTTTTCTAATTTATGATAACAACAACCAAAATTTAAAAGATGGTCTGGATTTAATTGCACGAGTGTAGAGGATAGAGCTCCACAGGAGTGAAGTCCAATAAACAAAGTGTCCTTGTTTATATATTGATTTAGCTGATCATCGTTTTGAATCTCTTTGTTAATGAACTCAATACTCTCTAGT
Organism: uncultured Oligoflexia bacterium; assembly: GCA_937120495.1. Lineage (GTDB taxonomy): Bacteria > Bdellovibrionota > Bacteriovoracia > Bacteriovoracales > Bacteriovoracaceae > CAKZJW01. The sequence goes on from CAKZJW010000064.1 coordinate 5,666, forward strand.
GTTTTTGGGCTCCAGCGTTTAAGTTTTTCTTCTCCCATTGATTGGAATTCTTTATTTGAATCTATACATATCGAGTTGCGATGTTCATTTACAAGAGCACTTGATAAATGTCCGGCTCCACTGCCAATATCAATTATTCTTTCATGTGTGGAATCTTTTAGTAGTGAAGTGATCTTAGATATTTCATGAACTTTTTTCTTATTCATCTTTCTTTTAATATTGTCATCTATAGATGGGGAATCCAATTTTTTTTGCTCTATTTTAGAAAGGTCTTTTGCCGTTTTGATAAAATCTCTAAGGGTTGAGTCTTTTATAAAGCTAAATTCGTAGTTATTTTCAATTGATAAAATTTCATTAATTGAAAGAGAGCCTAGTTCGTCACTCCATTTCTTGTATTTGGGAGAGAGGTCTTCTTCGAAGCGTTCAAGTAGTTCAAGCTCATGAAGATAGGTATGAGCTTTTAGAAAATCTCTAATTTCTTCGAATCTTTTTTGATAATCCATATTAAAACTATATACTAAAACAATGAAGATTGCAGTTTTTGGCATGGGTAGGAGTGGAATTTCTGTCTATAAATATTTAAAACAAAAGACAGATGTAGAAGTTTTTCTTGTTAGCGCTGGAGATCCTCAGCAGTGGAGCTGTAAAGAAGAGATTAAAGATAACCTCGTAAATGCCTTTGACGAAAAGGCCGGTGCTAAAATTTTAGGAGAGATGGATGAAGTTATTTTGAGTCCAGGTATCCCAAGAACACATGATTCCTTAAAAATTGCAGTTGAAAAGAATATTCCTATTATCTCAGAAATCGAATTCACATATAGACATTCGGATATTCCTGTCATTGCTATCACTGGTACAAATGGAAAGACTACAACTACGACGATGATTGGCGAGAGCCTCGCAATGTTTAATAAAAATGTTTTTATATGTGGAAATATTGGAAGGCCTTACGCTGATATATTGCGCGAGAAAGAAAAGATTGATTATGCTGTGATCGAGCTATCAAGTTTTCAGCTTGAGAGTATTGATACTTTTCATCCGCAAATTGCACTTCTATTGAATATTACAGAAAATCATATGGAGCGGTATTCTAAGTTTTCAGACTATGAGAATGCAAAACTAAACATCTTTAAGAATCAAGTTGATAGTGACTATGCAGTTGTCTACAAAAAGATTGAAACTAAAGCGCAGCAAATTTTAATTTCTCCTCTTGAAGGTTTTAACTTTTCAAAATCTACAATGGTTGGAGTTCATAATAAATTAAACTTTGATTGTACGTACAAAGTCTTAAAGATTCTCTTGGGCCGCGATATCGATGAAACGTTTCAAGAGTTTATCGATACTTTTAGTGCCGTTGATTTTCGATTACAATTTAAAGGCTCAAAAGATAATTTGAACTTTTATAACGATGCTAAAAGTACTAACTCTGATGCAACAAAAACGGCCGTTGATTCATTTGCTAAAAAAGAAGAATTGTCTTTAATCCTTGGTGGACAATTACGATCTGATACTATTGACCACGATCAAAAAATTGATTTTAAAAATCTAAAGAATATTTTTTTGATAGGTGAGTCATGCTCATTGCTTGAGAAAAAGATAAAATTACCTCAAGTAAAAGTCTTTAAAACTCTTTATGATGTCCTTTTATTCATTAAAGAAGAAGACCTGACTGGTGATGTACTTTTTTCTCCAGGGTTTCCATCATTTGATCAATATAAAAATTATATCGAAAGAGGTGAAGATTTTAACCAACGACTTGAAAAACTATTTGGTTTATAGTTTTCATTTTCTGCTTTAAATCTTCTGTTTCTAAGTAAAGACCAAAACCAAATCGAAGTCTATTTGCTCTGAAGTCTGTCAGTATATTATTTTTTTCTAGTTCTCCATGAAGCTTTTCACAAAGCTTGTGACTTGAAAGCTCTAGAGTTAAAAAGTGACCTTGAGTATCAAGGTTTGTATTTATTAATAATTGAGTTTTCTCAAAATTTTCAATGAAGTAAATTTGTAGCTTCTTTATATAGTGATCAATCTTCTTTATTGAAACTTCGTCATTAAAGAATTGATCCCATACATAGTTAAATCGATAAAGTGGTGTAAGGTCTTGAGTTGCTCCCCAAAATCTCATTCCATTATTTGCGTAATCAATTTTTTCTTGAGGAATATCTAGGGAAGAGAAACTTGCAAACCACCCTGTATTAAGAGGACGAAGGTCAGTGTCTTTTGGACAAACCATAAAGCACGCTCCCTCACCAGCTTGAGCATATTTGTAGCCACCAGCAAGGTAGAAAATATCATTTTCATATTTCGAAAGATCAGTCTCAATTGCACAAAAACCATGATATCCATCGAGACACAAAATACTTTTGTCTTTTTTATGTTCGATGATTTTATCTAAGAAGCTAAAGCTTAGAACTTTTCCTGAGTTATAAAAGACGTGACTTATAAAAATAAAATCAGCGTTTTTTACATGAGATAAAAAATCTTCTTCAAAAGTAGGAGACTCATTATCAATAATTATTGCAGAAATATTTGGAAGTTCCAGTAGTCTTTTTAGTTGTCTGCTAAATGAGTGGAACTCACTCTTTGTAGTAAGAATTTCAAATGAATCATTATTACTAAAACAAGATAAGAGTCTTGAAAGTAGCTCGTGAGTATTGGGAGCAAAAGCTATCTGTTCTGGGTGTGATAGATTGAGTATATTCGCTATATGACTTTGAGCTTTTGGAACTATATTTGTAAATATATATTCCCATTTCTTATCTGAATACTTTGCACTATCATCCCATGATTTAATAACAGCATCACGAGTAATATCTGGCCAAAAGTGATGACTATGAGCCGCAAGATGAAGTTTGCCTTTGTGAGTTTCTAGAAAATTTTTATAATATTTTTTATACATTTTTTTTACTCTTCAAAAACAAAACCAAGATCTCTTTTTATCTCTCCTGGAAGAGATGGAATAACTTCTTCTGGGATTAAAAAAGTTGCAAGATCAAAAAGATCTGTAAAGACTCTGTTATTGTCTGCAGCTTGCTTTAAGTATTCATGTCCACTAGAGCCACCTGTCCCAATTTTAGTTCCAAGTAATCGATGGGCCATAATTGAATGCTGATATCTCCAAGTCGTAAACATTTCATCAATATCAATTAAGTGATTCATTAATCTATATGGTAGTTGCAGAATAGGTTCATCCCTAAAAAGGTTAATAAATATTGCTGATAGTTTTGCATTTCTACTTAATCGAACTTCACCTTTTTCATAAAGATCGTTGTATTTTTTTTCATCTAATAGTGAATGATAATTAATCCTTGTTGATTCAAGATTCTTAAGTTCAAACTCTAATTCTTTAGGATGAAGGGTTTTATTTTGTTCGATTAAAAGCTTATCACGATCGAGCATTGTATTGACTGCATCTAAGTACTCTTGCCAAAAGTTAAAGCCTTTCATATTTGCAAAAGGCATTCTGCTTAGCCACCCATCAACAAGCTCTAGAAGTGTAGGCTCTTTTTCTAAATTGGCGAGAAGGTCTCTATCTTCTTGTTTTAAACGAGAATTGAAAAACTTTCTAGACATCCCTGAGCGATACTTTTCTCTAAGACCTAATCTGAGTTCAATAATTCTAAATTGAATCGATTGGAATCCACTTGCTGGCATTAGGTAATCTCTAAACTTCATAAAATCCAGAGGTGTCATTGTCTCAATTATTCTTAACTGACTATTGAGAACTCTTTGGATTTCTACAATACGACTAAGTCTGTGATTTACAGTACTGAGGTCATTTGGTCTGATTTTATCTTGATTAAAAATCTTATAAATGGAGTCAACTTCATGAATAATTTGCTTAAACCATAACTCATAGGCCTGATGAATAATGATAAATAAAGTCTCGTCGTGTGCCTCATTACCGTGTTCAAGGCTTTTTGGGTTTTGAGAAGAGAGAACCTTATCTAGCTCGAGATATTCACTATAGTATATTGGCTTGTGCTTCATTTTAAATCTCCATTTTAAGTTGGTTTTATTAGACCCTCTCACTTTTAATTTGTCGAATTTTAGGCTAAATTAGGTGATGAATAATTTCAAAAGGATGCATAATGGCAAGTTCATTTAAAGTAGAGAATAACGTGGTTAAGGCTAATATTGAAGCTTTGCAAAAATTTATGAATAAAGAAAATTTAGATGGTTTTTATATCTCTAGTTTTGATGAGTTTTTAAATGAATATGTCCCTATGGAAAATTGTCATAGATTTTATTTAACAGGATTTTCTGGTTCCGTTGCAAGTGTTCTTGTTCCTCCGACTGGGAAGGTTAAACTATACGTTGATGGTAGATATCATGAACAAGCAGATAATGAAGTTGATGCATCTGTGATTGAAGTCGTTAAACTTGATGGAGATAGAGGTCTTTATAACTCCGTTTGGGAAGATGTTGAAGAAGCTAAAATGCAAAGTGTTGGTATTGAAGGAGAAAGAACTTCTTTAGATTTTTACCAAAATCTTGAAAAGGTTACATCGATAAAGTCTTTTAATAATGGTGAGCTTAGTTCGTTTATTGATTTTGTTAAAATGCCAGATCTTTCTGAAATTATTTTTGAAACAAAAGTGAATAGAGGTAAAGACACAAAAGAAAAGCTAGATAGAATATTTAAAGATGATTCAAGTAATACAAATAAGACTGATGAAGCTTACTTTGTAACAGCGATTGATTCACTTGCCTGGGTTACAAACTGTAGAGGTTACCACCTTCCAAACCTTTCAAGCTTTTTAGGAAGAGGATTCGTTACTCATGATAAAGTTTATGTTTTTCTAGATACTAATACACCGATCTCTAAAGAAGCTCAAAATATTGAAGGCGTAGAATTTTTTCAAGTAAGTACTTCTGAGATTCAATCCCGTCTTACTGATATTTCAAATAGCTATAGCTTAAGCAAAGTCTTTTTTGATCCTAAGATGCTTAACTCAGCAGACTATCAAACTTTAACAAATATATTTGATGATAAGACTCTTGTTGCAAAAAAAGGTGGGCTTGTTGGTTTCCACGCAATTAAAGATGAAGAGGAAATTGAAATTATTACTCGTTGTTTTGAAAAAGGAGATCAAGCGATCTATGACACTCTTAAGTGGGCAAAGAAAAATGTTTCTGAAGGAGCTGAAATTTCTGAGCTAGATCTTTATCATCAAACAACAATTCAATATCAAAAACAAGGTGCTAAAGAGCAAAGCTTTAATACAATTGCTGGAGTAGGTGCAAATGGTTCAATTATCCATTACGGAGATCCAAAATCTGATGTCATCATGAAAAAAAATGACATGGTCCTGCTTGATAGTGGTGGATACTTTGATGGAGGTTTTGCTACGGATACTACGAGAACTTTTGTAGCTGGAGATGAAGCTCCACATGCAGATTGTGTAAAAATATATACGGCAACATTAAAGGGCGTTCTTCAATGCCAAAATGCAATTTTTCCAAAAGGCGCGACAGGTATTACTCTAGATGCTTATGCTCGTAAACCAATTTTTGATATAGGAATGAATTTTGCTCACGGTACAGGCCATGGAGTTGGAATTCATGTTCATGAAGATGGAGCTCGTATTTCTCCAGTAGCCGATATTAAAATGAAAGCGGGTCAAGTTGTATCAATTGAGCCAGGAATTTATATCTCTGGTTTTGGTGGTGTGAGAATTGAAAATATTGTTTTTGTTGAAGAGCATCCCGAATTTGATGGCTTCTTAAGGTTTAGACCACTTGTCTATATTGGATATGAGCCAAAGCTTATTGATATGGATAAACTAACTAAACAAGAAAAAGTTTGGCTAGAAGACTATGAAAAAGAATGTGAAAAACGAGGAAGAAGTTTTAGGTCATAATTATGTTTGAAAACTTTAAAGTACCAAATGAATTAATTCCATCAGATCCTAGATTTGGTGTTGGACCATCAAAGGTGCCAATGGGGTACCTTTCTGAGCTATTAAAAACGGGACCAGAGCTTTTAGGTACATCGCACAGGAAGCCAGCTGTTATAAATTTAGTTAAAGAAATCCATACAGGGTTTAGAGAATACTTTAATCTGCCAGATGATTACGAAATTATAATTGGAAACGGTGGAGCGACTTTCTTTTTTGATATGATTGGAACAGGTCTTGTGAAGTCTTCGTCTGTTCATTTCACAACAGGTGAATTTTCTACAAAATGGTTTAAAGCTCACTCAAAGATTCCTTGGATTCATGCTACTCAAAAAAGTACTGAGTTTGGAGTAGGAGTAAATCCAGAAGTTGTTGAAGGGCATGACATGATTTGTTGCACTTTGAATGAAACTTCAACGGGAGTTATTGTTAATAAAATTCCTGATGTTACAGAGTCAGATACAATACTTGCTGTTGACGCGACAAGTGGAGCTGGTCAAGTACCTATGGATATTTCAAAGGTAGACTGTTATTTCTTTTCACCTCAAAAAATATTTGCAGGAGAAGGTGGTCTTTTTATCGCTTTTCTTTCACCAAAAGCTGTAAACAGAGCAGTCGAAGTTTCAGCTTTAGATCGTTATATTCCTCAGATTATGGATTGGAATTTTGCGATAGAAAAAGGAAAGGTTTTTCAAACTTATAACACGCCTTCTATCACAAATCTTTTCTTTATAAATGAACAATTGAAGCAGATGAATAAACTTGGGGAAAAAGAAGTCATAAGGCTTGCCGAGCAAAAAGCAGACTTTATCTATGACTGGGCAGATAAAAAAGAATATCTCAGTATATTTGTAAAAGAAAAAGAATTTAGATCAATGGCCGTGGCAACAATTGATGTTGATGATAAATACCCAGTACCAGATCTTGTTAAATCTTTAAGGGACCAAAAAGTTGCTTATGATATCGAAGGTTATAGAAAAATGGGAAGAAACCAACTTCGTATTTCTCTATTTCATAATATTGATATTGATGATTTAATTATGCTAACTGAGATTATTGATCTTGCAATAACCTCTGAGAGTTAACTTTAGTCCCAGAAGAATCCAACAGAAGCAAGTAATAAACCTCTTGTTGTTTCGTCAGTCTCGCTCCATTTTATCTTGTGAGCAGCAGCCTCTATTTTTAACTGAAATACTTTTCTCGCATGGAAGTTAAATCCAAGGTTTGCACCTGTATAGTTAGAGTCATAATCTAATTTTTTCCCATCAAGAAGGACATTGTCAGACTCTACCTTTCCATTAAAGTTACTACTACCTTGAGTAAGACCAAAGTATGTTAACCAATTTTTAGAAATTCTATATCCATAAATAAGACGAATCTCTGTTGCTTCCATTTCAATATCAGCTTCGGCTTCTTCATCTTTTGGTGTTAATTCTACATCCTCATCATTTTGTTGAGAGTCAGAGCTTGCTCCATAAAGCCCAACAATAGATAATGAATGATTTCCTTTTGAAGTATTTTGTCTAGTATCACCTAAAAGCTGGAATCTTAATCCGGCCATAACTGGATTTTTTGATCCCGCAGATTGAGCGATGAAGTCTAGTCTTGGAATGATACCCATTGCACCATTTATACCGATGATGTTTGAAAGGTTTGACTCTTCTCCAACAACAATATTGTGCTCAGAGCTTGTGTCACTTAAGTCGATGTCAGCGTTTGTTGCTACAGAGTAGAAAAGATTCACTTCACCTCGAAAAGACTTTCCAGTACTTTCGGGAGAGATGAAACTATTAATTGGTGTTCTCATCCCTATGGTTGAACCACAAGAAATAAATAAAGAACTAAGAGCTAGAAATAGAAGATTAACGTCTTTTATTTTTATCTTTTCCGCCATCATTTTTTTGATACCCACCTAGAAACTCCTTTTTAAATTCTAAAAATCTATCTTCTAATATAGCTTCTCTTGCTCTATCTGCAAGCGACTTATAAAATGCAATATTATGTGCAGTCGCCAAAATCTGACCTAGGATTTCATTAGAGTCAAAAAGATGTTTTAGATATGCTCGAGAAAAGTTTTGATTAACATAATCATTTAAATTTGGCTCAACAGGATAGAAGTCACGTCGGTAGTTTTTATGTGTGATTCTAATTTTTCCTCTATTTGTAAAAAGAGTTCCACCTCTGGCAAATTTTGTTGGAATGATACAATCACTCATATCAACACCATTTTCCCAGATCATCATTAAGTCCTCTGGCATCCCAACACCCATAACGTAGCGAGGTTTGTCTTGAGGCATAAGAGGAGCTGTGAACTTTACGGCTTTTTCCATAAGTTCTGGACCCTCTCCAACAGATACGCCACCAATGGCATAACCAGGAAGATCTCTTTTAATTAGCTCTTCTATACACTCTTGTCTGAATTCGTCGTAAGTTGAACCTTGAACGATTCCAAAGAGAGCTTGCTGTGGGTTGTCCCAAGCATCGATACATCTATCAAGCCATCTATGTGTTCTGTCGATTGAGTTTTTTACGTATTTTTTATCAGCAGGGTATGGAATACATTCATCGAATGCCATCATTATATCTGAGCCAAGGTTTTGCTGAATTCCAATACTTGTCTCAGGAGTAAGTAGAATGTCTTTTCCACTTGGACCCTTAAATGAGCTTCCCTCTTCTGTAATTGAATTACCTTGAAGAGAAAAAACTTGAAATCCACCAGAGTCAGTTAGGATTGGACGATCCCATGACATGAACTTATGAAGTCCACCGGCTTTTTTTATAAGATCTGAACCTGGAGTTAGATGCAGGTGATATGTGTTTGAAAGAATAATTGGAACATCCATATCTTTTAGTTGATTTGGTTGTAGGGCTTTAATTGCACCGTGAGTTCCAACTGGCATGAAGACAGGAGTTGGTATTGAACCGTGTGGTGTGTGTATTATTCCGGCTCGAGCACCGCAATTTTTGTCCTTATGAACAAGCTCAAATGAAAAATTGTCTTTAATTGCCTCTCTAATATCCACTACTTACAGCTCCCAGGGTCTAAATGATATTTGCATAGGGTTTTATGGCCTATAGGAGATTTTAATGCAAGTTATTAAAGCTTTATCAGTAAATATTTTATCTTTTAGAGTTTTGCTAATTTTGTTGTGTATTCCTCCTCTCTCAATTGGTGTTTTCTCCTATAGGCCTACCAAATTATACAAATGTATAAGAGTGATTGATGGGGATACGGTTATTCTTTTGAGAGGCGAGAAGAGGCTTCGAGTAAGGCTTGTGGGAATAGATGCACCAGAGAGTTCACAAAGGTCATTAGATCAAATCCCTATTGGGTATAATTCAAAAAAATTCTTAGAAAATTTAATACTAAATAAAAGAGTGTGGTTTATATCACAGGGCAAAGGATACTACGGACGAGACTTGGGAGAGATTGTTCTTGGAAAAAGATCTGTGAATCTATTGATGCTAAGAAAGGGACAGGCTGTTTCGTATTATGGGAATACTGAGTCAAAGTTTGCGCAGGCTGAGTATATGGCAAAACTGAAACGCTTGGGTATTTGGGAAACGGAGGGTTTTCTTGCTCCTTGGAAATTTCGAAAATTAAAGTAGAATTGAATAAGTAAAAAATTAATTTAAGGAGAAAAAATGAAAAGACTAGTACTGGCAACTTCTTTTGCTTTTATTTCAAGCGCATTTGCTGTGGGTGAAAATATGCAAGATTTAACCTATTTTCCAAAAGCGAATACAATTATTGTTTCTTCAGGATTAGAGCGAATTACTACTGAGGCGGATGTTGGAGTAGGTGCTACAAATGTAGATAGTGAGTCTACGATTTTTCAAATTTATGGAAAGGTTCAATATAGTATTTTAGATGATTTAAATATTGCTTTAACGATGGCAAATGAGTCGATAGAGACGGAACAAAATATCGGAACTAAAACAACAACGACTGATTCAAGTGGTATGTCTGAACCAGTCCTAGATATTGAGTACCGAGTTTTTAAAAATCTATTTGGTAAAAAAATTAATTTAGATATTATCTCTTCTTATTCTCCAGGTGGAGATAATACAGTTGATGCAACTGAAGATGATGATGGAAATACAAAAAGAGGATCAGATGAGATTACCCTTGGTTTAAAATCAACAATGGCTCATAAAAATATGGAATTTGGTTTTGGAATGTTAGTTAGCATCATTGGAGAGACAGAGACTGAAGATGCTACAAATTCAAATGATGATTACACAACTGATGCTTATAATATGTATACTTTCTCACTTGTAGGACAGCTTGCATTAAGTGATGAGTTATCACTTTCAATGTCAGGGAATCTAGATCTAATCCCTGAGTTAAGTTCAAAGCAAAAAACTGGTGAAAAAACAACTATAGATTCAAGAACGGGTTATTCATTTCATGTTGGTGGAAGTTTTGCTTTTACTAAAAATTTCCTTCTTGGCGGAACAATAATTGCGGGTGGAACGACCGATTTTGAGAGTAAAGAGAAAGGTAGCTTTTCAACTTCAAAACAAGAGTATGAAGACTTTTTCTATACTGGAATAACATTTGATGCTCAGTATAGATTTTAGATAATAAATAAAAAATGAACTTAAATAAAAAGACCCGCTTAAAGCGGGTCTTTTCGTTTCAAATGCGAAAAAATTGTTTCTAATTCAACTTCCAAATACCAGTATTTAGTGACTTTTGATAGCTTCAAAACTAGAAAGGAGAAGCAATGTCCAAAGTAAACCTAGATAAAATAGAAAAAATGATACATGTAGTAAGGGATCAAAAAGTAATGCTAGATAGTGACCTAGCACAACTTTATGAAGTAGAAACGAGGTACCTGAATAAGGCTGTGAAACGTAATCAAAAGAGATTTCCTTGTGATTTTATGTTTCAGTTAACACTAGAGGAGTATGAAGCTTTGAAGTTCCAAATTGGAACATCAAAGATAGGTCGAGGAGGACGACGAAAAGTACCATTTGTTTTTACTGAAAATGGAATCGCCATGCTCTCTGGAGTCCTTAATAGTGATAAGGCAATTAGTGTTAATATTTCAATAATGCGAACTTTTACAAAGTTGCGTAGCATATTATTCTCAAATGAGTCTTTGTCTGAAAAGATTGAAAAATTAGAATCTGACTCAAGTGAGATGAAAAAAGTATTTCGAGTTGTGTTTGATAGACTGTTTAAGCTAGAGTCAGACTCGTCAGCGCTTCCTAAAAAGCGTGGCAAGATAGGATTGAAATAAAAAGACCCGCTTAAAGCGGGTCTTTTCGTAATTGGGGGGAGATTATTGTTTTAGTGTATAACTTTAATTAGTAAACACTTTTAAACTTAATTCTAACTTGTTCGATTACAAGGTTATTTCTTGTGGCTTTAATTCTTAACATAAGATCTCTTACAGATGTATAACCCATAACTCTTAATGTTCTTGTTGTTGGACCTTGAACTTGGATTCCTCCTTGTCCGCGACCAGCACCAGCGATATTAATAATACCTCTTCCTCGAGCAGTAATTGTAATTGATTCAATTTGTTTCGTAGTATTTATTCTTGGACCATTTTGAACTAATCTAGCAAGACTAATTCTTTGAGATCCATAAAATGCTTGATTAACATTTATGGCAACACTATTTCCGTATCCACCACCGTTGTTAGACTGAGAAACTTTCATTCCAACCATTTTTATTTGAACATTTCCACGAATCTTCAATTCTACTTTGTTAATTCCTTGGCCAAATCTATTTGCACCCATATTATTCAAGTTAAATGATATTTGAGATGCATATCTAGGAATATTTTGAGAGTAACCTACTGGGTATCCATTAATTAAAAGAGTAGCCTGTCCATTACCAGCGTTCGAGCTTGCCTTGATAATTACTTTTTTAAGTTTCTTACCTTGTAATCTCACACTTGAATTTTGCTTGATCATTCTTTTAATATTATGAATCTGTGTGCCTCTACTGTTTACTCTAACGCTAACTTTTACAACGCCATTTTGATTAATACCGCCATTTCCTTGATTAGAAGATGGTCTTTTAAGGTCAGCAAGAATCTTTTCAACATAAACAGATCCCTTTACTTTAATTGAAAGAGTATCATTTGGTTGAAGTCTTGGAGTTGTAAGTATTGTTTCATTTGAATAAGAGCTTAAAGTCTTTGAATCAATTTTTTGTCCGTTTAGTTTTAAAATTAATTTTGCGTCATAAGAATTTGATTGAGCGATAACTCTAATGGCAAGAAGCTCTTTACCTGCTCTTAGTCCTTGAGATATTCTCAAGCGCTGCATTAGCTGAACATGTGAACCCTGACTTAGGTATTGTCCAATATGAGATTGTGTTGTCTCTATATTTTGTCCGTATTGTGCATGAGCACTATTGAATGAGAATGCAAGAATCATTGTCATTAAACATTGGATCATAAATAAACGTGTTTGCGATAGAAGATCTTTCTTCATTTCTTTTTCCCCTTTGTGAGAACATTCGTTGTTCAAAATTGGTATGTAGAATAAAGAAGCAAAGAGTGTGCCAATGATTTGTGGCGACAAAAGACACTGTGCAAATTTCAATTTTATTGCTTTTGAGCTAAGTTAAATAACTGTAAATAGGCATTATTCTATTAATTTTATTGGACGAAAATGAGCATGGCTCAACCCAATGAGTTTAAAGCAAAATGACACCAGTGCCACAAAGAGACTGACTATTTAGCTAAAGTAAATCCTGTTTGGCACCGATAACTATTTATAAGAATTTATTTTAAAGCAAAAGTACAATAAAAGGGGAACGTATGTCCAAGACAGCTAAGCTTGATTTAGGTGATCAATCGATCGAATTACCAGTAATAGAAGGAACAGAAGGGGAGAAAGCAATTGATATCTCTAAGCTTCGTGCCTCAACTGGATTTATTACATATGACTTAGGTCTGGGAAACACAGGCTCATGTCAGTCTGATATTACTTTTATCTCTGGAGAGAAAGGAATATTAAAACACAGAGGTTATACTTGTGAAGATTTAGCAGAAAACTCTTCATTTATTGAAACTTCTTTTTTAGTTATCAATGGCCATCTTCCAAATGAAGATGAAATGAGCTCATTTAATGCTAAGATTGATAAAGGTAGCCAATTACCTCAGGGTGTAAAAAATATCATTAAATCTTTTCCAAAAGATGCCCATCCAATGGGAATAACTTCAGCTGCGATGGTAGCGTTAAGTGGTTTTTATCCAGGTCTATTAGATCAAGACTTAAGCAATGACCAAAAAAATGAAATCATTCCACTTCTTATGGGGCAATTAAAAGCAATTGCAGCTGGTGTTTATAGACACGGGCAAGGATTAGACTTTGTTGATTCAAATTCTTCTCTAGATTATATTTCAGATTTTCTTTATATGATGACAGGTGAAGAACCTAATGCTGATGTTGCAAAGGCACTTGATGTACTTTTAATTCTTCACGCAGATCATGAACAAAACTGTTCAGCTTCAACTGTTAGAGTTGTTGGATCATCTAAAGCAAATCTTTTTGCATCACTTTCTGCTGGTATTAATGCTCTATGGGGCCCACTTCACGGTGGAGCAAACCAGGCAGTATTAGAGATGCTTGAAGCTATTCAAAACGATGGTGGTGGATACGAAAAATTTATTGCAAAAGCAAAAGATAAAGAAGATTCATTCCGTCTTATGGGATTTGGACATAGAGTTTATAAAAACTTTGATCCACGAGCGAAGGTAATTAAAAATTACTGTGATGTTGT
>CAKZJW010000065.1 GCA_937120495.1 uncultured Oligoflexia bacterium
TTTTTATCTTTTATATTTTTTTCAATTCTTTTTGCCCACTCTTTATTAACCGATAAAAACTCTTTAAAGTTATCTTTTACTTCTAAAAACTGACATGTCTTAAGATTTGCTATCGAACTCACGAGATAAATTTCTGGATAAAATTTATCTTCAAAAACTTCTAACTTTAAAGTTGCTAGAGCTCCTTTTACTGCAGGGTAATCACGTAAAAGAAGATTTGCCCAAATTTGTTCACTTTGAGCAGTTAAAAAATATTTAGAGCTTTGAGGGATAGAGCTATAGTACTCTGTCGCTGCACCAAAAGCTTTAGCTTGATAAAGAAGTCTTGCAAGAGTTAGATAATAAAGTGAAATTTCTTCAATATCGTCAGTCTTTTCAATTACAGGTTCAACCACTTTTTTAATTAATTTCGCACTGGCCTTTAGCTTATTCTCTTTTGAGTATTCAATCAAAGAAGTGTACGCCAATCTAAGCCTTAAAGGATTTCGTTTATCAAGTTTCCCAATCCAGCGAGTTGCATTTTTACCCGTTCGTAGAGCTTTGAATGATTGCATAACATAATTAATCTTTGACTCAGTATTTTCAAATCTTTGAAGAGCAAGAAGCTCATTCTCTGTAAAAAGAACACCATTTTGAATTAAATCTTTCGTTATATCTTTTGAAACAACATGATCAAGAGCTAAACCGATTTCCGATTTTAAAATATTATGTTCAGAAGATTGAGTAATCCACCCCTTAACAAATGAATTCGTATATCCTTCTTTTCTAAGAAGATAAAGCTTAGCAACTTCTGCTGTTCTCAAAAATCTTTGAGGGATTGCACCCTTAACTTTAGGATATAAGGTAAGAGCTTTTTCGAAGTTATGGCTTAAAATTAGATTAACCCACGTATTAACATCTGGAGACAAAGCACCTGCGGCCTTCCATTTTCCAAAAAGTTGAATTAAAAATGCATCATCAAGTTTTAGCTGTTTTACTTGTTTTAAAGATGACGAAAGATCAATATCTTCTCCATCCGTATTCATAAGTAAAGAAGTGCCCTTTTGTCCCCAACAAAGTGCCGAGAAGGTTAAAAGTATTAAAAGAATTTTCACAGTCTATTTCCCTCACCAAATAGATAACCAAACTCAATATATCCCATCATATTATGAGTAAGTGTTTCTCCATCTAATTTTTTTTGAGTATAAAATTCATTTTTCAAACCAAAGCGTGAACTAAAATTCTTACCAAGCCAAAAAGCTAAACCGATATCTGCTGAATAAACAGAAGTATTACCTTGAGCAAGCTCTACTTCACCAAAACCAAGGGCTAGGTAATTATCAAAATAAACAACTTGCTTATCACTTACACGAAGTTTTCCATAAAATAGATTATAATTACCAAAAATCTCTGTACTCTTTAATGCATAATCAGAGTCTGGAAGAAGATTCTTTTCTTCATACAGTTTTTCTCCAGCAGGAGTTAGCTTATTGCTGTAGCTTGAGTAGCGAAGACCTAAACTCCAGTCTGAATTGATATGGTAGCGATAAGTTGCTAAAAATTGCTTCGTATCCATATGTGAATCTGGTAGGAAGTCATTTGATCCCCCCATTGTTAACTCATGTCTATTAACTAAAGATGAATACCTTGTATTAACAATATAGAGCTTATCCTTAGATATAACAGGTGAAACCTTATCGTCAGGAATATTTAGTGAATCAAGTTTTGATTCTAAGCTTGCATAAAGATTAGATACAAATAGAAAACTTACTAGTACAACAAATTTATTTAACATTAGAATCTCCCCTTAAGCATTGTATTAAACCAAGTAGCAGGAATGGCTTTATCATCAGCGTGAACTTTTAAATCTGCCCACTCAGTCCCCAGAAGAACTAGTCTCCCTCCGCCGCTTCTTGAACAAACAACACCAAGAACATAAGGACTAAATCCGTTAGGAGTTATCCCCATAACACTTTTACAATTTTTATTTGGATTATCTAATCCACCACTAAATACAAGAGGATTAAATGACTCCGAAGATGCACGAAGGCCAAGTTTTACTTGATGCATTGGAGTTTGAAACTGTGTTGTCGTTGCAAAATACGTATCTTCAATTTTTGGTGCATTAGAGATATCGTTATAACGGCCAATAAATTTCATATTATAAGAAACATTTAATTCATTTAAAAATTTATCCGGCATATTTCGCATAAGAGGACTTGCAATCACTAGGTTTTTAATCTCTTTCATGGCCTTTAAGATTTGAAGCTCAGCTCCTTTATCATAAAGAACACTCGTTCCAAGAACAAGAGTCTCTCTCTCTTTTACTGCACGAAGATTAATAGTCTGTAGAAGTGGGTTCATAACAGAAACGTCTGAAAGGTTTTCTTTGTAAAACTTAACTTCAGGATCTCTCGTTGAGTCGGCAAAGAATAATACCTTTGATCTATCTTCAGGGAATACTTCAACAATAAAACTTTCAGTAGTTGAAGTTTTATAATCACTAGTCGCTTTAACATGAAATTGATGAACACCAGGCTCGTCTATTTTCATAAAGATTCTTCCAGAAGAAATTGATACGAATTTTCTTATTTTCTTTGGAAAAATTTCAACTGTAGGTGTGATTCTTGGATCTTCACCATCAGTTATTTTTAAGTTTCTTGTTTCAGTTTTATTAAATCCTAAATAAATCAACTCACCAACAGGCCATGCAGATCTATCGATGATTGGAGATTTTCTATCTTTAACTTTTATAGCAATTTTAAGAGTTTCATAAGAACAATTATTTTTCCAACCGCTATCGTCTAAAACACATGCTTTAAAACCGATATCAATTGTCTTTCCATTATATGCAGGAGGAATATCATTCCACTTAACATTATAAACCGATGAATAACTATCAGCATTTTCTATTAGCTCAGCAGTAAATTTACCAAAGTTAGGTCTACTACTTGTGAACTCAATTGATGGTGAAATTTCTTTATTAAGATCATACGCTGCAATTTGAAAGCTTGCATCAAGCCCTTGTTCAAGCACAGGTGTTTGAGCTGTATTTGGGGTCTGAAGATTAACACCAAGCCTTTCATCATAAACAGTTATATCAAATTGTTTTTCACCAATATGACCTGCAGGATTTGTAACTACAATTTTACTTGTGTGCTCTATTCTACTACCGTCTTGATCTCTATTTACATAATAATAATCTGGAGAGAATTCAACTCTATATTTTGTATCACTAATCTTTGAAAGCTTAGTATTAGCTGGCATATCACTAGTCACAACTCTAAAAGGACCATTTGGATAATCTTTATTAGAAATATCAAAGTCATAAGTTAAAGTTTTACCCTCATAAACACTTACTGAATTTGAAGAAGAGATATCAACTGTTCTAGGAGTATCACTAACCTTTAGGATAACTTTTTCACTCAGCTGTCTTTCAACAGAGTTAGAGCTTCTGAGATTTACTTGAATAACATAAGTTCTTACTTTAATTGATGGATCTTTTGGATCATTTCCATCAAAAAAACCTGGTGCCCATGTGATTACTAAGTTTTTATCATCAAAAGTCGCCCCAGCAGGAAGATTATCAATCCACACTAGTGGCTTTCCAGGTGCTTTAACTTCAGCTTTAAACTGGTATTCACCCTTTCTTCCTTCTTTAAAATCCATTTGATTTAATATAGATAAAGCAAGAGGCTCAATACGAGTTTCTTCCTCGTCTCTTGGATCCCCATCATCTTGAGAAGTTCTTCTCGACTCACCAGAATTACCAAGTTCTGGATATGGATTGCTTTCACAACCAACAAGAATAATAAGTAATAAAATTAAAAATATCTTCATCTCTTCTCCTAATTTCTTCCTACAGGTCTAAGCATAAATGGATACTTAACCGGAACTTTTACCCCTCCACGAGGTTTTGGAAACTGCCAATTCATCATTTTAGTCGTGATACATTTCTCAGTTGGCTTATGTTTTAGTGTTGTTCTATTTACTTTTGAGTAATCAAGTCTTCCTGTTGCATTAATCATAAAGCTCACTTCAACTAATCCTTGAATATCAGGATTTGTTTTTAAACTCGACTCATAACAACGTCTAACTTGTGAAATATATTTTGCTATAGTTGCATTAATTGCATAACGACTAAGTCCACCTTGTAAAGTTAGGTCTGAATTAGATACGGCAATTGCAGAAATTCCTTTTCCATTACCAGAGGCAATCATAGAACTTCCATATCCGCCTTTTCCGCCGCCAGCGCCTTTTGTTCCAACGCCACCAAGACCAGCGACCCCAGTGTTTCCAACAGTTGTCTTTTTAAGTCCTTTACCAAGACCCGCAATTAGCTCTCCACCACTTCCAGCGTCTCCACCTTTACCAGCTCCAGCTGTTGCTTTTTTTAGTTTTTGAGGAACACCGCCAACAACTTTTTTCATATCCTTAGAACCGGCCATACTTAAAAATCCTAAATTTCTTTTTACAGCAATTTTTGATTTTTGCGCTTTAGTTAAAGGCTTAGTTTTAATCTTAGGATTTGTTTGAGCTATTTTAACAACATCCGCTTTTTGAATAATCTTAACTGTTATCGTATCCTTAATTTCTTCTTTTTTCTCTTCTTCAACTGGTTGATTGAACATGAAGTATAAAATTGGAGTAACGATTAAAAGTGCGAATAAAAAGTTTTCTAAATTTTTAAAGATCCCCTCTGCCGGAGGTCTTTCTATATCAACTGAAGTTTGTATCACGCTTGAATTATTTAATTTTGAAATTTTAAAAATACCTTGAGTGGCCTTAAGGCTCCAGCCTTCATTAGTTGTTTTAATCAACTCACAACCATGGAGGTTTGATATTTTATAATCATTATCAATCTTTTTTAAATCAAAAGAGAAATTCCACTTATTATCTGTATAGTCGAAAGCTTGTCTTTTTCTAGTGACGATACGTCTGTTCGCATTGGTTTCACTTGTGAATCCAAAAAGCTTATGAAATCCAAATGTATCATTTGTAAAATTTCTTAAAACCTTAACTAATTCCCCATCCTGAGTCTGTATAGAGATCATTTAATTTTCTCCCCCGCATTATTTGCCATATAGTCTACAAAGTTTTTTCTATGTTTTAATAAACCTAAATCTTTTTCACCAATATTTCCGGTAACAACACTCATGTCTGGCTTTTTATTTTCACCTTCAACAAGCAGTGATTCAAAATCAATACGTTTACCTTTTTTGTATTTCACTTTCTTTTTTTCAGCAGAGCTTTTAGCAAAAGAGAGATTTGAGAATGATAAAGCCAATATAAAAGTTAATACCCTAATCATTTCAACTGCTCCTTTCTCGCTTTGAAATACATTGCTAGTCTTTTAGACTCTCTTTTTTCATAGAAACTCTCTAGAGCTGAAATTGTCTCAACGCTATCAGGAGTCGTATGAAGAGAAGCTAAAGCTTTCTTATAGTCAGTATAATCAAATTCAGCTAAGTTATTTTTCTTTTTAATTTCTTCACTCTTAATAAATGCCACAAAGTTTTCTTCACCTGAATCAAGATTTTGAATCACACGTTTTTTCTCTGCAAATGCCTTAAGTTCTTCTTCTTGAAGTCTTTGGTAGTCTGCGGCCACTTTTTGAAAAGGTGCTGCAAGGTCTGCAAGCTGATTCATAACTGATGCAAGCGTTTGCTCATCAAGACCTTCTGGAATTGGTGTACTTTGAAGTTCAATTCCCATGATTTCATAAGTCGCTTTTAACATTTGAAGAATATAAATTCTTGTCTCAGCATCACTTCCCTCTAAATACTTATTTGCGTATTTAGCGAAGCGATCAATTGCCTTAACTCTTTTTTTGTATTTCCACTTAGAACTTCTTCCGTAGAAATTAATTCGAGAAGGTTTAGCATACTGTTTTTGAATTTTTGCTAAAACAAGTTTTGACCATTGTGGTCCTGTAGATTCTTTTTGAGATAAAATAAACTTCTTAGCTTTTAAGCTATTATTTAAGGCTTCAAATCTATTTGCTAGTTGAATCTTCTTATTTAAAGACCAAGGAAGACCTAGTGATTTTTCATTAATTAAACCTGCTTCATCAAGAGTGACAAACAAGGCTGTTTCATACTTTGGATCAATGCTCTTTGATCTTTTTATTTTAGTAATTACTTTTTTTAGAATTCGATCTCTTTTAGGAAAGTTTTGATCGAGTTCGTAAAGTAGAGCTATTTTCAAATAAGTATCATAGTCAGATTTTCTGTTTAGATTAAGCTTTTCTTGAAGTTTTGCTGCATCAGAGAAACGTCCCATCAGCTCATATTCATTTACAAGAGCTTTCTCATCTTTTTCTTTTTCTAAAAGGGCAACTAGTTTTGGCTGATCTTTTAATTTAACTGATAGAACTTTCGCATTTGGACATGATTTTTTAGGATAAACACCTTGGAAACAAAAATTATAAAAAGTCTCAAGACCCTTTTGAGTTTCACCAAGACTGGCCGCTGCTTCAAATTCTGCTTGAGTATAGATTCTATCAAAGTTTTCAAAATCTTTTTTATAAGTCTTATTAGAAGAAATTGTCGGAACACTTTTCCAAAGACTTACTTGCTTCATGATAGAGGCGTAATCTTTACTTTGATTATAAATATCAAGAGTTAAGTTCTGAGAAAGAACGGCCCACTTTGAAGCCTTTTCAGTTTTAGCAGCCTTTATTGTAAGAGAGTCAAATAAAGGCAGGGCCTCTTTAAACTTCTTTTGAGAATAGTATTCTCTAGCAGCAATATAAGTAAATTGATCTGCTTCATCTGTACTTTTAATCTCATTGTCTTTTTGAGATTTATTAAGAATTTGAGCTATTGCTAAAGAATCTTCTATAACAATATTTGGTTTATTTAATTTTTGCGCCAAAGAGAGACGAGTCTGGCGAAGTTTTCTAATTTCTTTATCACTTTTTCCAAAAGCTATATCTTCTTTTATCCAACTACCAAGACGAACAAGTTTTTTGTTTTTATCTGGCTGGGCTTTTAACCACCCCTGCTGCATATTTTTTCTAAGCTTATCATTTGGATACATCTTTAAGTAAATATCAATTGATCGACCTAATATTGGTAGTAAGTCTTCAGCAACCTGAGACTCAGCATCAACTTGAACAACATATCTTCTAAGAGTCTCAAGAACTTCTTTAGATTTTTCTTTGTTCGCTGGAAGTACTGTCTTTTTTCTATCTTCTAGACGAGTAAGATACTCCTCTACTTTATCCCAATTTCTAAATCCATAAAACTCTTCAAGAAGTCTCACTTCATTATAAATCGTAGGATTCTTTGTATTTAATTTTGCAAGTAAATTACTTCCCGCATTTCTATTTCCAGCAGCATAGAAAGCTTCCGTTAGTTTTGCATGAAGGTTTGGTCTATTTGTTTTTTTCGATAAACCATCGATATAGCTGTATTCAGCTTCACCGTTTCCAGAAAGATTAGACATAAACATAATCATATCAGTCAAAGAATTCTCTCTGATATTTCCGCCCATATCCCATAGTGAAAGCTTGATTTCAGCAACAGCTTTTTCAAGTTTAGTATCTTTATAAAAAAGCCACGCTCTTCTATAGTGAATATAGTTACAAGTTTCTTTTGCTGAACATAAGGAGATGGCTTTTTCATAATAACCATTTGCCTGTGTAAATCTTGCATCTTCTTCATACCACTCACCAAGGGCAAGGGCTGATTGTTCTTTTAGTTTTTTAGGTGATGCTGCATCTTTAAAAACCTGAAGGTAGTATCCTTCCGCTTTTTTATAGTCATCTAATTTTGTGGCAAGTCTTCCCATTTGAAACAAAATTTTAACTCGTGTAAGAGCTGGGTTCTTTGCTGACTTTGCATCAATAAGTGAGCTCTCATATAAAGAGAATGCTCTTTTTCTTTGTATTTCCTTATTGGCTTTAGTGTTTTTACCGTTTTCTTCTTTAATCGAAACATCAAAGTAGAGATCTGCAAGTCTAAGTGTTAATTCAACCCTACCTGGGTCATCAACATCTAGAGACTCTCGAAGATCTTCCATCTCTTTTATTAAATACTCTCCAGTATTTGCAAAAGAGCTAAAGCTTAAAATAAATACTAATAATAACAAAATATTTTTCATCTACTTTCCTATTACGGCTAACTGTATTGATTGGTACTGACTTGAGGTCAATACTCCCATTATTTGAGATACAGTTGTACTTTTAACTTCTTTATCCGCTTGTAAATTAATTTCACCTGGAAATGGGTCAGAGTGACTCTTGGCCCATGAGTTTTTAATATAATTTAACTTCTTAAGTAAAAGATCCGGGCTTTTAGTAACAGCTGTAGTCGCTCCAACGAGTTTTTGATCAAGATATAGGTTTCCATTTTTAGACAAAGATAAAACTGGTGCCTCTCTTACTATAGAAGGAGTTACTGAGTTTGGAAGCTCAACACCCTTAGTGATCAAGATCTCTGGTGAACTAGAAAAAGTTTGAAGTAAAAAGACAACAAGCATGCTAAACATATCAACCATCGATGTTAACATCAAAGTGAATCCAGCAGCTTTAATCGCCCACGATTTCTTTCTTTTTCTATTTACTAAATGCTTTTCAAAAGCGGTACTTTCAACAAGGCTTGAATTTAATCTCATTATTTACCTCTCGCAGATAACACGCCGATATTTACGATTTTATTTTTACGTAGAACATCGAGTGTCTTAACAAGGTTTCCATAATTAATTTCGCTTCTTGGAGTAACTGTCGCTGAAGCGATTTCAATTGCTTTATTTTTAAAGTTCAATACTTTGCTTTGAACAATCGTGTTCATCTGAAGCATCATATCTTCAAAGTTTTCACCCTTAACTCTAAAACCTTTTACCGTTCTTCCATTCTTTTTAAGATTAAGTCGTAACTTTTGAGAACCTTGATAAACAACATCCAGATCATATGTGATCTTCTTATTTGGCTTAGCATCTGTTCCATGGCTTTGTTTGATTTCAACTGTTCCAATTTCTATCCAAACAGCTGTAACGAGGAGGAAACAAACACATGTCGAGAGCAAGTCTATAAACGGTGTTAAGTTTAAGTCAGCATTTAAATCTTTCTTAGATCCAAGTCCTGTTTTATTTCTCATAATTCATCCTAAAAAAATGAAAACTAATAAATTAGTTTCTAGTTACAGAGTCTGTATTTTCTTTATTCGATCCAGCGCTAAAGTCTGTAGCGATAGATTCATCAGTATTTTCTGAGTAGAATAAAAAGTCATGATAAAGAGCAGATGCCTCTTCTGTAAGCTTCGTTACAATTCCTTCAGTTTTAGAAGTAAAAACTGCAAAGGCAATTAGTGCTGGAATAGCTGCTAATAATCCAAAAGCCGTAGAGTTTAGTGCTTCAGAAATACCTTGAGAAAGAAGGTTTGCTCTTTCTACTGGACTTGCTGCTGCAACACCGGCAAATGAACTAATTAGACCTGTAACTGTCCCTAGAAGACCAAATAACGTTGCAACGTTACCAAACATTGCTAAAAAACCAGTTCTTTTATCAATAGAGCTAATTTCTTTAGATAGTTGTTCATCCATACGTGCTTGAAGTGCTTCGTCTCCAGCTCCGGCCATTCTCATTTTACAACCAACAGTAGCAACGTTTCCGATTGCTGTGTCTTTCGCTGACATTTCGATATAGTTTTTAGCTGCACCGAAGTCACCACTTGCTATAAAAGAAAGTATATTTTTTCTAAAATCTTTTGGAGCAGTTTTAAACTTCGCGTATAGAGCGATTGTTCTCTCTACTATAAGAGCACCAGTTAAAAGTCCAAAAAGTAAAATAAAGTACATAAAGAATCCACCAGCGTGGAATTGTTCGATAAGATTCATGGAATACCTCCTTGATTTCCAAAAATACTTGAATGATTTATTTCAAACAGCTTTAGAATAGTATTCCTAGAGAGCTCGAATGGAAAACTCTCTTTACTCTAACTGGTCAAATGTAAGATTTTGTTAACTGACCGCACACATCAAGTATATACACGTACTCCTAGACTAGCTATGCAAGTAAGACATAAGGTATATAAATGAAAATTAGTGACTTAACATTAATAATTCCAATTCTTAATGAACAGGACGAGCTACCGAAGCTATTTAAAAGGCTTAATATCTATCATAGTGACTTTAGAATCATATTTTGCGACGCAGGTAGCAAAGATAATAGTCTAAGCTTGTTAACAAATTTTTGTCAAAACAATCCAAACACAACACTACTAACGGAAAAAATGGAAAAACCGTCTATTCTTAAAACAATATTATTGGCTCAGGACAAAATTCTTACAGAATATACTTTAATCCATCCAGTTGATATTAGTATTGATCAGTTAGACTTACTCATCACCTCAAATTTTGACTATATGGTCTTTTTTAAAAAATACGAATCCAATAAGCTTTTCTTTAAAATTCAAGCTCTCTTTTTAAATTGGATTGACTTGAATATAAAACATAACTTTGTTTGGACAAATGCACTGACTCTAAGAACAGCTCTTTTAAAAGAACTTAAACTCTTTAAGATTGGTTTTTTAGAGGATGTTGTTATCTCGGATCACTTAAAGAAAAATTATCAGATCAAAATCAATAGAAGCAAAGTCTCTATATCAACAAGAAGGTATTTAAAAACGGGGATATTCATACAATTTATCAGAAATTTTAAAATTATTATAAAGTTCCGTTTTGGAAACAAAGATATTGATGAATTAAAGCGTACCTATCACAAATAAAACTCCCAATTATTATTGGCGAGTACTTGATACCTACTACGCTCCCAATTCTTAATGCCTCAACTCTCAGCCAATACCTGTAAATGCCTAATATGAATACATATAAAAAATACACGTTTTAGAGCTTAATAAAAAGAATAACAGTTTTTTTCGTTATCATTGTAATAACTCACACTAACAACTCACTTAAATCGTCACCAAATTTTAGGAGTAACGATGAAATTATTAACGAGTCTATTTATACTCATAAGCTTTATTAGTTGTGAGAATCAATATCAGGAAAGTTCAATTGGCTTGCCCCCTAAAACAGAGCAAGTTAGAACTCCAAGTATCCCTGAAGAAGAAGTTGCACCAAGAAGCTCGTTCACTTTAAATGAAAATATTCAATTGTTTTTGGATTCATTCGTTGAAAAACAAAAAGGCGAAGGTCAAAACATCACAGCTGTGAATTACGAGAAACTTAAAAGACAAGAAAACTTGATACAAACGAGAGAACTTCTAGACACTATAAAACTTCAGTTTGAAGATCTAGATATATCATCTTTAAGCAAAGCGGAGATACAAGCAAACTATATAAACGCATATAATTTTGCCGCGGTAATTTTAGTCAAAAGTAATTTGTACAAAGAAGGGATTAGAATCAAATCTATAAAAGACTTATCTTCTTCAATTGGATCTCTTGATATTCTCGATAAGAAAATACTATTTTTTGCTCAAAAAGAAATATCTCTTAACGACATAAAGAAAAAACTTAAAGAACTAGCAAACAACGATGCTCGCTATAACTTCTCACTCGTGCCTGCATCAAATGGTATAAGCACAATCTACCAAGAAGCCTTTAATGGGAAAGAAATCAACCTTCAACTAGATGCTGTAACTAAAAATGCCCTAAAACTTCAAAGAGTCATAAAGATTAAAAAGAATAAATACAGAACTAATAATCAATTAAAAGAAATAGAAGAAGAATTATCTTCACATGTCTCTTATAATGGTTCAAAGGCGCACAGCATTGATAGCTTTATTAAGCTCTATAGAGAAGGTTTTAACTACAAATACAGCAAAAGAAGCTTTAAAAATGACTGGGGCTTAAATATTGCGAAAGAAAATCTGTACACACAGAACTCTCTATCTGAAAACATTCAACTTTTTTATGATAAATACGTTGTTTTCAAACAAGAAGGCTCAGAAGACACATTAGTTGATTACGAGCAACTTTATAAAGATAAAAAAGACCAAGACACAAAAAATCTAAAAAGGGCCATTTATGATATGTACGCAGAAGTGGACTTGCAGAGCCTAAACAAAGAAGAAAGACTAGCACTTCTTATTAATGCCTATAACTTTTTTGCTATAGAAATGGTTAATTCAAATTTATATAAAAACGGTAAGAGATTAAAATCAATTACCAAAATAGGCCTTATTCCCTTTAGTGCGTTTAAAAAGAAAATCTTTAATATTGGTGGAAAGATTAGATCTCTAGACAATATTGAAAAAGGTGGATTCCCGGGTAAGGAATCTGTAAAAGAGCTTCTAACTCATGAAAACGGAACAATTGATGCAAGATTTCACTTTGCCGTTATTTGTGCTGCCAAAGGCTGTCCTATACTTATGAAAGAAGCATACACTTCAAAAGATATCTATACTCAGCTGGATACAGCAACAATTGAAGGCCTAAAGCAGGCAAGAAATCTAAACCAAACCCAAGGAAAGCTTTACCTTACTGAGCTTTTTGATTGGTACGCACAAGATTTCAAAAATCATTCTACAAATGGAGAACAAGCGACAGGAAATATATCAAACTTCATACTTGATTTTTCACCGAACACTAACACTACTCTTCCCATAGGCTTTACGAAGTATGACTGGGATCTAAACATTTTGGAGTAAGGAAAAATCATGAAAAAAATAATTATAACGACATTAATGATATCAAATCTTTCTTTTGCTGCGACAACAGTTTTAGCAACAAAAACAAAGACGAAGAAAAAAAAGAAAAATTTGAAAACAAACATCAGTTTATCGTACGCGATATCACAAATGAGCAATATGGATGAGTTAATAGAAAGTGATAAAGTTGCACAAGATATCATTTTAAACAGCTTGAGTTCGACGATCTCTTTAAATTATAAATATTCAAAAAAATTAAAATTAAAATCTACAACAAAAGGCGCTCTAACGAGATCCAACGACATCCAAAAACAAGGTAATACGTTCACCAATAGAAATAATATTGATGAGAGTATTCGTTCTAAAAACTTTGATCAAGGATTTAGTGGAAGATATAAATACGATAAGAAGCTCGCATTAAATCTTGGCCTTGATTTTGGTATATCAGAGAATTACTCAATTGAGCAATCATTTAAAGATGATAAAATCCAATACCATATTATTGATGATCCCTACAAAAAAGCCTCAATGATTACTGGTGGAAGATTTAAGCTTAACAAATCTCTTAGCTTCAATGCTCTTTATCGTTTTCAACAAATTGATCATACGGAAAACCATACATTCATAGCAAATCAGGGGACAAATTCCAGAAGAATTCATTCTGTAGGAGCACAGCTTAGTTATAGATTAAAAAATAAATCAAAGTTTCTAATATCAGCTCAGCAAGATGAAACTTTTTATAAAGACAAGGTAGCTCTTTTAAAAGATAATACTTTTCAAACAGATGGAACAGGTAAAGCGTCAACATTAAAAGATAGAAACATTAGATTAAAATACAAATTTAAGAAATTTTCTGCTTCTATCGGATATAGCAACAGAGACGATATTACGAGTGGAGCTGAAAGTTATGACAAGTATTCAATAGCACTAGATTACGGCCACAGCTTGGGAAAAAACAAGATCTCAGCTAAAATTGGTGCTGCATCTAAGTCTTTTAAGTCTCAAAAAGATGATAATCTTTCAGAGAAAAGAAATGATGAGTCTTTGAATCTAAGATTAGAACTTAAGCGACCTCTACTAAGTAGAGTTAATATGGCCGCCTATATTCAAAGAAATAATGTAAATAGTAATAATGTATTTGGTAAAGTTGAAAATAATAGTTTAGGCTTAACATTAAGTTCTAAGTTTTAATGGAGTATATATGCAAAAGTTTTTAAGTCTTCTTATGTTTATTTTAGTTCTAACTTCTTTTTCTGCTAAGGTTGCTAAAGCTTCAGGTGGCGGGGGTTCTGGTTCAGGGTCATCCAGTTCTTCAAGTGGTGGTGACTCAACTGATTCAGATGATATTTTTAGTGATGATGATGACAGTGATTGTGAAGACGAAAACGAAGACTGTTCAGAAGAAGATGAGTAAAAAATAAAAATTCATGAGTAGATATAATATAAATTTATTATTTTTGTATCTGCTCAATATCTCTTTTGTCGTAATAAGCTATTTCCTACATCAAAAATTCCAACAGACTCATAAATACTCCGAATTTGAATATTTTTTGATATTTCAAGTTCTTTATTTCTTATGGTGGAAATTCTCAAATTTTGAATTAAAAAATAAATGGCATCTTCTCTTTATTGGATTTTTATTTTTAGGATCCGAACCTCTATTTGAAAATGATCATTATCGTTATTTTTGGGAAGGAAAAGTAATAGCAGGAGGCTACAATCCATATAAACTAGCTCCTAATTCTAAAAAACTAAACCATATTGAATTCAGTAAACGAACTCAGATCTCTTATAATAAACTCACAACAATCTATCCTCCATTAGCACAAGTATTCTTTACCCTTCTATCTCCACTTAAATACAAAACGGCATTAATGCTTATGCAATCAATTGGCTTGTTAATGCTAATCTATATTGTATTCAACTTATTTCCTTCAAATAAAAAGTACCTTCTACTTATTTATCCATATCTTTGTAAGGAATTTGTTCAAGCCGTACATATTGATATACTTGCTTGTCTTATTCTTTTGATCTTCTTGAATAAAAACAAAGTTTTCACAGGTATTTATCTTTCTTTTTTAACAAAGATAATTTCAATCCTTGCCCTTCCTTTTTACTTCTTTAAAGGGGTACTAACTAATAGAAAGCTATTAATGAAAACTCTTGTTTGTTCAAGCTTAGTGTTAGTAACGCTTCTTCTATACCCTACAGATCTCTCTTATCACTCTGGAGCAAGTGCATTTGTAAAATTTTGGTCTTGGAATTCTCTAATATCAATTATTTTAGTTAATCAAAAATTTAGTCAAAATGAGATAAGAATAATTAGTCTTCTATTATTCTCAGCTTCTTATGCCTATCTCTTATTCCTTTTCTATAAAAGTAATCGAGATCAGGTAAAAAAATATATTTCAGTTTCATATATGTTTTTATTTCTCTTTGCTCCTGTATTACATCCTTGGTACTTGATATGGCCTATGATTTGGGCAATACCAAATAAATGGTATTTTTACTTTCTGTTTAGCTCATTTCTTGCCTACTATCCCTATGGTTCTAGTGTTTTAGAAGTGTATGCTGAATGTATACAATTTTGTTTGTTGGGAATTGCTATCTATAAAGAACTAAAAACTCTTAGTATAAAGTGCATTGATTGATTCTTTAAAGTAATCATCACCTGAAGTACTTAGCCAAACTAATAAGTCCTCTTTTGTGTCGATATCAATTAATCTTTCTAATAAAGAAGAACTTTGGTTCTTTCTCTTTATTCGAGAAAGTGACTCTTTTAAAACATCTGAGTGACTCCAAGTCATATTTTCAAAAAGAAATGATGCTTCTTCTTTCATACCTATTAAATAATAACCACCATCAACTGCTGGGCCAAAGACGAAATCAGATTTTTCAAGCGACATAAAAGCATCAGAAATATTGCTCTTCCCTAAGTCAGGTGTATCTGTTGCACAAATAATAACCTTCTTATGACCTAAGCATAATACATCTTTTATTGCTTGATTCATCTTCTGACCTAAAGAATTTCCAACTTGAGAACTAAGAATAAATTTAAATTGATTATCAAATTTAGAAATATCTTTATTATCAGAAAAGAATATATAGACTTCTATATTATTTAAGGACGTGAGCTTCTCTAAAACATAAGATGAACATTTCGAATAAAATTCAAAGGCAAACTCATCACCAAGCTCTTTGGCAAGTCGTGTTTTAACTTTTCCTAATTCTGGATACCTATAAAAAACAATTAAAGCATTTTCTTTTAAACGCTCCAAGTTTCTCCAGACATTAATAGATCTTTCATCGAGCCTGGGCCTTTCGCATCTTTTTGGCTTTGAATCTGAGCTTGAAAGCTTGAGTCATAGGTATGTGCAGTCAGATCTTTTTTCAATACACCTATAGGAACTGCTGAAGTCTCTGGGCTTAAATTAGCAAGCATATGAACGAGTCCTTGATTTGTTGGATCGTGCTTAACTAATTGCTCTTCAGTATAACCATCTTTAAGTTCAACTTCTTTAAGGTTAAAGTCTTCAAAAATAAAGCCTTTATCTTTTTCAGCACCAAAGATCATTGGCTTTCCAGCTTCTAGGCGAACAGAGTTTTCATCTCTTGTTTTTCTATTTGTATACTTGTCATGAACCTTGTCATTGAAGATGACACAGTTTTGATAAACTTCAATTACAGACGTTCCCTCATGAGCATTTGCCTCTTTAAAGACTTCAATCATATGTTTTGGGTCTGTATCAATAGTTCTTGCATAAAAAGTAGATCCACAACCAAGAGCAAATCTTGCGGGACTAAAAGGCCTGTCAAGAGAACCATATGGAGTAGACTTTGTAGTAAGACCAGGTTTTGAAGTTGGTGAGTACTGCCCTTTTGTCAGACCATAGATTTCATTATTAAAAAGAATAATATTAACATTCATATTTCTTCTAATAATATGAGCAAGATGATTACCACCTATACTTAAACCATCACCATCTCCTGTAATAATCCAAACAGAAAGATCAGGGTTATGAAGCTTAAGTCCAGTTGCAACAGCAGGTGCTCTTCCATGAATTGAGTGCATACCATAAGATCCCATATAGTATGGAAATCTAGATGAACAACCGATTCCAGAAATAACGGCTACGTTATGAGGTTCTACACCAATTTGCGCCATGGCCATTTGTGTAGCAGATAAAATGGCATAGTCACCACAACCTGGACACCATTTTACAGCTTGGTCATTTGAGAAATCTTTTTTTGTTAATTTTTTATCAGTCATAATTATTACCTAGCTAAGCTTTATATCCTCAAGAGCTTTTTCCATCATTCCAGAAAGCTCTCTAATCATAAAAGGCTTTCCTTGCATTTTTGTATACCCCTCGGCCATGCAGCTAAATTCTTTATTTAAAAGATCTTTCATTTGCCCACCATTAAGTTCACAAACAATTATCTTTTTAAATCCTTTTAAAATTTCATCAACGTTCTTTGGCATAGGATTAATATAGTTTAAATGCATTAAGCTTACTTTATTTCCTTGTTCAATCTGTGCACTTACAGCCTGGTAAGTTGCTCCATAAGTTCCACCCCAAGAGACAATTAATAGATCACCTTTGTCTTCACCTAGAAGCTTTTGCTTAGGAATATTATTTTGAACAAGCTTTACTTTTTCTTCTCTAATTTCAATCATGCGCTCGTGATTTTCTGGATCATAAGAAACATTTCCAGTGTCCTCTTCTTTTTCAAGACCACCTACTCTGTGCATATAACCTTTCATTCCTGGAGTTGCCCAAGTTCGAACTAGATTTTCATCTCTTTTATAAGGAAGATAAACTTCCGATTCACCCAGCTCTTTTTTTACAAGCTTAGATTTAATTTTTGGGTATTTAGAAATATCTGGAATCTTCCAAGGCTCACTTCCATTTGCAATATAACCATCACTTAATAAAACAACTGGAGTCATATGCTCTAATGAAAGTCTTGCAGCCTCAAATGCCATTTCAAAACAATCACTTGGATGAGCTGCCGCTAAAACTATTACTGGCGACTCTCCATTTCGACCATACATGGCCATATTTAAATCTGACTGTTCAGTTTTAGTCGGAAGTCCCGTTGAAGGTCCACCACGCTGAACATCTATAATTACAATCGGCAACTCAAGCATCATTGCAAGATTCATCGCTTCACTTTTTAAAGCGATACCTGGTCCACTAGAAGTTGTGATTGCCAGTGCTCCACCAAAACTTGCTCCTACAGAAGAACAAACTGCAGCGATTTCATCTTCTGCTTGAAATGTTTTAACTCCAAAATTTTTATGCTTACTTAGTTCATGTAAAATATCTGAGGCCGGTGTTATTGGATAAGAACCTAAATACAATTCGTGTCCAGAGTTTTCAGCTGCAAACATAAATCCCCAAGACAAGGCCGTATTCCCATTGATTTGTCTATAAAGACCTTTATCAATTGGAGCGGGCTTAACTTGATATCTATCACCTATGGCTTCAATTGTTTCAGCGAAATGAAATCCCGCTACAAGGGCCATGGTATTTGCTTGAATTAAAACATCTTTATTTTTAAATTTTTCTTGAATCCATTTTTTTGTTGGCTCAAGATCTCTTGCGTACATAAAGAAAGTCATTCCTAGAGCGTAGAAGTTTTTACATCTCTCTTTGCTTTTCGTATCTAGATCAAGTTCACTTAGAGCTTCTTTTGTTTGAGAAGATATATGCGCTTTTATAACTTGGTACTGCTCAAACTGAGGAGTGTCTAGAGGATTTGATTCATACTCAGCTTTTTTAAATGCAAGATCTGTAAATGAGTCGATGTTAACAATTAAAGTTCCACCTAGACGAAGGTCTTTTATATTTGCTTTTAGTGCCGCTGGATTCATGGCAACTAAAACATCTGGTTCGTCACCAGGAGTATTTACTTTAACTGAACCGATATTTACCTGAAATCCAGAAACACCTGCAACTGTTCCTTGGGGAGCTCTAATTTCGGCTGGAAAATCTGGAAATGTAGCTAGATCATTCCCCATTAAAGCAGAGGTATTTGAAAATTGAGTTCCAGTTAGCTGCATCCCGTCACCAGAATCACCTGAGAAGCGAACAACAACACTTTCTATTTGTTTCATAATAAGTCCTAAATATTTAAAATAACTGAAATATATATACGACTTTTAAAGCGGATTGTCTCTAGTAGATTTTGACATAAAAGGGATGAAAGTGTTTTCAAAGACTCAACTTTTTGAGCTTCTAAATATTTGAATTTGCATGAGGTTTTGCCCTTACTTTAAATTATACAATAAGCTTCCTCAGACAAACTAAGAATCTGGTTGCAAGATCTCTCTTATGTCTTATTTTTTTATTAAGTATCTGAGGGTTTAATTTACAAAAGATAATGTCTGAAATCACGGTGCCTAATGTAAATATTTCCAAGCATGATGAATAAGTTCATAGAGTCTGGGGCAATTTAAGCAGTATAAAAATAAAACCCCCTAGAATAATGACCGTTAATTATTTATAGGCTAATTTGTTACTATGACAGAAAATATAATCGAATCCTCTTGTCACTGTGGCGCTCTAAAACTTCAGATCAATGCAGAAGCTCCATCGTCTTTGACCACTTGTAATTGTTCAGTCTGCAAGAGATATGGATCTATCCATGCATACTTTCATCCTAGTAATGTGAAAGTCATTGCAAAGGCTAATTCCATTCAAGAGTATTCATGGGGTGATAAAGCCTTGACCTTCATTCGTTGTAGAAATTGTGGTTGTTACAGTCATTGGAGAAGCTTAGATTCTAGTTACAAAGATCGAATGGGAGTCAATGCTCGACTCTTTACAAACTTAGAGATCGACAAAATTCCTGCTCGACGATTTGATGGAGCAGATACTTGGAAGTTTCTCGATTAAGGTCACTATAAGTTTATAAACCAAAGCCTGCTTTCTAAAGTAGACTTTGTTATTTATTGATTAAAGGTCTTTTTTTTTGAGTTTTAAAACTTTCATTTTATCCACAGAATAGGCTTTAGCATTATATTCAGCGATATCAGCATTTACAGCGCCCTCTTCAACATCTTTCCAAGTCTTTTTAATCCATTCATGCATATCATTTGGATCATATAAATCAACTTGAAGGCTATCAGGGGTGCTCACTGATAACAGTCTTCTATCTGCTAAGATTTTCTTCACTTTGACTTTTTCACCTAAACCATAATCTCCACCCAATAAATCATTAGGTATGTATATCGTGCGCAAAAACAGCTTGTTAAAGAAATTAAAATCAACATTTGCAACTTCAAAGAAGCTCATTGCATATGCCGTACAGCCAGAGCCTTCTCCTCGAAGAGGCCTTTTATCTACTCCACCATAAATAAATGACTCTGAGTTTGAATATTCTTCATGCCACTGCTTTGCCAATAAGCATTGATCATTAGTGATTTCAATTTGTAGCTTACTAATTCTATTTGTATCACTGAATATTTTAATATCTTTTGAAGACTCAGCATGATTTTGAAAGTGACCATTATTATCGATAAGTATAACGCTCATTCCAACCTTATCCTTAAGTAAGCTCTCCTTTGCTTTAAATCCCTTACCACTAGTCATTCCAGAAATAACTTCAACTTCCCCATCACACTTAAAGCCCAAGTAGGCGTGACCAATTTTATGACGAGACCTCTTTCCATGCCCAATACGCATATAGTTTCTTAAAGTAGTCTTTAAAAGCTTTTTTGGTGTTTTCCAGTTTAACCTGGTTGGGCTATCAATAGCATAAAGATTGAGTTCAGCGGCGCTAACTTTAAAGCTCACTAGAATAATTGCCATTAATACTAATTTCATTGGGTCCCCATTAAATTGATTAATGGACAGTAGCGAACTCCTATTAATAGAACAATTCAAGTGTATTTATTACATTGGATTAGTCATAATTTTGAACCTAAAGCATCAGCTTTAATCCTCAATATTAAAAAGAGCCTTTGCCACCCAGAGAGGTCCTATTAAAAGAAAGAATACATCCTTAAAGAAGCTTGGTTTTTTACCCTCAAGCTTGTGTCCCCAAAACTGGAAAGCCCAACTTACTAAGAAGACTATAATAGAGAAAGTGAGTAAATCTAGGTTCTGGGAAATAAACATATTCCCGATGTACATAAATATGACAGTTGGAAGCATTACAAGAAAATACTTCTTACTTAAAAGAGCATAGTATACCAAAGAAAGCCCAGCAAACACCATAGACCAGTTTCCATCTCCCAAGAAACTTGGAGTCGGAATACAGGCAAATAGACCTATTATACTGAACATAATAGCTGGAACAGCGAATTTATGGATAGTTTGGTTCGTTCTATTTTGATGGCTCTCAGAGTACTCATCAAGCATATTTTTTATTGTTTTCATCTAGATCCTTATCTTAGATATGAACTCATTTTAATACTTTTTTGTTAAAAGTTTTTACACTTGTAATATTTTATACAGTTTTTACATGTTCACAAGCACTCTAATGTATTGAAATTACTAATTCTTTTTTGGCACACCCCTTGCTTAATATAGGGCAGAGAGTTAATAACAGTTTTTATTAGGAGAGAGAAAATGAAAACACAAAGAGCAGGTTCAAGATTCCTTAAAAATCTTTTCGTATTTTCAACAGTGGCGCTACTAGCCGTAGCTTGTGGTAAAGAAAACACAAGTGGCGACGATGATGACAGCCTACTAAACGGCTACAGTAACTACGGTACTTACACAAACGGTAATGGCCAATCAGTTAACCTTCAAGAAGCACTTAATATTGTAGGTCAAGAAAGAAGATGTCTAGAAGGTGGTCAAAGAACCCGAAGACAAATTCAACTACAAGGTAATATAAATATCGGTGCTGTTCATATGGGCGTATCTACTTATGGAGATATTGCAATTACAGCAAATCAAGGCGGTCAAGCTGTACTAGACATATATGTATGTCCAAGAAGCAATCAAGCACCTCAACAGGTAGTACAAGCTTCACAGTTTATCTTAGAAACATCAAACAGTTGCCCAGTTGCACAAATCTCTTATGGGTTTGCTACAGCAACAATTCAAGGAGCATCATTTAATATGGGATTTGCTCCAATCCATATTCCAGGAACTGATCGTAGATCAGCAATCTGTCAGAACTAAAAAACAAATTACATCTCTTATTCGAGCTTGCGCACACATGAAAATGTGAAGCGCGCTTGAATACTCTCTCTCTATTATAAGCGCAGACTTACGCTCTTTGTCTGCGCTTTTTTATTTTTTGCTTATCAATTTTTAAAGAATGATTTAGATATTTAAATATACTTGAGACTTAGGCCAAACACTTCCAAAATAATTTATCAAACACAACTCATCTACAGAAGCTTTTTCAATATCAACACCAACTGAATTTTGTAATTGATGAACTTTGCAAACAAGCTCCTTTCCTTCAGGTGTAATAAATTTTAATTCATCGCCAAGTTTAATAGAAGATTTCTTTATAAGGATGGCCATATAATGAGCTTTATTAGTTTCAAGAACCTCACCCACATAAGATTCATCTTTTCTTTGAAGACGATAATTTTTTAATTTTTTAAAAAGTACATCTGTTTTATTTGTATTAAAATATCCTTTGATAACATCATAAGGGTATTCTTTTTTAAAGCTTGCCACGTCACAAGATCCATTCATTGTAAGAAGTGATTTATTAAGTAGATCTTCACTATCAAAGCGATTATCCACTCTTAATTGTCTTACTCCGCATTCTTTAAGATCCGAAAGACAATCTAGTAGGAATAGTCTTTTTATATGAAACATAAAAGTTCCATGTTTATTCTCTATCAACGGAAAACCTTTATGAGGACTCTCTTCACTCTCCCCGCTTGCTTCTAAAAACTCATTTGAGACAAGCCTTCTTTTTTTCTTTTCATCATCTTCAGGAAGTAAACTTGATAAAAGATTTCTTGGTGTATAAAAAATAAGAATACGCCCAAGAACTAAAAACTCAACATCAACCTCTAGGTTCTCACAGTAGTTTTTCACCGTTTTCTTATCTAGCTCAACACTTAATACAACTCTATTTACTCTCTCCCCAACATGGTCTATCCATGACTGAATTCCACGGAGATTATGATTTCCCGTTTCAAGGATTAAAGTAATTTTATGATCTAGATTATGTTTAACATATTCAATTGCACCTGGATCTTGAACACGAATTGAATCTATCAAATCTAATTCTAATTCATTCAGTAGAGATGCTTTTGAAGCAAAGTCTGTTTCACTCATTAAGATATCCCATTCAAGTGATACCTGAGCTCCTTTTTCTTTTAACTTTGAAAGTGCGTGATTAAATTCGGAAGTATTTAACTTTCCAAAACGAGATAACTCTTTGTGTTCGATTATAACTTCAGAGCCTG
This sequence comes from uncultured Oligoflexia bacterium, assembly GCA_937120495.1. GTDB lineage: Bacteria > Bdellovibrionota > Bacteriovoracia > Bacteriovoracales > Bacteriovoracaceae > CAKZJW01. Next base: position 22,990 of record CAKZJW010000065.1, read on the forward strand.
GCCCAACTTGATTTAGAGCTAATTCAGTATAATAAAAAATAGGCTTCATTGCAGTAGCCTTTTTCTTAAAATATTATTTCTCTCCAAACCTTTTACAAAAGGAATCTTCACAAGTGTCGTGGGCTTTGTTCTTTCTATTGCTTCACCAGTAAGTGATTGAATTGAACTTAAATGATGAGTGATAGGTTTTCCAGAGAATGGAAGAATTTCTAACTCTTCTTCAAGATTAAAAGCATTTCTAACTTCAATAATAATTGCTTCTTGATCAACAATATCAATTACCCTTCCAACTAAAACATAATCATTAGAACTTGCAACTTCTCTTTCATTAAAAATTGTTTCTCTTCCTGCTTTTTCAACTAAGTTTGCTTGGGCATAAGTTCTATGGGTAACTTTCTTTAATTCATTTTCCCAGTTCTGAAGATCATCAGAAATAAAATCTCCATGCTCTTTATAATAATTAAGAGCTTCAGAATAAGTTTTTGAAATTGTCCCAGCATAAAGATGAGATTTCATACGGCCTTCAACTTTAATAGAGTCAATTTCAGCTTTAATATATTCAGGTAAAACCTTTATTCCGTTAAGATCAGTTGAACTCATAAAATAAGCTCTTTTTTTATCTTCAGAATCTAGATGATCAAAATCAATACTATATTCAAAACGGCAACTATGAGCACAGCCTCCACGGTTTGAATCTCGTCCTTGGGTAAAATTAGATATTGTACAGTTTCCAGAATACGCCATACACATTGATCCGTGTATAAACATCTCTACTTCAATGCCAGCTTCTTTTTTTATTTTTCCGGCTTCAGCAATTGATGTTTCACGTCCAACAACAATTCTTTCAACACCAATAGACTTCCAAAGCTTTGCTGACTCTACATTTAAACAACTGGCTTGAGTTGAAAGATGAACAGGAATTGATGAATTGGCATGAACCGTTTTAATTACTCCCAGATCAGATACGATTACTGCATCTATTTTTATAGAATCAAGAAATTGTACAAACTCAGGTAATTCATCAAGATCTTTATCATGAAGAAATCCATTAAGTACGACGTAGACAAGTGCACCTCTTTTATGTGCAAACTCAACACCTTCGATTAATTCTTCTTCAGTAAAATTCTCAGCAGCAGATCTCAGGCCAAATTTTAGCCCACCTAAGTATACAGCATTAGCACCGTAACTAATCGCAACTTTAAGCTTATCCAAGCTTCCAGCTGGAGCTAGTAACTCCGGCGTAAATCTTGACTCATTTACACTCATATTCTTCCCTAATTTAAATAATTTAGATGCCATGCATTTACCAAAACTTTAAGATAAGTTAAACTATTAATGTGAAAAAGATATTAGTTCTCATTGTTTTTGCATCAATTGGTGCGGGTTGTTATTTTATATTTGACCGTTATCGCTCAAATTCTAATTCCACGATTCCTCTACCCTATGTATTTCATAATACTGTCTATAAAGATATCAATATTGAGAAAGCACCAATTGTCATAATTGGTGACAGACTTGGCTATAAGTTAGCTAGCTTTAAAAACTATATGGCATCGAGAATTTCAACAAATCTATCAAAACAAATTAAAATTATATCTCTTGCTCAAAAAGGCGAAGGTCTTCATAGGACATTAAAAAAAATTAAAAACCTTAAAAGACTACCCTTAGTAACAATTTATCTTGGTGGGAGTGAAGAAACTTACGAACAGCGTTTTAAATCAAAAGATATTAATACAATAACTAAAAATTTTAAACTCTACGAAGACGATAGAACAAAAACAGCATTAATGATATTTCCATCTCTTGCAAAGTTTATATACACTCCTGTAGATTATAAAAAGTATATAAAATCAATTACTCCAGATGAAAATGAATACAGCGATTTTCTTGTACAACAAAGAAATATGATTCATTTCAAACTCTACGAGCAAGAGTTGAATGAGCTTTTTTCTTATATTAAAGAGCATGGTAGTTACCTCTACGCTCTTACACAGCCAATAAACTATTCAGTCCCACCAAAAAAGTCTTGTTCAAATTCTTTAGATGAAATTACTAAGAAACGATTTGACGAGGCAATTGAACTTGTTAAGAAAAAAGACTTCAAAAAAGCCTATAGCGTATCTAAAGACCTTGTTCTTATTGCAAACACAAATGCAAAAATATTTTATGTTCACGGCCAAATTGCTAGTAGCCTCGGCTTTAACAAAGAAGCACAAAAAGCTTTGCAAATGGGTGTTGCTCTAGACTGTAAACAGTGGCGAGGCTCTCCAATATACAACCAAATTCTCAAAAAAGTTGGTAGAAAAAACGAAGTATTAGTTTTTGACTTTGATAAATTATTAATAAAAGAAAAGCAAAAAAATATTGTCTTTCAAGACGATGTCTATCCACAAAATTTATATTATGAAAGAGTTGTAAATATTCTATCTGATAGAATTCGAAGACTACTAAAACTATAGGGCTAATAATGAATGATCTCGTGATAACTGTTTCCAAAGATGAATTAATTTGCAAAGAAGGTGATCTTTCAAGAGACCTTTATAAAATAGTATCTGGAAAGCTTATGATTTGTTCGAGAAACAACTCTATGGTTACTCCTCTGGCTTATCTCGAGCCGGGAGAATACTTTGGAGAATTTTCTTTTTTTGATGGAATGCAAAGATCGGCAGATGTAATTGCTACAGAAGAATCTACACTTATAAAAATTCCTTTAGCTGAATTAAAGAAACAATTCCCGCGCTGGCTTCTTTTAACAACAAAAAGCATGACAAAAAAACTTAGAACAATGGGCGAAGTAATAAGTCACAAAGGAATTAAAAGAAAAAAAGCGACAACAACACCTCTGAGTATCGAAGAACAAAGGCACTATTACAATATCATAGTAAATAGCTAAGGATCTAAATGACTCCTAGTGCTATTATATCCGGTAAATTGACACCATATTCCTCTCACTTAGCTTAAATATTGGCTAAAAAGTTGGCATGAAACTCGCAATATAGATAGTAAGAGAGTTTCCAAGGTAGGAATCCTCGACATCAAGACGTAAGTTATTAAACAGGAGGTTTTATGCGTAAGTTAATCCTAATCATGGCCCTAGCATTAATTGCAGTAAGCTGTGCCAGCACTACAAGTAAAAAGAATGCATCAAACGATCAAGACACGGTAAAACAGTCACAAGAAAAGTGGGCCAGCTTTAGTCGCTTTGATAGGTAAATTTTAAAGAATTTACATTTTTATTTGTTAATTTACTAAGTTTCACCTTATATTAATCAAAATTTTGATGAATATATATGTGAGCCCAATTAATGAGTGAAATAAGTAAATGGTCGATTGAAGAAGCCATTCATACCTATCAAATTGATAGATGGAGTGAGGGGTACTTTAGTGTTAATGCTAAAGGTGAACTTGTTGCGAGGCCAACAAAAGAAGAGTCTAGTAATATATCACTATCTGATATTACAAATGAAATGAAAAAAGAAGGGATTCAATTTCCTGCTGCTATTCGCTTTCATGATATTCTTCGCTCCCAAGTAAGAACATTAAATGAAACATTTCAATCTACAATTACTGAAGCTAATTTTAAAGGTCAATACTTTGGTGTCTTTCCAATTAAAGTAAATCAACTAAGAGAAGTGATAGAAGAAGTTGTCGATATTGGAAAAGATTATAACTACGGGCTAGAAGCTGGAAGCAAAGCTGAATTACTTGCTGTATTAGCGTACAACGAAAACCCAAATTCTTTAACTGTCTTAAATGGATATAAAGATTTAGATTATATGCAACTTGCAGCTCTTGGAACACAACTTGGTAAAAATTGCGTTGTTGTGATTGAAAAGCTTAGTGAGATTTACTTGTTACTAGATGTAATGAAGTCTATGAATATTGAGATTAAAATTGGAGTGCGCTCTAAATTAGGATCTAAAGGTTCAGGAAAATGGGCAGAGTCAGCAGGCGAAGGAGCCAAATTTGGTTTATCTATCTGTGAAATATTAGACTTACTAGAAATATTAAAAAAAGAAGAAAAGATTCATCTTTTAGAATTATTTCATTTCCATATTGGTAGCCAAATTCCAGATATCAGAACAATTAAAGAAAATATTACCGAAGCATCTAGAATCTATACAGACTTAATTAAACTCGGTGCACCTATCAAGTTCTTTGATGCTGGTGGTGGAGTTGGTTTAAATTACGACGGGTCTCGATCTAATTGTCCTTCCTCAACAAACTATACACTAAAAGACTATATTGGTGATGTAGTCTATATCTTGCGAGATATTTGTGATGATGCAAAGGTCGAACATCCCAATATAGTTACAGAAACTGGTCGCGCTGTGTGTGCACACCACTCTTGCGTTGTAACAAATGTATTTGGCAATGTTGAACTAACAAATAATAAAGAAATCGATACTGTACCAGATAGCACTGATCACCTTATTCTTAAAAACATAAAGCTTTTATTAAAAGATTTAAATAATTCTAATTACCAAGACATCTATAATGATGCATGTATTTTAAAAGATGAAGCCATCTCCGCTTATAAGCTTGGAATTATAGATTTAAAGCAAAGAAGTAAAATTGAAACCTTGTTCTGGAATATCAATCATAGAATTATATCAATGACTGAAAACCAAAAATATGTTCCTGCTGAAATAAAAAAACTTAAGTACACACTTGCTTCAAAGTATCTCTGTAACTTTAGTGTATTTCAATCGGCTCCTGACTCTTGGGCCATAAACCAAATTCTTCCAATTGTTCCCCTTAGGAGACTAGACGAAGAACCAACTAAGCCCACTACTCTAGCAGATATTACTTGTGACTCTGATGGAAAAATCAGTTCATTTCTTGGTGCCGAAGGAAATAGATCAACCCTGCCTTTGCATGAGTTAAGAAAAGATGAACAATATATAATTGGATTATTTTTAACAGGTGCCTATCAAGATATTATGGGTGATATGCATAATTTATTTGGACGCCTTAATGAAGTTCATGTTTACTCAGATAAAGATGATCCGCAAGGCTTTTATATAGAAGAAGTAATACACGGACACTCGGCTGCAGATGTCTTAGGTATCATGCAATACACACCAGAGATGATGTGCGTAAAAATCAAATCTCAAATCGACAAACAAATCAAAGAGGGTAAAATAAAGCCCAGAGTGGGAGTCGCTTTAAATGATTTCTATGAAGCAAATATCCATGGCTATACTTACTTAGAAAACTTATAGTTTCTTAATAATTTCTTTATTTTTAAAATCTGCTGCATATCTTAGATAAGACTTATAGTGATTATTAAGCATATCAATTTCATTATCTCTCAGCTCTCTTGTTACCCTTGCCGGAGAACCCATGATCATAGACTTTGTTGGAAATATTTTACCAGGAGCAACTACACTCCCCGCAGCAACGATAGAATACGGAGGAATAACTGCGCCATCAAGCACTATAGCTCCCATTCCGATCAAACTATTATCTCCAATATCGCAAGCGTGCAAAGTAACACTATGGCCAATAGTTACATTCTCTCCGATTATAAGTGATTTCTCTTCAGTAACATGAAGCATAGATAGATCTTGAATATTGGTATTTTGCCCAATAATTATGTCATTTACGTCTCCACGAAGAACACAATTGTGCCAAACGGAGACCTTTGAATTTAATTCTATTCGTCCAATAATTTGAACTCCCGGAGCGATATAGCAGTCATCTGCAAGCTTAGGTAAATAATTTTTATAGCTATAAATTGCCATTAATTCCTCTTTGTGGTTAAACCTAGGTATGAAACATGTTATATTAGCAAGCACATCAAAGTATCGTAAAGAGCTTTTAGAAAGACTCGCAATTGAGTTTGAGTGTATGGCTCCAAACGTAGATGAAGATTTATTTAAAGAGAAAATTGCAGACCCTACTGAGCTTGCTAAAATTCTTGCGAAAGAAAAAGCCAATGCAATTGCAAAAAACCATCCAAGTGCGATTGTTATTGGAAGTGACCAATTAGCGGAATGCGAAGGTCGTATTCTAGGAAAAGCGCCAACAGAGAAAGAAGCTTTTGAGCAATTAAACTTTTTAAGTGGAAAAGAACATAAGTTGATTACAGCGTTTACTGTTATCAACAACAAAGAAGAAATTAGTAAAGTTAACACTACAGTTCTTAGGATGAAAAAATTAAGTCCTGAGCAAATTAAAAAATATATACAATTAGACAAACCTTTTGACTGTGCAGGTACGTACAAACTTGAACTTCATGGGATTAGTTTGTTTGATAAGATTGAGACAACAGACCATAGTGCAATTATTGGTTTACCTCTAATAGAGCTTGGTAATGTTTTAAGTCAGCTAGGTCAGTTAATTCCGCCACCAATTAATAAATTGTAATTCGTTTATTTAAAGGGAAGCGTAAATGAAAAAGAAACTTTGGATTATTGAAGATATGCAAGACCTTCACCCTGCCTACAAGAATGTTTTTGAGGGTGATAAATTTGAACTATTTTTTTTCCAGTCATTCGACGATTTTTCACAAGCATATCTTGATGAAAAGAACTCTCCTGATTTGATCATTGCAGATATAATGCTTAGTGATGGTCACTTTATAAAACTTCTCAATGAATCTGATATCACTTTAAATACACCCTACCTTGTAATTTCATCATCTGATGACATCGAGACAATGCGAATAGCTTTTGAAGCTGGTGCAATTGATTACCTATTAAAACCTTTTAACTACAATGAAACATTAGCAAAAGTTGAAAGACATATATTTAAAATTGAAGAAAGAATTCTTGAAACGTCAAAGTCTCTTGATTCCTTGAGAATTAACCTTAGTTTATTTACAAATAAAGAGATTAAAATAATCGAAAGCTTTAACATAAAAGAAGATAAAACTCTTCATCGTAATGAAATAGTAAAGATTATTTGGAAAAACATAACAATACACCCAAATACTCTAGATGTTCATATCTATAATTTACGTAAAAAGCTTAAAGTTCACGGTTATATTATCAAAGCAATTGGTAATGGATTGTTTAAGTTCCTAGATACAGAAGTAAAAACAAATAATTCAGTAGTTGAAAATACGTCGGAACCCGCTACAATATAACTGGTGAAGTATACATTAAAACTATTTATTCCAATTCTACTCTTGTTTCAGACAAGTGCTGCCTTTTCGAAAGAAGATTCTTCCGTTAAGTTGATAAGAGCCCTACTAGACACAAAAGTTAATTATAAAAATTTAAAAGTTAAGACCTGTCCTTTTAACAAAGAAAAGTGGATCCTACTTCTTCTATCTAAAAAAGGATTTACTGAGTCGATTAATTTTTCAACAAAATGTGATATCAAAGGCAAGTATTCTCCCAAAAGAGAAGTTCCTTTTCCTGTAAAGCTTCAACTCAGAAAGATTCCTGATTTTAGCAAAGTTGATTTTAATTTTTTAATAAATTTAAGCTATACACCGAGTCCAAAAATAAAAGTTTCTCTTTCTAAAGCCAAAGTTTATGGAAAGAAAAAAGTAGTAGAATTTAGCGCACAGTATTCTGCTTTAATAGACCCATTTACAAAAGGACTTATTAAAGAAGATCTTGGCGGACAAATTTTGATAAAAAAAATTAATGGAAAGCTAATAAATAAAACATACCCTCTAAAGATGAAAAAAGGAAAATAATGCAAAACTGTCCATGCGGTAGCTCAAAAGAATACGCTCAATGTTGTGAAATTTACCATAATAAAACTCAGCAGGCTCCAACAGCAGAAAGCTTAATGCGTGCTCGATATAGTGCATTTGTAAAAGACCAAATCGATTATGTGGGAAGTACTCACAAACCTGGAACAACAGATTTTGATCCCGCAGATGCTAAAAGATGGGCCAATGACTCTACTTGGAAAGGTTTAGAAATCGTAAGTACATCTAAAGGTAGAGAAGCTGATAATGATGGAATTGTTGAATTTAAAGCTTCATACACAGATGTTGAAGGTAACGATATTACTCATCATGAAATTTCACAATTTGAAAAGATTGATGGAAAATGGTTCTACGCTGAAGGACAAATTGTTGGAGCTGGGCCTATAAAAAGAGCAACTCCAAAAGTTGGTAGAAACGAGCCATGTCCATGTGGATCAGGAAAAAAATATAAAAAGTGCTGTGCACTGGCATGATTAAAAATGCTTGGGGTGGTGAAACTCAACACTTCTACTCTCTTACACCAGATAACGTTCTCGATGCATTTGAGTCTCTTGGACTTAAATCCACAGGGCGTGTATTACAATTAAACTCAATGGAAAATAGAGTTTTTGAAGTTGAACTCGAACTAGATCACATTCCTGATAACCCTAGTGAACGATTTAGAATTATAAAATTCTATCGTCCAGGAAGATGGAGTAAAGACCAAATCAATGATGAGCATGAATTCTTGTTCGATCTTTTAAGTCACGAAATTCAGGCCATCGCTCCTCTAAAATTTAATGATCAATCGGTTTTTCAAAATGATCAGAAATTATACTTTTGCCTCTTTCCAAAAAAAGGAGGGCGCGCTGCAGATGAGTGGACAGACCCACTTCTTTCTCAAATGGGAAGACTCCTTGCGAGACTTCACAATATCGGCGCAAGTAAAAAATCAGAACATAGAATTCATTTAAATATCGAAACATATGGAATTAAAAATTTAGAATATCTTCTTCAAAATAATACCATCCCACTTGAATACGCAAATAGTTATGAAACAATTGTTCGCCAAATTTGTACAGAAAGCCAGCCTCTTTTTGAAGGAATAAAAACTCAAAGAGTTCACGGTGATTGTCATCATGGGAACACACTTTTAGCTGGTGAGAATCCATTTTTAATTGATTTTGATGATATGGTTGTCGCTCCAAAAATTCAAGATATCTGGATGGTTACTCCTGGGGATGATGAATACTCTAAGAACCAAAGAGAAGTTCTTCTTCAGGCCTATGAGTCTATGAGTGACTTTGATAGAAGAGAGTTAAAACTTATTGAAACGCTTCGTGCTCTTAGGATGATTCATTTTTCAAGTTGGATTGCTCATCGATATGAAGATGATTCTTTTAAAAGAGTTTTTCCAACATTTAATACTACTCAGTACTGGGAAAGAGAGCTCTTTTGTTTAAGAGAATCTCTTGGTAAGATTATAGATAATGTCAGGGGTGCCCAGTATTACTGAGGCTGAGATAATACCCTTTTAACTTGAACCCGCTAATACGGGCGTAAGGAGAACAAAGTGAAAAACCAAATCGACATTCTGTCGTACCTCACTCCAATAGATTGGATCGTCTTTTTCTTTATTATAGCTCTAACGATAGGCTCTGTTATTTTTGGCCAAGCCATTAAAAATAAATCTACCTCTGAAAAAGAGAGCTTTATTGATCTTATGCTGATGGGAAGACAACTTACTCTTCCAATGTTTATCGCAACCCTTGTGGCCACGTGGTATGGTGGAATATTTGGAGTCTCACAGATTGCTTTTGAAAATGGTATTTATAATTTTGTGACTCAAGGCTTTTTTTGGTACATCTCTTATATTATATTCGCTTTATTTATTACAAAAAAATTAGCTGGTTTCGAGGCCATGACTCTTCCTGATTTAGTTGAACAAATGTTTGGACCAAAGTCAGCAAAACTAGTCGCTGTATTAAATGTAATAAACCTTGTACCTATCGCCTATGCAATTAGTATTGGTCTTTTAATACAAATGCTTTTTGGATTCACACTCATTGTATCTGTTACTGTCGGTATCTCACTTGTTCTTGCGTATTCCCTTTTTGGTGGTTTTAGAGCGGTTGTTTTTTCTGATATCGTGCAATTCTTTGTTATGTGTCTCGCTGTTGTAATGATTTTAGTTTTTTCATTTACTACTTTTGGGGTTGCTCCTTTAAAGACATTGCCTGACTCGTATTACAACCCCATGGGAACATATGGTTTACTAGAGACTCTTAGTTGGGGGATGATCGCTGTTTCAACTTTAGTGGATCCAAATTTTTATCAAAGATCTTTTGCTGCTCAAAATTTTAGTGTAGCTAAAAAAGGAATCTTAATTTCGACGGTTATCTGGATAATATTTGATCTCTGTCTTACTTTTGGTGCCATGTATGCGAAGGCAATTATCCCTGAAGCCGATAGCGCACATGCCTATTTTACTTATGCGATTCAACTTCTACCTGAGGGAGCTCGAGGTTTTGTTCTCGCAGGGATTGCAGCTACAGTTTTATCTACTCTAGATTCCTATATCTTTCTCGCTGGTTCTACTTTGGCCTATGACTTAGTTCCAAAGCGCTTGCGTGGAAAAGTATCTATTCACCATATAGGAGTTTTATCAGTAGGAGTTCTATCAATCATATTTGCTTCAGTATTTGAAGGTAATATAAAAAACGTTTGGAAAACACTTGGGAGCCTCTCAAGTTCTGCTCTATTAGTTCCTATTATCTTTGGTCACCTTTATCCAAAAAGGTTAAAGGATTCTCAATTTATATTTGCTTCACTTTTAGGAATAATATCGACAATGGTGTGGAGACTTGGTGGATTTAAGCAGCAGTTTAACTTAGATGAAATCTATATTGGTTCTAGCTGCTGCTTATTAGCTGTATTATTTTTTAGTTTTAAACAGAGAAATTTTTCTAAAAACTAACACCTAGATAAAAATTCACAAGTGATAATGCTGATTTGAAACTATCGTCTTTTAAGTTTCCAGATCTTTCAAAAACAGCTAGAGTTTGTGAAATTCCAACCCAGTCACAACCTAATGTAAATCGATCCCATTGCCACTGGTTACCAATTCTAAAACTCACACCTGCATCGTGTACAGATCCAGCTTCTTTATCCGTTAGGGCTCCTAGTATTTCTGTTGTTGAAATAACTATCTTTTGAGATCTATAATAAAGAGATGGTCTTATATAGAATGTATTACTAACAAATTTCTTATAGTTGATACTAAACGCAAACCCTTTACCTGCTTCATCCCAAAGGTCTTGTGCTTCATCAGTACTATCATCCTCATCACCAGAAGTGACACTTGAGCCGGCCTGTTGAAGCTGAGTTAATTGAGCTGTAAGAGTTGACTTGGAGTCAAGAAAGACTCCACCTTCAAGAGAAGCTGAAGTTGTATCAAACTCAAAACCAAGAGGTGCTGCAACAACTGTAAACTTTTTCTCCTCTCTACTAGCTGAAGAGTCTGCAAATAAGCTTGTTGAAATTAAAAATGTACTAATAAGTAATAATAAATTTTTCATACGTCCTTTGTTTTTAGTAAATAGAAAGACCAGCTAATGCTGGCCTTTTTTTTGTTTATAATTTTCGTAATTCTTAGTGGTTTTTCCAATCTTCATAAATTCCAGCAAATCTAGGAGCTACTAGTTTTGAATAGCGGTCAAAAAGGTCTTTTCTTGATGAATCGATATTAACATGCTTTTGAAGAACTCGGAGTGTTTCAATGTATGCAAGTGCATTTGCAATCGTCTCAGCATGAATCATTAGCTTCATAACATTCTCTTCTTTAAGCCATTGTTTAGCATCAAAGAACTTCATAAGTTCAGCAGGGTTGTCCATATTTGTTTCAGGTTTTAATGTTTTAATTAAAAGCTTCACAAAGTTCTTTTTAAATTCATATTGAGTTGAATTGAATTTACTCTCAGACTCTGAACTTGCTCCAAAGAAGTTTGCTAGAGGGTTTGCATTCACTAGACCTGTAAAGTACTTTGAAGGTCTTCTCATAATAAATTTCATTAAATCTTTCATGGCCATTAATGCTTGAATTTGAGTTGTTCCCTCATAAAGAAGAGTTGCAAATGAGTCTCTATGGAATCTCGATGCATCATATTCTTCAATAAATCCATAACCACCTAGGGCCTGTATTCCTCTTTGAGATAGATGAGTAAAAGTTTCTGCTCCATACATCTTAACAAGAGGAGTTCTTCTTCTTACCCACTTTTTAGCTTCATCAAACATTGCAACTTGTTCATCAGAGAGCTTTTCTCCGTGACGCTTCATCATATCGATTTTTTGATATTGATCAAAATAAGAAATTGTATCAACCATTAATGCACGGAAGGCATCTCTTTCAGTTTCCCAGTCTTGCAAATTTCTCGCATAAAGAGGAAGCTCAAGAAGGTTCTTTCCAAACTGAGATCTCTCTTCAGCATATTTTCTTGCATAACCTAAAGTCGCCTCTAGACCACCAACACATTGAAGTCCAACCGCAATTCTAGCTTCATTCATTAAGTGAAGCATAAGCTGGAAACCTTTATGTTCTTTACCAACAAGTTTTGCAATTGAGTTTTCATAAACAACTTCACAAGTAAATGATCCGTGAAGTCCCATCTTTTCTTCATTTTTTGCAATTTGATAATTTTGTATTTTTTCGCCATCTTTTTCTAAATCTTGTTCACATAAAAATAACGATATACCATTAAGCCCCTCAGGAGCTCCTTTGATTCTTGCTAAAACAAAACCAAGTCCACCACCACCGTTAGTGATAAATATCTTTGATCCATTTAATAAGTATGTTCCATCATCTTGAGGAGTTGCCGTCGTTTTTACACTTCCAACATCACTACCTGCACCTGGCTCGGTAAGACACATTGATCCAGATAAATCTCCTGCAATGATTTGAGGGATTAATCTTTTTTGATCTTCTTCGTCACAAAACCTTTCGATCATGTCGATAATAGATGTATAGAAACCAAGTTGAGTTGCACTTGAAAGACATGCTCTATTTAACTGAGTAAATCCAATAAGGTTCGTTATTACAGGTGCCCCCATTCCGCCAAATTTTGTATCTGCTGAAACGCCTATAACTGCAAGCTCTTTTGCTTCGTTATAAAATTCTGTAAGACCAGGACCTGGAATCGTTCTTCCATCCTTAACAGTACCAGCTCCTTCGTGATCAAGTTGTCTTGCTCTACCTGCAACACTTGTTCCTGCCCACTCTCCAGTAGCTGTAATCATCTCTTCGATAAATTGAAGAACTTCTTCTTTATTATTAAAACCATCTTCGGTTGGAAATGTTGGGTAATACAAAGAAATAATCTTGTCCCAATCAATTGCATTATCAAATAGCCACTTCCACTCTGAACTGTCCGTATAAAAATTTGCCATGGATACTCCTTAAACTGAATTTATTTAAATCTTTTTGCACTAACTATTTTTCTTTATTATACTATAAAAAGCAAATTTCACATATGTTAAAAAGGAATAAAATGTATAGAGTTTACGGAATACCTAATTGTAATACAGTAAAAAAGGCCTTAACGCATCTAGACGAGGCAGGAAAAAAGTATGAATTTATAAACTTTAAGAAACAAGCTCCCACAAAGGATGAATTAAAGATCTGGAAAGAGGCTTTTGGTGACTGGCCCGTTAACAAAAAAGGTCCAACTTATAGAAAGATCAAAGAAGAATTTGAAGCAGCAACGGCTGCTGGAAAATACAAACTTTTAATGGAAACAACTTCAGCAATTAAAAGACCAATTGTGATGAAAAAAGATTCTGTTAAAACTTTTGGCTATTCTGAAGATGAGTTTAACAAATTATGAAACTTGTTTTAATAACTGGTGCATCTACAGGAATTGGATTTGAAGCAGCTAAGTTTCTTTCTCTAAATGGCTTTAGAGTTCTTGCTGGGGTAAGATCTGATAAAGACTTTGAAAATCTTAATTCCATAAACGAAAACCTTTCTGCAATTAAAATCGATATTACAAAAAAAGAATCTATAAATGCAGCTTTTGAAAAAGTTATAAATGAGTTTTCACCTAAAGAGTATTTTGCGCTTATTAATAATGCTGGAATTGTAAAAGCTGCTCCTTTAGAGTTTGTAGAACTAGATGATTTAAGATGGCAATTTGAAGTTAATGTTACAAGCCAGGTTGCTGTAACTCAAAAATTCCTTCCTCTTCTACGAGAGGTAAATGAGGGACGAATTGTTTTTACTGGATCAAACTCTGGTGTATTTACAGTTCCTATGAATGTTCCTTACGGAGCAAGCAAACATGCCATGGAAGCGATTGCTGACGGATTCAGAAGAGAACTTCTTGCAAACTCAAATATCAAAGTATCTCTTTTACAACCTGGCCAAATTAAAACTCCAATTTGGGATAAGTCTCTAGATGCTGCAATGAAAGCTAAAGAAAGCTTTCCTCCAGATGTAGATAAACTATATGGAAAGATTGAAAAAAGTATTATCGGAGAAGTTGTGGCGAATGGTAAAGATAAAGCCGCTGATCCAATTCTTGTTTCTCGGGCTATATATCATGCTTTAACTTCTAAAAGTCCAAAAACTAGATATTCAATGGGTGTTGGTGCTTTTATGACTCAGAATATTTTTAAAAGACTTCCGGATAAACTTATGGATAAGATTTTAAGAAAAGTTCTTAAGTACTAGGCTTTCTTCTTCTTTGCAATACGCGCTTTCATATCCCCGTCTCTATCAAAAATACGAAGCTGGTAGTGCTTTGGTCTGTGAGTGATAAAGCTTGGGTTTACTGCTATAAAAATAGACTTTAATTTATCATCTTGCATGCTCTCTAAGATTTTTAATTCTTCGGGGTAATGAATTGATAAAAAATTAGATTGTGTTGAAATTTGTTCTGCTCTAAAAATTGATTTATTTTTTTCATTGTATAAATAAATAGTTCCAGGCAGAAGTTCAAACGGATTACTATCTTGTGTTTGAAAAGATACTGAGTTTGACTCTGGGTCAAACTCAGCAATATACGTATTAAATATCAATCTTTTATTCGCTCTTTCATCAAATTGCCAAATTAACAATTGATTTTCAGAATTGAAAACATCATTAAAGAATCTTGTAATTTCTTTTTGATCTTTTTTATCGCTCATAAAAAACTCTTTGTTTATTAATTAAAGCATCAAACCTATGCAGCTTCGTTCCAGCTATTCCAAACTTCTTTAGTCCACGTGGAGTGAGTATCGTTTACCCATTTTTTATCCCAAAGTTTTTTATGAACAAAGTTCTCAAGAGCTTCTGGAGTTTGAACATCTACCCAAAGAGTCATATCCCACTCTCCCATTGTACTTGCAGCCCACTTAACTTCCGGCCACTGTTGCATCCAATTCCAGTTTTCCCATACAGGTGCATCTTTAGTCCACTTTACTTGTACTTGTGCTGTCCACTTTTCACTCATGATCAATCTCCTTGAACTTTAAATTACTATTTAAATATTATGAAGATCTTTTCGGGGGAATTATTGATGGGATAAAGTTTTTAATTTATTTTGCACGTAATCAAGCAAATTTTTCGAGGCTTCTTTAATTTTATCCTCATATTCGCTTTCAACTTTAAATCGCTTCTTATCTTGATTAAATCTCTCCTGCTTCGAAAGTGCTTTTCTGGCTTCTAAAGTAGCAAACTGTTCAATCTCAGAATACATTTGATCAAAACTTGATAAGTCTAAATCTGTAGAGAAGTACTCTAGTTGGTCTTTTAAGTTTTTAATCCTCAGGCAGCCCTCTGAGATTTCGCACTGGTCTTGAATTACACCCTTAGAGATAATCTCGATACTCTCTAATATTGAAAGTTCGCGCAAATGAGCTTTTCTTACGGCTTCTTTGTTAGCCTTTTCAATTTGTTTCTTCTGAATATTCACTTTTCCAGCTATAACACCAAAATAAATTGATAGAGATAAAACAATCAATCCCATTATAGAAAATATTATAATTTGATTTTGCTCAATAAAATTAATCATAAATAAGATACCTTTCTCTTATTAGCTTATAAGCCTCTAAGTCTTTATTCCATTTCACTTCAACTTCATCATAGCTCTTTCCAGATACGAGATCATTGTAAACATACTCAACACCTACAAGTTTATTAAAAAAGCTTTTTGAAATGAAAAAATTACTACTAGTAAATTCATTAAATACTTTAAATATATATTTAAGAGTGAAACCTCTTTTTTGAGAACTATTCTCATGGCTTAAATCTATACCATAACATTTTTCATCTTTATGCTTCGGATTTTTACTCATGCCTTCAATACTTCTCGGTATAAAGTAATAGTCGTAATGGTTTAGACTTGGGTGACCAATATGAGTAAAGGGTCTATAAGTTCCTCGACCAACCGATACATCAGTTGCTTCAAAAGGCGCAAGGCTTGGGTAGAGTTCAATACTTTTTTTGTTTGGAAGGTTAGGACTTGGTTTAATACTCAAATTATAAACGTCTGAGCGTTTCCAATTTAGAACTGGGATAATATCAAGTTTTAGCTTTTTACTCCATCCTTCACCAACAATCATCTTGGCCAATTCTCCGATTGTTAACCCATAAGTAATTGGTATAGGGTACATTCCAACAAACGATTTTAATTTTAAATCTAATACTGGTCCGGAGACAATATTGGCATATGGGTTTGGTCTATCAAGAACAATACAGTGCTTTTTAAATTTAGCACAAGCATCAAGAACATATTTGAGACTTGATATATAAGTGTAAAATCTAACTCCAATATCTTGGATATCAAATATTAAAGTATCAATTTCCTTAATATCTTTTTCTTTTATCGTTTTGTTTTTCCCATAAAGGGACACGATCTCTAGTCCTGTCGTAGAATCAATAGTCGAATCTACAACCTCTCCAGCATCATGGGTTCCACGAATTCCGTGTTCAAGAGCGAATAATTTTTTAATTTTAATATTTTTTGAAAGAAGAAAGTCAATTAGATGAGTTGTCTTTTTATATGAAGAATCTACAACTGAAGTTTGATTTACTACTAGAGCCACATTTTTATTCGATATTAAATTAATATACGCATTTGTATTTTCTGCCCCTACGATTACCGAAGCAATTAGGTTTAAGCTAAAGATACTAAAAACGATTAATTTCACTTACCGATCTCAATAATTTTCATCTGTTTATCGATAACCTTTCCATCCTTCTTCAAAAGAAGATGCAGCTGCCAATTACCAATCATTACAAACCAAACATTTTCAACTAAAAAGTGATCTTTTTTTCTTGTTATTTTAACTTTATCAGATCCATGCTCATGTCCATTTTTCATCTTCATCCATAAGTAAGTAAATACTTTCTGAGTTGGCATTGCTTTTTTAGACGATTTTAGATCGGTAAAATAGATTTTAAAGTCTGAGGAGTAAGACCTAGAAGGCTTTTTCAAAAATTCTAACTTTGCGCAATATTTTTTTAGTTTAAAGTCACAAGTGTTTTTTGCAAAAGCTGAGTTCATTAAACATAGCATTAAAACTATAACTAAATTTCTCATTATATCTCCTTTTCTACTTTTCTTTTTCACCAAAAGAGTACTTCACTCAAGTTAATTAGAAAACCTTTTTTCCCCCTTACATGAACTTGTCTAAGTTTCCTAAAAAACATATAATTATAGGTGTTTAGATCAATTTAAAAGATACCAAAAGGCATGAACAGCATGACAACAACTCGCGATTACTCTCACCTTACAAGTTCAGACACAGCATATATTGATTCAATGTATGAAGATTACAAAAGCAATCCAGATTCAATTGATGAATCATGGAAAATGTTTTTTCAAGGATTTGAATACAAGTTTGACGATACTTCACTAGACTCTATGGATACTGAAACTTTAAAAAAAGAATTTAACGTTTTTAGAATTATTCAATCCTATCGTTCACGTGGACATCTTCTTTCAGACACAAACCCTATTCGCCCGAGAAAAGACAGACATGCCCACCTTAATTTAGCTGATTACAATCTAGAAGAAAGTGATTTAAATAAACCATTTTTCTGTGCTCAAATGCTGGGACTGAAGAATGGAGCGACTCTTTCAGATATCATTACTCATATGAGAAGAATCTATTGCTATAAAATAGGTCTAGAGTATTACCACTCAATGAATACAGAAATAAGAAGATGGGTTCGAGAGAAATTTGAAGGTGAAGCTCATACAATTGATCTTCCAATGGAGAAGAAAAAAAGAATCTTAGAAAAATTAAATCAAGCACAAGTTTTTGAAGATTTTTTACAATCAAAATATATAGGTCAAAAGCGTTTCTCACTTGAAGGTGGAGAAACAACGATACCTGCTCTTGATGCGCTTATTAACAAGGGCGCTGAACTCGGTGCAACTGAATTTGTTTTTGGTATGGCCCACAGAGGAAGACTAAATGTACTTGCTAATATTATCGGTAAGTCTTACGAGTTTATTTTTAAAGAATTTGAGCCTGGAGAAGCAAGTGAGCATACAGGTGGTGGAGATGTTAAGTACCACCAAGGTTTCTCTTCAATTAGCAAAACTCCAGCTGGTGATGATGTATATTTAAAAATCATGCACAACCCCTCTCACCTAGAGACAGTTGGTCCTGTTGCCCTTGGATATGCAAGAGCACAGTCAGATATTAGATATCAAAAAGATACAAAAAAAGTTGTTCCTATTATCATCCACGGAGACGCTGCCGTTGCTGGTCAGGGAATTGTTTATGAATCACTTCAAATGGCTGATCTTCCAGCTTATGAATGTGGCGGAGCTATTCACTTTGTCATTAATAATCAAATTGGTTTTACAACTGATTGGCATGATGCTCGCTCAAGTCATTACTGTACTTCTATTGCTAGAACACTTGATGCACCAATCATTCACGTTAACGGTGATGACCCAGAAAGTGTTGTATATGCAATGGAATTTGCGGTGGAATTTAGACAAAAGTTTCAAACTGATATTTTTATCGATATGGTTTGTTACAGAAAACACGGTCACAACGAAGCAGATGAACCAAAATTCACTCAACCACAACTTTACGGCCTAATCAAAAAAACAAAAAATCCTAGAGAATTATATACAGCATTTTTAACCAGTAGAGATACTGTCTACAAAGAACTTGCTGATAAAATGCAAAAAGAATTCACAAAACTTCTATCAGAAAAGCTCAGTGATGTTAGAGAAAAGAAAACGAAGAAAAATAAAGTAAAAGGTCCACACACTGAGTGGCTAGATCTTAGGTGGTCTAAAGAGAAAGACTTTGAAAAATCTCCTTCTACAGGTGTATCAAAGAAAAATCTTGAACTTATCTTGAATAAGATTACTTCTACTCCAGAGGATTTTAATCTTCTAAAGAAAGCTGGAAAAATCTTAGCTGATAGAAAGAACCGTTTTAAAGAAGGTCGAATTGATTGGGCGATGGGTGAATTGCTGGCATATGGATCTCTTCTTCTTGAAGGTGATAATGTTCGCTTTACAGGACAAGATGTAATAAGGGGTACCTTCTCTCATAGACACGCAAAAGTTCTAGATGAAAAGACAGCAAAACCTTATTGTGGACTTGCTCACTTAAAAGATGATCAAGGACAATTAAAAATTTATAACTCCCACCTATCTGAATATGCTGTACTTGCTTTTGAGTATGGATACAGTCTTGCCAGCCCAAAGAGTTTAAATATTTGGGAAGCACAATTTGGAGATTTTTCAAACACAGCTCAAGTTGTTGTTGATCAATTTATTTCTGCAGGTGAAGTAAAATGGGAAAGAATGAGTGGCCTAACAATGCTTCTACCTCACGGCTATGAAGGACAAGGCCCAGAACACTCATCATGTAGACCAGAAAGATATCTTCAGTTAACAGCTCAAAACAATATGGTCATTTGTAACTGCACAACACCTGCCAATATGTTTCATGCGCTACGTAGACAACAAATGTGGGAGTTTAGAAAACCACTAGTTGTTTTCACACCAAAGTCACTTTTAAGACATGCACAATGTATATCTACAGCCGATGATTTTACAAAAGGTTCATTCCAAGAACTTATCGATGATTCTTCTGTAGCAAAAAAGAACGTAAAGAAAGTTATCGTTTGTACGGGAAAAGTTTATTACGACTTATTAAAATATAGAGATGAAAATAAGATTCAAGATGCTGCGATTGTTAGACTTGAACAACTCTACCCTTTTGCCAAAGGACAATTTGATAAGATGTTAAAGTCTTATCCAAATGCAAAGTTAACTTGGGCACAAGAAGAACCTCTTAATATGGGTTACTGGTTCCATCTATTAACTAGAGAAAATGAAGTATTTAAAAACTTCAGACCAGTGACAAGACCTATGAGTGCAACTCCAGCGACTGGATTTGCAGCAAGTCACGCAAAAGAGCAGAATGATTTACTAGTAGACGCATTTAAATAAATAACTAAATAAGGAATAACAATGGCAATTGAAATCAAAGTACCCCAAGCAGGTGAATCAGTTACAGAAGCAGATCTTGCAGCTTGGCTAAAAGAAGATGGTGACTATATCAATGAAGGTGACCTTGTTTGTGAACTGGAAACAGATAAAGCAAACATGGAATTACCTGCAGATGGCGAAGGTATCCTTAGAATAAAAGTTGAAGAGGGGGAAACTGTAGCCGTAGGTTCAGTAATTGCTGTTCTTGAAGAGGGTGAAAAACCTAAAGATGCTCCAAAAAAAGAAGAAGCAGCTTCTGAGCCAGCAATTCCTTCAGTTGGAACACAAAGCCCAGCAAGTGAAAAGATTGTTCAACATGCCTCACCTGCTGCAGGAAAAATACTTGCCGAAAAATCTATCGATTTGTCTTCTATTAAAGGCACTGGTAAGGATGGCAGAGTTACTAAAGAGGACGCTCTTAATGCGCAGTCTGCAAAACCTGCGAAAGCTGCAGCCCCAGTGGCAAGTGCTCCAAGCATGGTTTCAGGTTCAAGAGAAATTACAACTGAAAAGATGTCTCGCCTTAGGAAAACAATTGCTAAAAAACTAACAGAAGCCAAAAACTCTACAGCAATGCTTACAACTTTCAATGAAGTGGATATGAAGCCACTTATGGATATGAGAAAAAAATATCAAGATCAATTTGTAAAAAAGCATGGAGTAAAATTAGGTTTTATGTCACTTTTTACAAAAGCTTGTACGATAGCAATGAAAAATCACCCATTAGTAAACTCACAAATTGAGGGCGATAATATGCTTATCCCAAGTTATGTTGATATGGGAATAGCTGTCTCAAGTAAAAAAGGTCTTGTTGTTCCAGTTGTTAGAAATGCCGAAGCTATGGAGCTGCATGAGATTGAAAAAGAAATTGGTCGCCTTGCTACTAAAGCTCGTGATGGAAAAATCACAATTGATGATATGAGTGGCGGAACATTTACTATTACAAATGGTGGTGTTTTTGGATCAATGCTTTCAACTCCTATTATTAATATCCCACAGTCTGCAATTCTAGGAATGCATAATATTGTTCAACGCCCATGGGTTGTTGATGGTGAAATTAAAATTCGTCCAATTATGTATATCGCTCTTTCTTATGATCACAGAATTATTGATGGGAAGGATTCTGTAGGTTTCTTAAAAACCGTTAAAGAGCTTCTAGAAGATCCTCAAAAAATGATTTTAGATCTATAAGAATAGAAAGATAAAAAATAAGGAAAATATATGAGTGATAATAAATTTGATGTTGTAATAATTGGTTCTGGCCCAGGTGGATATGTTTCTGCAATTAGATGCGCTCAACTTGGATTTAAAACAGCAATTATTGAAAAGTATAATACGTTAGGTGGAACATGTCTTAATGTTGGTTGTATACCATCGAAAGCTCTTCTAGATTCAAGTGAGAGATACCATGAAACGGTTCACTCTCATGCAGATCATGGAATAAATGTTAAAGACGTTAAACTTGATTTTAAAAAAATGATTAAAAGAGTCTCTGATGTTGTTGAACAAACAAGTGGTGGTGTTAAGTTTTTAATGGATAAAAACAAGATCACTACATTTCATGGTCATGGATCATTTATTGATAAAAATACAATTTCAATAAAATCAGAAAAAGAAACGATTGAAATAAAAACAACAAATACAATTATTGCAACTGGATCAAAACCTTCTGCTTTTCCTGGAATGAATGTTGATAAAAAAAGAGTCATAACTTCTACTGAAGCACTAAAACTTAAAGAAGTTCCAAAGCATATGATCGTTATTGGTGGTGGAGTTATTGGACTAGAGCTTGGAAGTGCTTATAGACGTCTAGGTGCAGAAGTTTCCGTAGTTGAGTATGCTGATTCAGTTATAGCGATGATGGATTCAGACATGGGTAAACAACTTCAAAGAGCACTTAAAAAAGATGGAATTAAATTTTTAACTTCTCATCAAGTAATAAGTGCAAAAACTGATGCAAAAGAAGCTGTCGTTATTGCCAAAGATATGAAAAAAGATAAAGAAGTTACTATCAGAGGTGATTACTGTCTAGTAGCTGTTGGTAGAAAGCCTTACACTGATAGTTTAGGTCTTGAGAATGTTGGTATAACTTTGGATGAGAGAGGAAGAGTTCCAACAAATGGTCTACTTCAAACTTCAACAGAGGGAATATTTGCAATTGGTGATGTAACTGATGGTGTAATGCTTGCACATAAAGCTGAAGAAGAGGGAACATTTGTTGCTGAATTTTTAGCCGGACAAAAGCCTCATCTAAATTATAATCTAATTCCAGGTGTCGTTTACACTTGGCCAGAAGTTGCGAGTGTTGGACAAACAGAAGAAGAGTTAAAAAAATCGGGAATAAAATTTAAAAAAGGTTCGTTTCCATTTAAAGCTCTTGGACGAGCACGAGCAAGTAATGAAAGTGCAGGTTTAATTAAGGTTCTGGCCCATGCTGAGACTGATGAAGTCCTTGGTGTTCATATGGTTGGTCCAAGATGTGCAGATATGATTGCTGAAGCTGTTTTAGCAATGGAGTTCAAAGCAAGTGCAGAAGACATTGCAAGAACATGCCATGCTCACCCATCATATACTGAAGCATTCAAAGAAGCGTGTCTAGCTGCTACAGAAGACCGCGCAATTCACGTTTAAATTAAAATGTGGACGCCAGTTAAGATTCTTTTATTGGCGTCCTATATTCTTTCGTTAAGCGCCAACGCTCAAGATGATACCCATAATTTAATTTCAAAGGAAATCACAGGCTTTGCCAGCCAAATAGATTCTTTTTTTGCAGAAGAAAGATCTCAACACTTTGTAAACAAATCTCAAATCAGACTTTTTGTAGACACAGAATTTAGAGAATCAACAGAACCAGTATCTACGCCAGATATGAGGATAAAGCTTGTATTACCTAGAACTCAAAAGCGACTACAACTTATAATTGAAAGTGATAAAGAAGAAGATAAAGATGATGACCAAGAAATTCAGAGTTTATCCAGTTCATCAGATAAGAAAAAAGATAATACTAAGGCTGGTATCGAGTATTTTTTACCAAATCCCAAGATAAAAACTTCACTTGGATCTGGTATTCTCTTTCGAGAAATAACTCCGCTCGTATTTGCGCGCTTGAGAATGAGAAAAAGAATTAAGTATAAATCATGGTTAATAAAGCCTGAACAAGAACTGATGTGGATTAGTTCTGATGGATATAGCACGAAAACAAGCCTAGATTTTGACAAGAGACTAAATAATGAATACCTCTTTAGGGTTGCAAACGATATAAAATGGAACGATAAAGAATATGATGTTGATTTTAGAAATGGACCAAGCCTTTATCAAAAAATTAATAAAAAGATCGGACTAAGTTATAACTTTAGAATTATAAGTTCAGATGCTCCCGTTCTTGCGGTAAATAATTATTCATTCTCCGTAAACTATAGACAGCTTCTCTATAAAAAATGGTTTTTTTGGACTGTATCACCGGCTTTAAATTTTCCTCGTGAAAATAACTTTCACAGAACCCCAGGGCTCACAATTCGTTTTGAAATAATTGCAGGATATGTAAAATGATTGAAGTTCTATATGAAGATGATTATTGCATTGTAGTCAATAAGCCTTCTGGTCTTCTTACACATCCTTACAAAAAGGAAACAAACGAGAGAGAAAATTTATTATTTTCCGTCCGTGATCAAATTGATACATATCTCTACCCTATACATAGGCTTGATCGTCCTACATCAGGAATCGTCATTTTTGGAAAAGAGAAAGAGTTTATAAGAAATCTTCAAGAAGTTTGGCATACAGACCTAGTAAATAAAAAGTATCTTGCTCTTGTACTTGAAAAGGATTTAAAAGATGGTGCTTACAATTTTGCCTTAAAGTCTGAATCAGGAATTTTTCAAGAAGCGACAACAGAATTTAAAGTCATAGAACACTTTGAAGAGTCATCCTATATAGAATGTCTTATAAAGACAGGACGTAGGCATCAAATAAGGCGCCATTTTTCTAGAAGAATGCAACATCTCGCTGGAGATAGAAAGTATGGAAAGAAAAGACATAATGATTATTTTTTAGAACATTATGGCTTGAAACGTTTATTTCTACATGCGCATTACTTTAGTTTTGTTCACCCTGTAACAAATAAGAATATAGTGATTCAAAGCAAACTTCCAAAAGATCTTCAGCTAGTTCTTAGTCAGTGTAAATGAAGAACTATTAGCGATTAAATCTTTTGTCACTTTTCCAATTGGATAAGTACTTTCCACATAATAAATTTCATATTGCTGTTTCTTTTTGAAGTTTTTCCCAGAAAACTTTAATTTAATAAAACCTAGTTTTTTATCATAGTCAGAAAAAGCATATTGAGTTGATTGGTAATTATCAATTGCTACAAGGTTAACTATCTTGTCATTTTTTTTAAATATATTCAGATATGTTTTTTTTGATTTTAATTCAAAGTGTACTTCTTTTACATCTAGATCCGTTATTCTATCAAAGCCATTTATAAGTTTTGCTTTATATTTTTTAAATTTTCGATATTGAAAAAAAAGATTTGAATTCCAAAAGAAAACATCTCCTTTATCAATTTTCATATTTGCAATTTTATAACTACCATTTTTATGAATAATATAGAGTTTTCGTTCATTTTTAAAAGAAGAATCTTTCCATCTTACAAGGTAACCCTTTTTAATCTTTTGGACAGAATCGAGCACTGGTTTTCTAATCTCAGAGAGAACATCGAACTGAGCTGAAATTTCTTCAACAGGTCTTTTTGAAATAGCAATTCTTGCAGATGCCGTAAATTGCTTAAGAAGTAATTTTTTATTTTTTATTTTATATATCCAAAAAAGATTTTCCATAAAAGAGACAATGTCTTTTTGTGAGGATTTTCTTATTTTTAAAGATCTATCATAGATTTTATATTCAAGATCAATTTTTATATTAGAAGATGAATTACTATTTACATCTTCTTTTACTCCAGCAAGATCTCTGGGCAATAAGATTGTTTCCTTTCTCAAATCTAAAGCATTTGCTAAAGAGCTAAAAAATAGGAATAGACAAAGAGTCTTCTTGGTCATTTTTATAAATTGGTTCATAGAAATCATATGTAAATACCCATCCTGCATAAATAGTTCCGTGTAGCCAAATCGATCCAATGCTATACTTAACCTCTAAAGGTGGTAAGTCACTCTCTGGATACAAACATTGTCTTGCTGTTAAATATGGCTTCCAAGAGACTTTGAATTCGCCTCCGATAGCACTATTAACCTTTCTCTTTACTCCAATATCAAAATACCCGCCAAGAAAAACACTTGTTCTTACTGCTGCTTGAATACAGTTTTTATTAATACATCCCTCAGGAACTTCACCACCACCAATACTAAAACCTGCACCAAAACCACCAATCAAACCTACTTCTGCGTTAACACCAATTTTATTTAAAAATGGAACTCCTAGGTATGCTTTCAGATCTAATCCTCCGTTAATAGAGGCAAAGAGATTAGTAAAGTCTTCCCATCTCTCTTTTTCATTACAACAAACTAGTGATTTTGCACTCTTCTTTCTTAGCACAAAGCGCTTTAACCAAGGAGTACAATGAAATTGAATTGGACCAAGCTTTACAAGCTCACACAAAACACCAAAATTTGTTCCTGGTACCTTCCCGGCTTTACCATAATTATTTTTCACAGCTCGGGCCTTAAGTGGATCAAAACTCCACAGCCTTATATCTTTCATCTCTGATTTAAAGTCTTTACCTCCACACATAAGTGGTCCTTTTTCAGACTTTACAATCTCAGCAGGAAGATTTGCTTCCAGTGGATATCCAGCAAAAGATTTAACTTCAGGCTTTTTCTCAAATATTAAACTGTTTTTAAGATTTAACGCTACTCCATCAATAAGTTTTAACTTAAGTCTCGAATCTATTGATGAAATTTGATTTTTATTTAATTCATTTAATATATTTTTTAGACTTTTAGGATATATCTCCTCTACAACTTTTTTAAAACAAGCGTTATTCAAGAGATCTTTACAACGTGTAAACTTGTTAAAGAATTCAGTTTTAACTTTTGCAAGTTCAAAATTAATCTTATTTTCTTTTTTCAATATTTCGTGTTCTAGCTCACTCTCAGTCTTCGCTTGAGTTTCACTTAAACCGCCATTTAAATGAGCAACCTTAACAGACATTTCAAGAAGATTTGCGTTTGCACTACTGTTTTTATCTCTCGATTTCTTAGCAACTTCATTCATAAACCAAGTTATTGCTGTATCATTATCATTGATACAAACAGATTGCTTTGAACAAGGCTGCATTGTTTGAAATGCAAGCATTATTACAGAATGCTCTTCATTACTGAGTCGCTCAGAAGCAGGAAAATAATTATGGTTTTTTAATCCATCAACAATTTTAGAGATTTTTGATAAATCAGCTTCTTTACCAAATTTTTCATATAACGATGAAACCTTATTAATCAACTTTGCCCTATCAGCACCTTTGATAAATTTTGCTCGTTTTTTTATGAAGGTCTCCATTGTAGAGTCCTGACCTCCATCTTCTTGCATTTTATACGAAAGCTTTAAGGCAGATAAATTGAATGATTCCATTAGTATATTTTTTGAGTCATCTTTTAGAAGCTCTTCAATCTTTTCTGTTAACTCATTTTTACAGAACTCGAAATCACTTTGCTCTTGAGCAAGTGCACAGATTGATTGAAAAAGAATGAGGCAAATTAGTAAATACTTCACATTCTCTTATCGTCAAATTAGCTACTTACCTTTAAGAGATAACTTAACTCATTGATTTTATACGAAAAAGGTTTGCAATTATGAGCCTTTTAGCCTATATAACGAGAATGCAAGAAATTGATGAGCGCTTTGACGGCGTAGCCCGTATCTATTCAAATGAAGACTACCAGACCTTAAAGAAAAGTCATATTGCTGTTGTTGGAATTGGTGGTGTTGGATCATGGGCCAGTGAATCACTTGTCCGATCAGGAGTTGGAGAGATAACAATAGTAGATCTTGATGATATTTGTGTATCTAATACTAATAGACAAATTCATGCTCACGATGGGAATTATGGAAAGCTTAAAGTTCACGCAATGAAAGAGCGTCTTTTAAACATTAATCCTAACCTAAAGATTAATTGTGTTGAAGATTATTTTTCAGAATCAAATAAAGATGAAATTTTCAAATACAAATTCGACTACGTTATTGATTGTATCGACTCAATGAGAAGTAAATGTATCCTCATATCTGAGTGCTATAAAAGAGATATAAAGGTTTTCACTACAGGTGGAGCTGGTGGTAAATTTGATCCTCGACATGTAAGAATAAGGGACCTCAATAGAAGTCATAATGATAAACTTCTTCTTTTAGTAAGAACAAATTTAAAACGCTTTTATAATTTTCCAAAAACAAAAGCGTTATATGGAATACATTGTGTTTTTTCTCCTGAATTTAAAACATTACCTGACCAAGTATGTGAGGCAAAAAGTCTTAATTGCCAAAATGGGTATGGCTCCCTTTCACATATTACAGGCATCTTCGGACTTATGGCCGCAGGCTTTGTAGTTAATGATCTTTTAAATAAAGAGTCTAGAGTCGAAATTAAATAATGAATTCTTTCATTGATATTCACACACACAAGCCAAGCAATAATCATATTTCCATAAACATTCTTGATTCAAAAGACAACCTATTAAAACATGACCTTGATTTTAAATTTTGCTTTGGAATTCATCCTTGGCATATAGAGCAAGTAAATTTTGATCAGTTTAGACAAGATCTTACTTCTTTAAAATCTCATAAGAATTTTTTTGCACTTGGTGAGTGTGGTCTTGATCGCGTATCTGAAGTTGATTTTTGCAAGCAAGAAACTGTCTTAAAAAAACAGGTTGAGCTAGCAAAAGAGTTAAATATTAATATTCTTATCATTCACTGTGTTCGAGCATATAATGAATGTTTTAAAATTTTAAAAGATTTAGAATACAAAGGTAAAATAATTTTTCATGGCTTTAATGGAAACATTGAAACGGTACAAATGCTGCAAAAGCTTGATACATATTTTAGCTTTGGACACCTGATACTTCGTCCATCAAAAGCACAAAAAGTTTTACCCAAAATAGATACAAATCGAATATTTTTTGAAACTGATGATAGCCAACACACGATCTCTGAAATATATGAACATGCCCAAACAATTATTGGAGTATCGACAAATCAGCTAGTTAGCATTGTCAAAACTAATTACCAGTCCCTAGAATCTGAATAAACTCTATACACACTTATAATTATTACAAGTTATCCCCCCTTAAACTCATTAAGCGATAGAATAGATAAATGATGAAAGCTTCACTTATATTCGCACTGCTATTTAGCTTAAACTGCTTAAGTAGCTCTCAGTTTAAAAACTGCTCAAGTGAGATTGTTAAAAATCACAAAGAAGCCAATCAAATAATTAAATCTGCACTAGATCGTTTAACATCAAGAAGCGATATCAAAGATATTGAGTATGCATTTGGTAAATACTTCAAGCTTAGTCTTTTAAAAGCGAAAGACACTTCCTTAATTAAAAAAGTTATAAGTAATATAAAAAGAATCGCTAAAAGTTCTTCAAAAACAAACTATACATGTCATAAAGCCGACTTTTCTATTTGGTGTTCTACTAGCCCCTTAGCAATAGTTCCTCCACCAAAGTCTCGCGTACATCTTTGTAACGGGTACTTTACAAAAATTAATAAAAGGCAGCAGGTCGGAACAATTATCCACGAGTGGTTTCACCTATGGGGAGGAAGTAATATCAACTATCTGCCTGAGACATATTGTAGTGATAGTGCAAACCTAAAATCCAGCTCTCTGATAAGAAACTCTGATCAGTACATGTTATTTATTTACCACCTTGGTAAAAAAGGTAAATATTTGGGCTGTTTTTAATATACGCCACGCACAAAGACCTTTTATCGCTTTACATAAACCTATTTTTCACATAAAAATAGATACTTAAACTTTCACGGGAGTATCTAATGGGTGCAGGTAGAAAAAAGACTGAGCTTAAAATGAAAAGAAAAAGAGCTCAAGCTAAGAAAAAAGCTAAAATTAAAGCAAAAATTGAAGCTAAAAAATAAAAGGGACTTAAATTAAGTTCCTTTTTTTATGCCCATGAAACACTTTGCTTTTATAGACTGCTTTATCAACGACCCTGCTAATCACTGTGTTAATGATATTGCTTTGAAAAACAAAATTACGGCAAGCTATCACATGCCCAGTAAGTTTGGTTTTAATAGTCTCAAGGCCCTCTCTCACGTAGATGGCTTTATCATTCTTGGAAGTGCTTCTCATATATCTGAAAAACTAAAATGGCACAAAGAACTTCTCGATTTTATAATTCCACAAATTGAAAAAAATATTCCAACCCTTGGTATCTGCTTTGGCCACCAACTAATCGCTGATTACTACGGATGCGAAATTGATTATATTCAAAAAGATAAAAAAATTTTCTCTGTCACAAGAGAACTAAATTTCAAAGAAGATTTTGGTTTTATTAAAAAAGAAACAAAACTATCTCTTGGTTATGCACATGCTCAAATTGTAAAAAACATCTCGGATAGATTTACTGTTATCGCCAAAAGTTCTGAGTTTGAATTTGAAGCTCTAAAGCATAAAGAATACAAATTCTACAGTTTTCAAGCTCACCCTGAAGCTTCTGAAGATTTTTTAATAAATGAAGCGAGTATAAGTTCTCAAATAGAAGCGGAGAAAATAAAGTCATATGGAGATTTAATCATTTCTAACTTTATAACTTTGGCCAAGAAAGATTAAAAAAATCTTTTTCAAAAAACTCACTAGATATTTCAAGTTTCGAATATAAGACTGAGCTCGGCAGCTTTGCTTTGAACTGAAATTCCTCACCTTTTAAAATAAAAGATAATTGATAAGCATGTAAATACATTAAGTCATTTTTTGAACCTTTATATCTTTCATCACCAATAATAGGAGATCCAAGTGATTTCAAAGCAACTCTTAGCTGATGCGTCTTACCAGTTGAAGGCTTTAGTACAAATAACCGAAGCCCTTCCTCAATTGAGGGTAAAGCAAAAGAAAAGAACTGAGTGATCGCCGGATTTGTTTTTTCTAAAGAGAGCTTATAAGAGCCATCACGACTTTTTTCCATATCACCTTTAATGAGACCCTGTTTTTTCTTTGGTTTCTTATTAGATAAAGCAATATAGATTTTCTGTATTTCTTTCTTTTCAAATTTTTCAGATAAAACTCGTGCAATTTTTTTCGTCTTTGCGAATATCAATAAACCCGTTGTAAATTTATCTAGACGATGAATAGGAAAAACATTTGGGAAATCGTCTTTAACAAGAGAGACTAACCCCTCACCTTCCTCGCTGTGAAAGGAAAGTGCTTCTAATTTATTAATGACAAGAAAATCTTTATTCGAAAAAAGAAGTTCGTACTTACTCATACTTAAGGTTAATAGTTAAATCTCTATCGCCAGCACCTTTGTAAGTAACAGAATCTTTGTACAGTGGATTATCATAATTTATTGTTAGTGTTTTAAATGCATAAGTAAATGAACCGTACGTTGAACCAAATACAAATGGTCCAGAGAAAAATTTGAAATACTTCTTATAATACTTTGCCATGTATTTTGGTTTATTTACGTTTAGCTTAGATAATAATCTAGTTTTTCTAAGCATTAAGTAATTAAAACTTAATGATCCGATAACACCAACTCTTTGAACAATTAGAGAGTCCATCTTATATGTAAGATTTAATGTCGTTTCGCTATTTGATCTAAAGAGAGAAGAGATAATACTTCTCGTATTATTCCATACACAATAGTTATGAAAGCCTCCAGTATAAAGAACGTTTAACTCTCCACCTTTTTTATCAAATTTATACCTATTGTGACCAGCTGGAGAAACAATTAATTTAGCATCATTTGGGATATCTAAAGCTGACTTATACTTACTCACAGGTAAATCTGGTACAATCCCTGTCTGAAGAAATTCTTTTAGGTTTACTAAGTGTCCTTTTTCATCAACTGGCTCTTCAATAAGAATGATATTTTTACTTGCTTTAGAATCTATTATTTTTTGTACATTCTCAGTCGTCTCTTTTGCCCAATCATATGTTGGGTGTGGATGTACATTTATATGTAACCTATCAGTTGTTCTAGTAAAAACATAAGGTAAGGCCTTAGCAATATTAACACGACAGTAGATTTTATTAACTTCAAAATCATTATCAAAATCAGAAAATGAATTTATTAAGTAAAAACCTTTATAAAAACTCTTCGGAATTGTTCCTTTAAATTTCTTTCCAGCAAGTGTTACTTCATAGTTTCCTATTGGACCTTTATCTTTATTTTCATTTTTATGTTCACTTACTTTCAAGCGCATATCAAAAAGTTGGTTATCTTTCGTTATTCTAAAGTCTCTAATTAGACTTTTATTTAGATAAACAGTTTGATTAACCTCTTCAATTAAAAGGTTCTTTTTTGCTGAGTAATAATAGCATTCTAAGTCAAAAGACTTATCAGTAGATTTAAAAAGAGCATCTAGCCTTTGATCGTAGTCTGTTGCTAATGCATTAAACGCTAAAAAAATTAAAACCAATATTTTCATAAAAAGCCTCATAACTTATTTAAACTCAATTGCTTAACGCGACGTATATATCAAGAAACACTATTGCTTACCATCGAATTGTAAATATAACCTACTCTTAAGGCATAGAAATTACGTAAAAAAAGTAATATATTGATTTAGATATGAATAACAAAAGCTCAGATATTATCATTTCAAAGTTTGGTGGAAGCTCAATGGCAAGCTTTCAGACAATGATAAATTGCGCCCAACTTATACAAAACCAAAAGAGCAATATTGTTGTTCTCTCTGCTGTGTACTCTACAACAGATACAATTCTAAAGTTAATAGATTACGCCACGACTGACAAATGGAGTGAATGCGAGAAGAGTTTATTTGCTCTCAAAGAGATGCATCTGGATATTACATTCCAACTAAAAGACAAGGCTCTAATAAATCAGCAAATTAAAGATCAGATAAGTAAATTGATGACTATTTTAAAAGGTATTAACCTTTTAAAAGAATGCTCCACTAAGGCCCGAGATAAACTTCTATCTTTTGGAGAAAACTTATCCACTCTTATATTTAGTGAACTTCTCAAAGAGATGTCTTCTTCTGAAGTCATTCTTCTAGATGCTAAAAACTTTATAAAGACAGACTCTTTTTTTGGTGAAGCTGAACCTAATACTAAACAAATAAAAGAAGCATTCAATAATCTTGATCTTTGCCAAGATAAGTACTTTATCATTCAAGGCTTTATTGGTTCAAATGAAGATGGTGAAACAACGACTCTAGGACGAGGAGGCTCTGACTATACAGCAGCTCTGATCGCAGAAGCGACAAATGCGAAAGTTCTACAGATTTGGACTGATGTAGATGGAATATCTACAACTGATCCAAGACAATGCTCAGATGCTTATCGTATTGATAAGTTAAGTTATAAAGAAGCTAGTGAGCTCGCTTTTTTAGGTGCTAAAATTCTTCACCCAATTTGTTTGATTCCGGCTAAACGTGCAAAGATTGATGTTTTTATTGGCTCAAGTCAAGTTCCATCAAAGGGAACATGGGTCGGAAACATTGAAGATACAAACTCTAGAATAAAAGCCATAGCACTCAGGCAAAATCAAAACTATTTAATAATTAATAATTCAAAAATTTTAAAACATTCTCAATTTACTCAATCCATATTTACCCTTTGTGAAAAGTATAAAGTTCAAATGGACTGTTTAAGTTTAAATGAATCTTCAATTTCTTTTTCAATTGATCAGAAAGTATTTGAATCAAATTCTTTTCAAAAGGAACTAAGAAATCACGGTGAGTTTATCGCTCTTAAAAATACAGAAGTGATTTCAATAATTGGGTCAAACTTAAACTATAAATTACTTAACTCTTTTATGAATCAGCTAGATGATGTTTTTGCTATGAGCTTTGGTTCTTCTGACTGTTCCGTTAGCTTTTGCGTGAATAAAGAAAATAGCACTCATCTAATCAACAAAATACATACATTAACCCTTAATGGACAAGGAAGCATATGAGCTATCAAGATATTTTAAATAAATTAGAATCTGGAGAATTGAGAGCCGCTACGAAGTCTGATGGTAAGTGGTTTGTGAATACGCTAGTTAAAGAAGAAATTCTAAATGCATTTAAAGATGGAAAGCTTGCTGACATGAAAGAGACCGGTTACGAGGGCTTTGTCGACAAACATAATATACCTGCAAGAAGCTTCAAACCTGAAGATGGTGTTCGTCTGGTTCCGGGTGGTTCAAGTGTAAGGACTGGAAGCTTTGTGGCAAGTGGAGTCATCATTATGCCTCCGGCCTATATAAATATTGGCGCATATGTAGACTCTGGTTCAATGATTGATTCACATGCACTAGTTGGTAGTTGTGCTCAAATTGGAAAGAATGTTCATCTATCTGCTGGAGTTCAAATTGGTGGAGTTTTAGAACCTATCGGGATGAATCCAGTTATCATCGAAGATAATTGTTTTGTAGGCGCTGGTGCTGTCATTGTTGAAGGTGTCTTAGTTTGTGAAAATGCTGTTATCGCTCCAGGCGTGATTCTCTCAAAAGGAACACCTGTTTATGACTGTGTTAATGAAAGAGTATTTATGGCCAAAGAAGGCATTCCTAAAGACGCTGTTGTAGTACCTGGCTCTAGACCTGTAAATAAATCCAATGCCTGGGCAAATAAGCTCAATATCAATCTTCAATGTGCTGTTATTATAAAATATAGAGATGAAAAAACTGATGGAGCCTTGGAACTTGAAAGTTTTTTAAGGTAACTTATTGAATATACATGCCCACTTAAGACATATATGTATTCTTTTCACCGCGATGCACAACTTATAAAATTCTATGTATAATGCCACCACTAAACCCATGCACTAGGATTCTATGAAGATCATTTCACTATTTCTATTAATACTTAGTTTTAACTCTTTTTCTCAAGATCAAAAGGTAAATATTATTGCTCCTAATTTAATAGATGGAGCCCTTCATAATTATTGGTGGATGGAGCATGATAAAAAAGTTGAAGCTTTTAAAACAACAAACCTTCATAAGGGTATGCTTAAAAGAGGATTGAATCTTCTTGAGAGACCTGCTGATGAAAAGCTTTGGAGCAAATTTGAAAATGGACAAGTCTATTACTTTTTCTTCTCAAATATTGAAAACCCAATTAAAGAAAAATTTCTAATCCAAAGAATTAAAAAAGTTGTTCGCCTTTATAAAAAAGGAAAAATGTATAGCGAGAAAATAACTTACCTTGTTGAGGCATTTAAAACATGGACAGGTTATGAACAAGTTGAAGGGACAATTAAAAGAGCTGATGGTCACGACGGAATTTTTTCAAACATAGGTAAAAATAAAAAGAAAGTTATATTTAAAGAATTTGAAACAGGTGTTGGTACTATTGATAAAATCGCTGAAGATAATACTATCTGGCCTTTTAATCCTAAGTCTCTTTACTTTGGTACAAAATATGATGACCAAGGTAAAAAGCTTTATAATACTGTTAAATTCACAGATTCTCAAAAATGGACACTAAATGTTGAGGTAGATAAAAACGGCTACCTAATAGAAAGTCCAGAACTAGGTCTTCTAAAAAAAGAGTAAGGCTAAACTGCAAATAAAGAAATTGCTGGTATAAAAGAAATCAGTATTAACCCAATCAATAGTACAAACAAAAGAGGTATTACTGATTTGATTACACTTGCTAAATTTTCTTTAAAAATTCCTGAAGCCACGAATAAATTAATTCCAATCGGTGGTGTTATATAACCAATTTCAAGGTTAACAATCATCATTACACCAAAGTGCACAGGGTTCATTCCATAGTGAATTGCCATTGGAGTAAGGATCGGTGCTAAAACTAAAATTGCACTCATAATATCCATTACACAACCAACAATTAACAGAAGAATATTAACCCCTATGATAAAAGTAATTTTACTTGTAATCATAGCAGACATATATGCGACAAGATTTTGAGGAATTTCCTCATAGGTCATAAACTTATTAAAACTCATCGCTAGAATCAGAATAAGAAATAAAGTTCCAAGCAGACCTGCTGTTTCTTCAAATAGTTTCGGAAGATCTTTTAGTTTTAGTTCTCTGTGAATTCCAAATTCTACAATTAATGCATATAAAACTGCTACCGCAGCAGATTCAGTTGCTGTGAATAGACCTGAATAGATTCCACCTAAAATTACAACTGGCATAAATAAAGAAAGAATCCCGCGTTTAAGAGAAGTTAAGAACTCTTGTGTATTCCAAGTCCCCTTGCTCCCTTTAGGTGCTCTAAAAAGCGCATAAACACATAATAAACCTATAAGAACAATACTTGGCCCAATACCTGCTTTAAAAAGATCAACAACCGACACTCCGGCCATAATAGCAAAGATAATCATCGGAATACTTGGAGGAACAATTATCCCCAACGTTCCACCTACACTTAACATACCCATGGCCATCTTTTTATCATAGCCCGCTTGAAGAAGTGCCGGATATAAAATACTACCAACAGCAATAAGCGTAACTGGGCTTGACCCAGAGATTGCCGCGAATACCGCACAAGACAATACAGAGGCTATTGCAAGACCAGATGGAATTGGTGCCGTTGCCGCTTTTGCAATATCAATAAGTCTTTTTGCGATAGAACCTTTAGTCATAAGCTGTCCAGCTAAAACAAATAGAGGAATAGCTAGAAGGATTTCTTTATTAGCTGCATAGAAGATATCTCCTATTACAATATTGATACTTTCTTCAGATATAAAGTGATAACAAAAAGCTGCGATACTTCCCATGATAACAAATAAGGGTTGCCCAACTAATATAAGAGCAATGATTAAAACAAATACAAAAGCCCAGATCATGCTCCGAACTCCTTTTTAAGTTTTAACTGCTCATTAGGGTTAAAAAAGAAAAACACATTCCTAAGTCCCATTGAGAAAAAAGTATAAGGAATTATAATTTGTAGTGTCCAAAGTGGAACTTGTAGAACGACTGACTTGTCACCAAAGCTAAAAGATTCCTTTACATAGGAATAGGCGTAATAAACAAACATTGCGCAAAATAAAAACATTACAAAATTTTGAATTCTTACAAATATAAGTTTTCCCTTCTCTCCCCAAAGTTTATCTCCAACTTCTGGTCTTAGATGGGATGCTTTTTCTGCAACAAGAATTGCTCCTACAAAACCGCCCCAAATCATAAGATAGACTGCTGACTTTTGGGCCCAAGGGATACCTGTGTTAAAAACCTCTCTTGAAATCACGTCACAGATAACTAAAATAGTCATCAAAGCCATGGAAATAGAAGCTATTATTTTTTCAAATCGAGAAAGTATATTTATAAGTTTTTGCATTATTTATTTTTAAACTCTTTTTTAGCTTTTTGAATAATATTATAAATCTTTGAAGCTTGCCCACCGATAGATTTCACCATCTCTTTATGAAGAGGAAGTAGTTTCTTTTTAAAGTTTTCTTTTTCTGATTCATTAAGCGTGTAAACTTCAATACCAGAACCTTTTAGAACTGAAACCAACTCATCACCAAGAGCACGAACAGAAATTCTTGACTCAGGAGCAAGAGCGCGTCCACGATCTAATAGAATTTTTTTATCTTCTGCATTAGTCTTTTTCCAAAAACGAGCACTATAAACAATAGCTGCAGGTTGGTAGATATGTTTAGTCATACTGAAAAATTTAATGGCCGTATTCCACTCAGCTGCAAGAGTAAATAGTGGCGTATTATCAAAACCTTTTACAACTCCAGTTTGAAGAGCGGGAAGAGTTTCAGCAGTTGAGATTGCTTGAGGAGCGGCACCTAGTGCTTTCCAGAAAGCTAAGTGAACCTTACTTTCTTGAGATCTCATTTTTTCTCCAGATAGATCTTCTGGATTCTTTATTGTTTTAAATTTGTGTCCAATATTTCTCCAACCATTTTCTGCCCAAGTAACAAGAACTAGATCTTTTTTTGCAAATAGTGCTTCAAAAACTTCAAACAAATGATTATCTAAAACATAATCTGCCTCTTCGTAGCTTTCAAATAAATAAGGAAGCTCAAGAACATCAAGCTCAGGGACAACTGAGGCAAGAGCAGCTGAAGTTAATCCACCACCTTGAATATTTCCACGTCTAATTTTTTGAAGGATTTCTAATTCTCCACCTAATTGACCACCAAGGTAGGTTTTAATTTTAAGTTTACCCTTACTTTTTTTCTTAACTCTCTTCTTAATATCTTCAAGAGTCTGGGCCCAAGGTGTACCTGCAGGAGCTACTGTTCCAAATTTAACTTTTTTTGCATATGCTGTATTTAATAAAATACAAAGTGATAAAATTAATATTTTCATTTTTATACCTTAGAATTTGTCGTCAATATCTTTTAATAATTTTCTAGCTTTCATTTTCTCTATAATATTTTCAGAAATGATATTTGGATCATTTACCTTAGAGTTTAAGACTTGATTTAAAAGCTTTTTGTATTTTTTTCTATTATCTTTCTTAGTCATATAATAGTCAGCATACAAAACCTTTGTACCAAGATAAGTTGGAGCTTCTTTTAAGTTTTTCTCAAAGCGTTTTTTACTCTTATCCATATCCCCTCCAGCAAAACCTGGTGCAAGAGCGAAAAATGCTCCCCAATACCTATCAGCTGCTGAATAAAAAAACTTAGGATCAAGCTTTTCAACATTTGAAACAAGTGACTTTATCAATGTTTTATATTTTAACGTTGTAGCAATCCCAGAGTTTTTAGCCCACTTTCCAAGATTTGAAGCTGTCCAGTACATTGCAGCCACTTCGTCTTTTCCAAGAAGGCCTAGATGCTCCTCTACTTTTGGATTTTCAGAATCTTTCATCGCTTGAGCAAACTTTTCATTTGTGGCCATGGCTTTCTCACCAAAGCTAGTTCCTATTTCCCAAAACTTCTTTTTCGTCTCTATATCACTATAGTGAGCGTCTGCTAAAAAATAGTGCGCTCGAGACAAGCGTGTTAAATATTTATAATTTTCATTTGTAGAATTAGATAGTTTTTTATATTTTTCAATAGCCATCTCTAGCTCAGCTTTAACATGTCTTTTATTCCAGTGAACTAATGCTTCACTTCTAAGCTTTTTAGATTCTGCTTTTGATAGAGAAATTTTACTATCGGATTTAAACCAACCTGAAATTCTACTGGAAGCACAACTACTCACCAAACTTACTACACTTAATAATACTAGAACCCTAGTCTTTGAGTTAAAAGACATTCTTCCCCCTAAGTTAATTTCTAATTAATATTATTGTGACTTCCTCTTACAAAACTGTAAAGATATATACATGGATTACCTAGCACTCACTAAATCATGGTTGGAAAAGACGATTATCGGACTCAACCTTTGCCCATTCGCGAAGACCCCTTATGAGAAAGGAAAAATCATTTTTTCTTTATGTGAGAATTCTTCTTTCGACAAAATTTATCAGGCTTTTATTGATGAACTAGGGAAATTAAACTCAGAAGAATTTGAAACAACTCTTTTTATAACGCCTAATGCCAGTGATGATTTTTTTGAATTTAATGATTTTATTGGGGAACTTGAAGCTCTCTTAGAGGAAAATGATCTTTCTAAGATATATCAACTTGTTGGTTTTCACCCTAAATTTATCTTTGATGGTATGCAATTCGATGAGCCTGCAAACTACGTAAACAGATCTCCATTTCCTCTTATTCATATTTTAAAAACTGAAAGCATTGAGAAGTTAAATTTATCTAAAGAAGAAGCTGAAGCTATAAGTACAAAAAATGAAAAGACAATTAGCTCCTTAGAATCTAAAGAGCTAAATAGCCATTTCAATTATCTAGTAAAATAAAATCTTGCTTTCAGAACATTTTTAATTATAAATCCATCATCGTATTCCACAGTAACAATTTCTTTATCTATTTTACAATTTGAAGTTAAAGTTAACCTTTCCGGTCTAAAAAATGATCTTTTCTCTTTTAGCCTTCCACAAACTGATTCAATTCCTTTCTTATCAATAAAAATAATTTCTTTTGTCTCGGTATTGTAGCTAAGACCTTCAACTTTTACTCTAAAATCTGTTTCATAAGTATCTTCATCAAAAGAATCGTCTATTTGTGTTACAACAACCCAAGCACGTCCTAAATCCTTATTGATATCAAACCGAGTTGTATATTCAAGGCTATTAGAATGAGATAGCTCAACAATAGGTTTCTCTAATGCAAATGAGTTTAGTGTAATTAGTGATAAAGATAGGATAAGTAATTTTTTCATGTGTGTTCTCCATTTGTTATTAACTATGGAGCTTATATAAACGCTCAAATCGACTTGTTCAATGGCTTCTGACAATCCTAACAAAAGCTTAACAAAGAAAGGTTTAACTCTATAAAAAAGTAAGACTTTAACTTGAATGACTCGAAAAGATTGAGAATGTTTCAAAATGCTTTATTTCAAAAACTGTAAGCCAAGGATGATTATTTTCTATAAGAGTTTTAACGCCTCTTCCACGAGCAATTATTTTAATTTTTTTATTTGAGGAAATATCTGAAAGTTTTTCTAACACTTTATTTATCTGGCTAACAATACCAAAGTCATAAATAAAATAATAATCACTAATTGGAATACAGTTTGGATTGTCTAAATTTTCTTCTATAAGTTTGCAATTAGAGAACCCTTTATTTTTATAAATCTTATTTCCATCCTCTACTCTTTGAGAAACTATCTCTACCCCTATAAAAAATGATTTCGGATAGAGCTCTCCAATTACAATCCCGGCTCTGCCAAATCCGGCCCCTAAGTCACAAAGAATCTCACCTTCTTTGAGATCTAACTCCCTACAACATTCAATTAACTCATAATAAGTCGTTTGAAGCTGTCTAGGATGAAGTCCAATCCAAGCTTCGCTTCCAGCGTAGAGAGACTTTCCCCAAGATTTATAGTTACCATTTGGAAATTTGACTTGTGCATTATCAACTAATGAGGATTCAATATCATAGACACTAAAGCCATAATAGTCATCGACAACATCAGAGTGTTTTTGTTTGGTTTGATAATCAAGATTATCTTTAATATTCGATTCGATCTGTTTAAGTTTCATTGCTGTATTAAGCTATATATGTAAAAATGTTCTCATTCACAAGGTTAATTATGCAATACACAACAGAATTTTTAAAAGAAATGCCAAAGTCCGATCTTCACCTTCACCTAGATGGATCATTAAGATTAAGTAGTATGATTGAGATGGCCAAGTCATCTGGAATTGAATTGCCTTCAAACACTGAAGAAGGTCTTAGAGAAAAAGTTTTTAAAAAGTCATATGCAAACCTTGGTGAATATCTTGAAGGCTTTAAATACACATGTGGAGTCCTTAGGAACTCTGAAAATATTCAAAGGGCAGCGTATGAATTAGCACTAGATAATCTCGCTGAAAATGTGTGTTATATAGAAGTTAGATTTGCTCCTCAACTTTTGATGAATACTTCAATTGGTTTAACACTTGATGAGGTTTTAATTGCTGCAAACAAAGGTCTAGAACAAGCCAAAAAAGAATACAATAATTCAAAAGAAGTGACCGAGCTTGGAAAGCCCAAGTTTAATTACGGAATAATTTGTTGTGCTATGAGAATGTTTGGTCCAACTGGTTTTTCTCCTTATTACACTAATCTCTTTAATGTGATGAAATAT
This sequence comes from uncultured Oligoflexia bacterium, assembly GCA_937120495.1. Lineage (GTDB taxonomy): Bacteria > Bdellovibrionota > Bacteriovoracia > Bacteriovoracales > Bacteriovoracaceae > CAKZJW01. Next base: position 63,902 of record CAKZJW010000065.1, read on the forward strand.
TTTAAGCCTATGGAAGTTATTGTTCTGGCATCAATGGAGCTTGCTAGAGCAAGTGTACGTCTTCGTGATGAAAAAGGATTACCTATCGTTGGGATAGATCTTGCTGGACAAGAAGAAGGCTATCCACCAAATAGATTTAAAGAAGCATATGAATTTGCCCATAAAAACTTTATGCATAAAACTGTTCACGCAGGAGAAGCATATGGAGCGGAAAGCGTGTTTCAGGCAATCACAGACTGTTATGCAGATCGAATTGGACACGGATACTCATTATTTATTCCTGAGCTAATTGTAGATCCTGAAATAAAAAATAAAGAAAAGTATATTGATAATCTTGCATCATTTATTGCAGATAAAAGAACTGTTATCGAAGTTTGTCTTACGAGTAATATACAAACTAATCCACTTCTTACTAATATAAAAGAGCATAAGTTTAAAGATATGCTTGAAAATAGAATGGCCACGACAATCTGTACAGATAACAGATTAGTATCAAATACGACAGTTACAGATGAATACAGACTTGCCGTTGATAACTTTGATATTCCACTAAAAAGACTTAAAGATATTGTAGCCTATGGATTTAAGAAAAGTTTTTACCCTGGAAGCTATGTTGAAAAAAGACAACACGCTAAAGTTGTTATGCACTACTTTGATAAAGTTGCTAAAAAGCATGGATTAGCGCAGTAGTTGAAGCATTCTTCTAAGTGGTTCGGCTGCTCCCCATAGAAGCTGATCACCAACACTAAAAGCATTAATATATTCATCCCCCAAAGTCATACTTCGAACTCTCCCAACGGGAATATCTAAGGTTCCCGAAACTGCAGCTGGGGTAAGTTTTGATATCGTTTCATCTTTTGAATTGGGAATTAGTTTTGTCCAATCATTATGACTACTAAGAAGCTCTTCTACAGTTTTAATATCAACAGTCTTTTTTAGTTTTATAGTAAAAGCTTGAGAGTGACATCTAAGGGAGCCTACTCTTACACAAGTGCCATCAATTGGGATGATTTTGTTTGT